>DASUDA010000081.1:0-13619 GCA_036275835.1 bacterium | reverse complement strand
GCGTGCTCCTGCATCGCCTCCAGAAGCGCCGACTGCGTCTTCGGTGTCGCCCGGTTGACCTCGTCGGCCAGAATGATCTGTCCGAAGATCGGGCCCGGCTGAAACTCGAACCGCCGGCGGCCCGCGTCATCCTGGACGATCAGGTTTGTGCCCAGGATGTCCGCCGGCATCAGATCCGGCGTGAACTGAATCCGGGAGAATTGAAGGTCCAGCGCCTGCGCCAGCGTCCGCACCAGGAGCGTCTTGCCGAGGCCCGGCACACCTTCCAGCAGGACGTGGCCATCCGCCACGAGCGCGGTGACGACGAGGTCCAGGAGATCGGCGTGGCCGACGATGACGCGGCCCAACTCCTCCCGGATCGCGGCAAACACCCGCCGGAACTCCCCCACGTCGCGCGTGAGGGGATGCAGATCGCTCACGGCGCCCCTCCCAGAATCTCGAAGTAGCGGCGGATGATCGTCAGGTACGCCGGGGGGAGCGGCTCGCTCCTCAGCGCACGGTCGATCTCGTGCGCCACGTCGGCCGGCGGGCGCGTGGCCGGAAGATGGGCGGCGCCGGCCTGGCCGGCGGCCGTGATCTCCCGAACCGCCACTGCGCCCTCGCCCGGAACCCCGCGCAGATGCGTCGGGGTGCGCGTCCCCTCGAGCCGGGGAGTGGGTGCTCCCCGTGTTCCCCCTGTTCCCTCGCCGGGAAGGCTCCCCTGGTTGGGGCCGGGCGGAGGCGGCGCCACCTCGTCGGCGCCTGGGATTGGGGCGGCGGAGCCGGGTTCCACGGGACGAGGAGCGTCGGAGGGTGCCTGTCCGGCCTGCCCGGCGGCCGGCATATGTTCGCCAGGCAGCCCGCTCTCAGCGATCCGTTCGGACGACCTCTGGATCTCGCGCTGCGCCGCGGCGAGGACCTGCTCGTCGCCCAGCATCCGCTCGAACTTCTGCAAATCCTGCAGCGCCTCGCCCAACGCATCGGCGGCCGCAGACGGCCGGCCCTGCTCAACGTCCCGGCGCGCCTCTGCAACACTCCGGCGCGACGCTGCGGGCGCATCGCCTGACCGGTCAAGGGACTCGGACAGCGCGCGCAGCCTCTGCGAGACGGCCTCCCGGTCCTGGTCGGGGCTTCCGGCGCGGAGGTGACTGGTCAGGGCGTCGATCTCTCGAACGGCCGCGTCGAGCTTCTCGAGCCGCTGCGCGCCCACCTCGGGCGTCACAGGCGTACGAGCATCCCCGGTCCCCGGACGACCGGTGGACGGCGCCCCCAACCGGCGATCCACCGTGTCCCGCGCGGCCGCGAGGGTGCGGCCAGCCTCGTTGAGGAGACCCGTGGCGCCCTCGCGGGTTACCCGCGGGCCCGTGAGCCTCTGCCCGATATCGACGATCTGCGGGGCGACACGCCGCGCCTCCGGGAGTCCACGCGTACGGGCCGCCTCGTCGATTCTCCGGCCGAGATCAATCAGGCGACTCCCCTCTCGATGGATGGCCGCCGCGATCCGCGCGGCGGGTGTGGCAGGAAGGGTCAGGCCGGAAAGATATTGCACCCAGAGCACGAGGGAGGCGGCAAGCGCCACCGCGATCCACGCATCGCGCGGAATCCTGAGGGGGGCCACCGTCCGCGGAGTGACCGCGCGGGCGGATTCAAGCGCATTGATGACCTGCAGGCGCGCGAGCCCCGTGAGAGCCACCGGCCGCGCAAGTAGATCTACCGCCGTGCCGAGGCGGTCCGCGAGGCCCAGGCGGCGATCTGTGGCCCTGGCCGCAACGAGGATGGATGGGCGGCGGCGCCAGAGGAGGGTAGGGAATGCCGCGGCCAGACCCGCTCCCACAACCCCTCCGGCACGACCCCACGGAACCGCAAGGGGCACCACGAGCGTCACGAGGCCCAGGACCAGGAGCGCGGCGGCTGCGAGCGCGGCGGATCGGGCGAGCACCCGGTAGGCGGCCCCGGCCGAGAGCCGCAGGGCTACCCGCCCCAGGATAGACCGCAACTCGCGGGCTTCACCCGTCATGTGGCCGCAAACCGACGGAGCGAGACACCTGCCAGATAATCACACACCACCCCCAGCGCGGCGTACCCCAGGCACGCCATCCACGGGATCCCCCCGCCGGCTGCACGCGCCACGGTGACGACAGGGTTGATCAGCCGGGCTGGGGCCGGCAGTACGAGCGTGCCCACGAAGATCGCGAGCAGCGTGCCCCAGTGGGCCAGCACCCGGGAGAACTCCGGTTCGACGAGGATGCTGTACAGCGTCCCAATCTGGGTGATCCCCCAGGCCGCGATCGCAATGAATGCGGTGACGCCAATGATATCATCGAGCGGTTCCTGCCGGATGCGCGCGGCGAGCATCACGAGGGGAGCACCGAGGAGAAGCCAGTAGAGGATTGTGATGAGCGAGGCCAGGCTCTTGCCCGTGACGATGGCGGCAGGCGTAAATGGCGCAAAGATGAGATCGACGGCGGTTTTTTCACCCTCGACGGCAATCTCCTGGATCGCGCAGGCCGACGCGAAGTACGTGAGGAGCACGACCTGGACGGCAAGGAGGGCAAGAACGAGGCCGGCCTGACGCGACGTCTCGGTCTGCGTCAGTTCCGGTGGAAGGCCGAGAAAGGTCAACAGGCCGAGCACGGCCAGGTAGAAAATCTGGATCACGAGAATCTTGCGGCTTGTACTTCGGGCCCGGAGTTCCCCGCGCAACACGGGATTTCCCACGGCGTTCCTTCTGCTTACCGCCTCGCGAGAGGCACCAGCAGGATCGTCAGCCGCTGGCCCGGCGCTCCCGTTCCCGCGAACGCGAAGGCGGGTGCGGAGCCGTCCATCTCGCCGACCAGCACCGGCGTCGTGGCCTTCATTATAGCATCGCCCCCGGACCCCCGGAAGATCCACGCCCGCACCCGGTCGTCCGCTGCCGCGCCGTCGACGTGGACCCACACATCGGGACGCAGCTCGTGGACAGATGCGCCGGAGGGAAGATCTCCAAGGGGATACAGACGATCCCGCCAGAGGACCTGGGCGCGGTGGAGGCGATAGGACCTCAGGTCCACCCTGAGAATCCGGATGTCGGGCGACAGTGTTCCCGATGTTTCCAGGGGCACGGTGCCCAGGGCTTCAAACGGACGGCCGCTCTCGCCCGCACGAAGGCGACCACTCAGAATCGCGGTACCGCCGGTGAGGTCGAGACGAAGATCGCCGGAGGACGTCGCAGGACCGGCTGTGGCATCCCGCGGCGCCCGCAGGAGATACGGCCCTCCGTAGGGGACCGCCACCACGGCGACGGTAAGCGCGCGCGCGGCCGGCGCGGCCGGCGCCTGCTCAAGGAATGTCGCCTGCGTTAGAGCCGTCGACCGGTTTCGAACGTCCGCCGCGAGTGCAGTGAATCCCCCCAAACCCAGACACGCGATTACCAGACCGCCCACTGCGCCCGCCGTCGAGGGAAGCCGACGCCGCAGGACGTATTGCAGGAGGACGTATCCGAGAACGGCGGCGCCGACGGCCACGTGCACCTGCGGGTCGAGGGGAGGACTGTCCGGCAGGCGGCTCGCGACGGCCGCGGCATCCACGAGGGAGGGTGGGCCTGGCGGGCTCCCGAGGACATCCGCCCAGAGGCGGAGGCTGCCCTCTCCCCCGCGAAACGGCGGCTCCCACGGGTCAAACGACCACATGGTGACCCGCCCCCATCCGGCCGGGGCGGTGGCGATCACCGGGACGCCGCCGGCGCGGACCTCGTCAGCACCGGGATGCGGCGCGAGGGCGGTCATGACAAGGGGACCGGCCGGCAGATCAGCCCCATAGCGTTGGGCAAGGGCGTCACGCGCGGATACCGTTCGAGGCTCGCCCACGTCAGCCGGAAGGACCGGGCCGAGAAACTCGGGGACGGACGCGCCCGGCCGCACCACCAGGAGAAGCCGGCCGCCCATCTGGATCCACGTCAGGAGCGCCCGGCGCTGCGCATCATCCAGCCGCGCAGGATCGAGATCGCGCACGGCGAGAAGGTCCACGCCGGAATATTCCTGCCACACGGACGGCAGCGCCTCCTCCGAAATCTCGCCCGCGACGACCCGACCCGGCAGCCGGTGAACAAAGGCCAGGCCTCCGTGCGCGGAGGACACAGCCACGATCACCCGAGACCCGACCCGTATGGGGTCGAGTGCGATGGCACGGCGGAAGACCTCGCCGCCTGCGTGAAGGACGCGGATCGTGAGGGGCCGCCGGATATCACTGACGATCACGGGAAGATGGAAGGTACGAGCCACGCCCGGGATCCCCTCAAAGGAAATGGCAGTCGACGTTGTGACCGTCCCGGCCTGGGGACCGAGGGCTGGAGCCTCCACTAGAAGAACGGCCCGGCCGGAGAAGGGAAGAGGAGGAACCCGGATCTCCATCGGGACAGGGACCCCGATCTTCAGGGCTCCATCGAACCCGAGGCGGACCTCAAGCGCGAGTGGAGGGGCTGCCGGTTCGGCCCAGGCCGGCACTCCCGGCACGAAGACCACGACCAGCCCACAAAGCACGACGAGGGCATGGCCCCGGGGCCATGCCCTCGCCCACCGCTGCGGGCTACGAGCGCGTTGTTCCGGCACCCGTGCCCGACGCTGTAGCCGGCGCATCGCCACCCGTCTTCTCACCGGATGCGGCCGGAGTCGCAGCCTTCCCTTTGCCCGCCGCTTTTCCGTCACCCGCAGTCTTTCCGTCACCCGTGGCGGAGTCGGAGGTCTTGCGGTAATCGGTGACATGGAAGCCGGAGCCTTTGAAGATGATCCCGACCGGAGAGAAGACCCGACGCACGGGCGCGCGGCAGCGTTCGCAACGCTCGACGGTTTCGCCGACCGCATGGGTGACCTCAAACTGGTGCCTGCACCGCGTACACCGATACTCATAGATGGGCATAAATCCACCTCCGCGGCCTCGACACGTGCGGCGGCCCCGCCCGCCGCGGGGCGGGGCCGCCTCTTTCTTGTATTCCCCGTTCACTTTAATTGTGGCTCTGGCGTGCTACGATGTCAAGCAGCGGGCCCTGCAGCCCCCGGCTCAGCAGACGCTGTACTTCCCCGCGATCAGGTCCCGGCAGAAGACGTTGATCCCCGTCAGTTCGCGGTCCAGAATCTCCCGCACCTTCCGCTCCGCCGTCGCCCGCCGCGCGCCTTTGGCGAGGGTGATCTGGGCCGCGGTGACCGGCTGATCGATCGGCTTTCCGATCTGGCTGACCATCCAGATGTAGACCTCCCGGATGCCCTCCACCTCTTCGTAGACCTTCTGCGCCACCAGGTGAGTGAAGATCGTGTAGATCTTCCCCACGTGCGACACCGGGTTCTTGCCCGCGGCGGCCTCCGTGCCCATGGGCCTGTTGATCGCGATGACCCCGTTGACCTTGTTTCCCCGGCCGATCTGCCCGCTGTCCCCCGCCTCCGCGGAGGTCCCCACGACCGAGAGGTAGACTCCGTTGATCCCCCTGCCAGGCTCATCCAAGGTGTTGAGATCGAACGTCACTTTCTCCATCGTGGTCCGCCTGGCCAGAAACGCCATGACGGCATCGTACACCTCTTTTTTCCGCCGGAAATACTTGTCCTCGCTCTCAATGAAGCGGTCGACAAACGCCACGGCCGCCGTCAGACGCAGGTCGCGGCCCAGGCGCACCCCCATCACCTTCACGTCCTCGCCGGCCTCGGGGAAGTCTTCCTTGAACGTTCTGGAGTTGATGAACTGCTCCGTCTCCCGGACGACTCTTTCCGTCTCCGTCATCGGCCAGTACCCCACCGCGGCGGACGTATCGTTGGCGCCGATGGTGTCCCGGCTGAAGATGTCCATCAACTCGGCGGATGCCGGCCGGATCTCCATCTGGTAGGCAACGTGCGGCCCATCCTGGTCGCCGGGGCCGCCCGGATCGACGAACCGAAGGTTTTCCCGAATCCAGTTCTTGGCCGTCGTGATAGCGATCTCGCGAACCGGCAGTTCCCGTCCATTCCGCCCGAAGGTGGCCCGGTCTCCAAAGATCAACCGCATCGGCTCCCGGATCACCCCACCCCCGAACCGGACCTCGGCGTCTCCTGCCACGAGAAATGCCTTGTCGGTGTTGTGGTGAAGGACATGACCGAACTGGCTGAGGTACTCTCTGCTCAGTTCAATCGACACGCGATCCAGGATCGCATCGCAGATCGAGTCGGGGTGGCCCACGCCTTTCCGCTCCACCATCTCCACCTGCATCTCCCCCACCGGTACGCCCGGCAGGGTTTCAACCAGGATCCTCCGCATCTCTTCCCTCCGCTCTCGCGTGGCACCTCGAGGACGGCCGCCTCGACCTGCGTACCACTAGTTGGTTCGTGTCAGGGCCGGCATCTCCTGTGGTGGCCCCGCGCGGCGCTCACCGGGCCCACGGCGCGACGAAGGCGCGGACCAAGAGCGCCCCGGTGATGAAGCCGCCCACATGCGCCCACCACGCCACGCCGCCGGCGTCGCCCATGCCGAAAGAGGCCAGCCCGGAGATCAACTGAAGGCCGATCCACACGGGAAGAAACAGCATCGCCGGCACCCACACGAACTGGAGGAAGACCCAGAGGGGGACCAGGCACAAGACGCGCGCGTGTGGATACAGGATCAAATACGCTCCGAGGACGCCCGCGATCGCGCCACTCGCGCCGATCGTGGGCTCGCGCGAAAGGGGGTTGGTGAGGATGTGGCCCAGGTTCCCCGCCGCGCCACAGAGCAGGTAGAAGACCAGGAACGGGCCGTGGCCCATGGCGTCTTCCACGTTGTCGCCGAAGATCCACAGGAACAGCATGTTCCCCAAGAGATGGATCCAGCCGCCGTGGAGAAAGAGGTTTGTCTCCAACCGGAGGAGGAGCGGGGTCTGACCCCGGATCGGCGCGTGACCGGTGAACTGCGCGGGAACGACGCTGTAATTGTCCACCAGGCGTTGCATCGCCCGGAGCGACGGCAGCGACAGCATATGGACAAAAACGACAACGCAGGCCGCGATGATCAGGAGCATGACGACCGGACGCCTGGTCGACGGGATGTCGTCACGGAGGGGGATCATACCATCAATCCCACGGCGACTGCGCAAGACCCCTGACAGAACCCCGCCGCGGGCGCGAGAAAGGCGTCGAGCGGAGCGATCACCCCTGAGAGGCGGCGGCCAGCTTCTCCCTGACCACCGCCTCGACTTCCTTCATCAGCCCCTCGAGCAGGCGGTTTTCCGGGAGACTGGCGACGATCCTCCCCTTCTTGAAAATCAGCCCCATGCCTTTTCCACAGGCCACGCCCAGATCGGCCATCCGCGCTTCCCCCGGTCCGTTGACGGCGCATCCCATCACGGCCACTTTCACCGCCACCGGATAGGCCTCCAGGCGCTTCTCCACTTCCTCGGCCAGCCCGACGATGTCCACGTCCGCACGGCCGCAGGACGGGCAGGCGACGAGGATCGGGCCCCTCATCCGCAGGCTGAGGGATTTGAGGATCTCGAATCCGGCCTTCACCTCCTCCACGGGATCGGTGGCGAGCGACACGCGGATCGTGTCACCGACCCCTCGGGAGAGAATCGCCCCGAGACCCACGGCCGACTTCACGGTCCCGGCCCATGTCGTCCCGGCCTCGGTGATGCCGACGTGCAGCGGGTAGGGAGTCCGGTCCGCGATTTTGACATAGGCGTCCAACGCCATCTCGACATCGCTGGCTTTGACCGACACCACGATGTCGGAAAAATGAAGGTCTTCAAGAATCCGGATCTCCTCACAGGCGCTCTCGACGAGCGCGTCGGCGCACGGCTCGCCGTAGCGGCGGAGCATCTCCTTCGAGAGAGAGCCCACGTTGGCTCCGACGCGAATCGGCACACCCCGGTCCCGCGCTTCCCGCGCGACGGTGCGGACGCGGTCGTCGCTGCCGATGTTTCCGGGGTTGAGGCGAAGCTTATCCACCCCCGCCTCCAGCGCGGCGAGCGCCAGGCGGTAATCAAAGTGGATGTCCGCGACGAGAGGGACGTGCATGCGGGACTTGATCCGCGGCAGGGCGTCAGCGGCGGCCTTGTCCGGCACGGCGACCCGGATGATCTCGCACCCGGCAGCCTCGAGGGCGTGAACCTGCGCCACGGTGGCCTCGACGTCGCGGGTATCAGTCGTCGTCATCGACTGCACGGCGATGGGCGCGCCCCCGCCGACAGAGACCTGTCCGATCTGAACTCGTCGAGTCTGCGTACGGTCCATTCAGTGCTCCTTGTGCGTCCTTATTGTAGCATCTCCCGCGGAGATCCCGCGACGATGCCCTCGCTCATGGAAGCGGCACACGGATCGGGTAGAGCAAGTCACGCACGGTCAGGAGGAGCATGATGCACAGCCAGACGGCGAGCCCCACGAGGTGGATGTAGCCTTCCCGCCGCGGATCCACGGGCCGGCGCCGCAGCCCCTCCACGATAAGGAACGCCAGGCGGCCGCCATCGAGCGCCGGGAGCGGAAAGAGGTTAAACAGCCCGATGATAATGCTGAAGATTGCCGTCAGGTCCGCGAACCGCTCCCACCCGGCGTGCGCAGCCTGCCCGAGGACGGTGAACGCGGCCACCGGACCACCGACCTCCTTCCACAACTTCCCGGACTGGATCAGGTTGCCGAGCGCCGACAGGTAGAGGATGGTGTAGCGACCCGTGGTCAGGGCTCCCCATCCGATCGCCCGTGCGGGATCGAGCCGTGACACGACCACAGTGGGCGAGAAGCCCGTGAGCCAGACTCGCTGCCCCGCATCGTACCGGGTCGGGACGCGGACCAGCATCTGGACGGATCCACGCCGGATCAGCAGGGAGAGCGTCCGGCCCCCGCTCGCATGGATCGTCTTGATGATCGCCTGGCCGTCACTCATCGGTTGCCCATCGATCGCCAGGATCACGTCGCCCGGCCGGAGCCCCGCCTGCGCGGCGGGATAACCCGGGACGAGCGACCCGACCTGCGTGCTGACCCTGACCGGCACGCCAAACGTGACCGCGACGACAGCCAGCAGAACAATCGCCAGCACAAAGTTCATCGCCGGCCCTGCCAGCACCACGCCAAGGCGGGCGCCCACGGACTTTGCCCTAAAATGACGCTCGGGCGGGACGTGGGCCGCCACGGTGTCGGTATCCTCGCCGGCCATGTTGACGTAACCGCCGATCGGCAGCAGGTTGAGCGCGTACGTGGTCTCGCCGCGGGTCACCGCCAGGAGCCGCGGCCCGAATCCGATGGCGAAGGCGTGCACGGTGATTCCCACCCGCTTGGCGATGAGCAGGTGTCCCACCTCGTGCACGACGATCATCAGTTCCAGCGCCAGAAAGGCCAGCACCCACGTGGGCACGAAACTCCCTCCGCCCGTCATCGCTGTCTCGCTCCTTTACGGGGTGGTCACGGCTTCAGCCATCGCCCGGGCCTCGCGATCGGCGGCTAGCACCGCCTCGACGGAGACCGCCGGACAGGGATGGTGGCGATCGAGGACGGTGCGGACGAGCCTCGGAATCTCCGAGAATCCGATCCGGCCGTCGAGGAACAACTGCACGGCGACCTCGTTTGCCGCGTTGAGGGCCGCGGGCGCCGTTCCTCCCCGTCTGAGCGCGTCCCGGGCGTAGACCAGGCACGGGAAGCGGACCGGATCGGGCGCGTCAAAACCGAGCGCGCCGATCGTGCGAAGATCGAGGGGAGGCACAGGACCCGGCGCCCGCTGCGGGTAGGTGAGGGCGTACTGGATGGGCAGGCGCATGTCGCGGGGACCGATCTGCGCCATGAGCGACCCGTCCACGAACTCCACGCAGGAGTGGATGAGGCTCTGCGGATGGATCACCACCTCGATCCTCTCCTGCTCCACCCCGAACAGCCAGTGGGCTTCGATGATCTCCAACCCCTTGTTCATCAGCGTGGCGGAATCCACCGTCACTTTCTTCCCCATTCTCCACGTCGGATGACGTAGCGCCTGCTCCGGGCGCACGTCCGCCAGATCGTCCCTGGACATCCGGCGGAAGGGGCCTCCCGATGCCGTGAGCCACAGTCGGGCAACATCTCCGCGAGCATGGCCGGAGAGACACTGAAAGATCGCGGAATGCTCGCTGTCCACGGGCAAAAGACGGCGCCCGAGCCGCGCGACCGCGTCCATGATGAGAGAACCCCCGGCCACCAGGACTTCCTTTGTCGCCAGCGCAACGTCCGCCCCCGCATGGAGCGCCGCGAGCGTCGGAGCGAGTCCGGCGATGCCCACAACGGCCACGAGCACACGGTCGGCGTCTGTGAGGGACGCGAGAGCGGCCAGACCGTCCGGGCCGGCCACTACGTTTCCCCGCCACTCCGGAACCGCGGCGCGAAGGACACCCGCGGCCTCGGGTGTGCCGACGGCCACCGCGGCCGGCCGGACCTCGCGGATCTGCTCGATCAACAGAGGAACGTTGCTGTGCGCCGACAGCCCGACGACCTCGATCGCCGACCCCGCCCCCCGGAGGTGGCGGACGACATCGAGCGCTGCCCGCCCAACGGAGCCCGTGGAGCCGAGGATCACGAGGCGGCGGGTCATCCGCCCGGCCACCAGCGCATCACGGTGTAACCCGTCACCGCCGCAAACAGCAGTCCATCGAACCGGTCCAGTATCCCGCCGTGTCCGGGCAGGACCCATCCCGAGTCCTTGACCCCTACTTCCCGCTTGATGGCCGATTCCCACAGATCACCGCAGACGCTCGCGATCGCGCACAGCGCTCCCACGGTACCGGCCATGGACAGCGGGAACTGCGCGACCCCCCCAAACACGAGGCCGGCCGCGATGCCGCCAAGGATGCCTGCCACTGCTCCCTCCAGGGATTTGTTCGGGCTGACCCGAGGCAGGAGCTTGTGCCGGCCGGCGCCGAGCCCCACGAAGTAGGCGACGCTGTCGGCCGCCCACACGACGCTGATGACGAGGAGCGCCGGAAGGGGACTCGGGCCGCCCTCCGGCCCGACGCTGAGGACCCGCAGGCGCAGCACGTAACTGAACAGGTACCCCACGTAGAGAGCCCCCAGCAGCGTCACGCCCGCGTTAGCCAGCCCGCGGTCGGGGACTCCGCCGCGGAGCTGCCTCAGCATCGTGTACACTAGAAGGGCCGCCAGAATCGGCTCCACCCACGGCACCAGCACGGGCTGCGCGGCCGACAGAGCGAAGAGAAGCCCTGCTCCTACTCCAGCCTCCCGAACCGGTCGGTACCCGATTCGCTCCGCCATGGCATAGAATTCGAGCAGGCCGACGACGATCGCACCGCACACACCCACCAGCAGCCAGTTTTTCCCCAGGACGACGAGGAGGACGGTGAGAGGAATTCCCAAGACCGCCGTCGCGGCGCGGCGGCCGAGTCCCCCGCCACCCACGGCGGACGTCTCCGCGGGGGCGACCGCGCTATCCAAGCTCAACGCCCCCGAACCGTCGGTCCCGCCCCTGGAACGCCTTGATCGCCTCGAAAAGATGCGCCTTCTGGAAGTCCGGCCAATAGATGTCGGTGAAATACAATTCGGCGTACGCCGCCTGCCAGAGGAGGAAGTTGCTGAGCCGCTGTTCGCCCCCGGTACGGATCAGAAGGTCGGGATCGGGAAGGTCGGGAGCGTACAGGCACCGCGCCACCGCGTCTTCGGTGATCTCGTCCGGGCGGAGGCGACCGTCCGCCGCGGCCTGGGCGAGCCGGCGGGCGGCTTCCGTGAGCTCACGGCGACTGCCGTAGTTCAATGCCAGATTGAGCGTGATGGTGGTATTCGTCCGGGTGAGCGCCATCACACGGTCGAGCGCGGCCCGGACCAGCACCGGCATCTCACCGAGCAATCCCGAAGCCCGAAGCTGCACGCCGTTCTGGTGCAGTTCCTCCGCCTCCTGCGCGAGCGTCTCGATCAGGAGATCCATAAGCGCCTGAACCTCCTCGGGAGGACGCCGCCAATTCTCGGTGCTGAAGGCGTAGAGGGTAAGACACTCCACGCCGCACTCTCGGGCCGCCTCCAGCGTCCGGCGGAGCGCCTCGCGACCGGCCCGGTGTCCCTCCGCCCGGGAGCGGCCGCGGATCTCTGCCCACCGGCCGTTGCCGTCCATGATGATCGCGATATGACGCGGAATGCGGGATGGGTCCAGAGAGGCGCGCAGCGCATCTTCACGCTGCGCCAGATCCTCCGGCACCGTATGCTCAACTGCGCGCATTCCACCCTCCGGATCGATACGACCGGGCACCCGAGTCACGCGGCGCGCGTCCCTCCCGCAAGGGGGCGCGCGCGGAGCCCGCGGGCGAGAGCGGCCCTACCTACACCCGCGCGTCCTCCGAGCGTTCGCCACACACCACCAGCGCGATCCGGCCCGCCTCATCCACCCTCTGGCGCACGACGCGGCGCGGGCCCGAAAGCCGCCGGCGGGGGGGGTGGGTTTCGAGTGTCTCACCCACCTGCCACCCGGCGGCAGCGAGGATCTCGCCGGCTGCCTCCTGCGTGTACCCCACCAGGTCGGGGGGCGGGGGCGCGGAGCGCATCAGATCTCCATGATCTCCTTCTCTTTGGCGGACACCAGCGCTTCGATCTCGGCGATATGGCGGTCCGTCAGCTTTTGCAGCTCGTCTACGGCGCGCCGGGTCTCGTCCTCTGACAGCTCGGCCTTCTTCTCCAACCGTTCCAGCTTGTCTTTATTGTCGCGGCGGATGTTCCGGACCGCCACGCGCGCTTCTTCCGCTTGCTTGTGCACGAGCTTCACCAGGTCCCTTCGTCGCTCACCGGTCAGAGATGGGATCGGAAGGCGGATCAGCGCCCCGTCGCTACTGGGAACGAGCCCCAGGTCGCTCTTCTGGATCGCCCGCTCGATCTCGCGCACGAGGCTCTTGTCCCAGGGCTGGATCACCAGGAGGCGAGGCTCGGGGACCGTGACCGACGCAACCTGCGTGATCGGCGTCGGCGTGCCATAGTAGTCGATCGTGACCCGCTCCAGCAGTGCCGGGCTTGCCCGGCCGGTGCGAACGCTTGCGAACTCCCGCTTGGCCGCCTCGACGGCCTTCTGCATGTGCGCCTTAGCGTCCGCGACGACCGTGTGCATCGGTGGCCCCTCCTCCGACCAGGGTGCCCACCTCCTCGCCCATCACGGCCCGCTTCAGGTTCCCGGGCCGGGCGATGTCGAAGACGACGATGGGCATGTCGTTGTCCATCGACAGCGAGAGGGCCGTCGCATCCATCACCTTGAGGCCGCGGTTCAGCGCCTCCATGTACTCCAGCGTGCGGAACCGGACGGCATCCGCGCTCTCCCGCGGATCCTTGTCGTACACGCCATCGACGCCCTTCTTGGCCATCAGGATCGCCTGGGCCTCGATCTCGATCGCCCGCAGCGCCGCCGCCGTGTCGGTTGTGAAATACGGACTTCCGGTGCCGCCCGCAAAGATGACCACGCGGCCCTTCTCGAGATGGCGGATCGCCCGCCGCCGGATGTAGGGTTCCGCGACCTGATGCATCTCCACGGCGGTCTGCACCCGCGTCTCCAAGCCCTCGCGCTCCATCGCGTCCTGGAGCGCGAGCGCATTGATCACCGTCGCAAGGAGGCCCATGTAGTCGGCGGTGACGCGGGCCACCCCCATCTTCTCGGCAATCTGCACCCCGCGGACGATGTTGCCCCCGCCCACGACGATCGCCGCATCCACTCCGGCGTCCCGGACCGACTTC
>DASUDA010000080.1:0-6795 GCA_036275835.1 bacterium | reverse complement strand
GCAATAACCGCTTCGAGAAACGTCTCGGTGAGCGCCTTCGCGGTCGCGGCGTCCACCGGACGGTTGAGCGCCACGATCCCTCCGAATGCCGAGACCGGGTCTCCCTCCCAGGCGCGCCGGGAGGCGTCCCGCAGGGTTTCTCCTGTCGCTACCCCGCACGGATTCCCGTGCTTGACGATCACGGCGGCGGGGTCGGAAAACTCCCGCACGAGGTCGAGCGCGGCGTCGAGATCGTAGATATTATTGAACGAAAGGTGCTTCCCCCCACGCTGCCGGGCTGTCACGACGCCCGGCCCCGCAAACCCCGGCTCGCGGTAAAACGCACCCCGCTGGTGCGGGTTTTCCCCGTAGCGAAGATCCTCGACCTTCTCGAATGCCAGCAGGAGATGCTGCGGAAACGGCCCGGGCCCCGCGGAAGCCCCGAGAGCCCGGGCGATCGCGGCGTCGTACCCGCTCGTCCGCGAAAACGCGTCCCGGGCAAGGCGCAGGCGGGTTTCGCGGCTCACCGTGCCCGTACGCCGGATCTCGCCAAGGACCGGCTCATACAGCCCCGGCGCACTCAGGACGACGACGTCTTCGAAGTTCTTGGCCGCCGCGCGTAAGAGCGTCACCCCTCCGACGTCGATCTCTTCGATCAACGTGGGGAGATCAGCGGCCCGTGCCTGAGCGACCTCGATCGGATACAGGGTGACCGCCACGAGATCGATCGGGCGGATCCCGTGCCTGGCGAGCTCGGCCGTGTGGGCGGGGTTCTCGCGGACAGCCAGGAGGGCTCCGTGCACGGCCGGGTGGAGCGTCTTCACCCGCCCGCCCAAGATCTCGGGGAACCCTGTGACGTCAGAGAGGGGGACGACCGGCAGGCCGGCCTGGCGCAGCGCCGCGGCGGTGCCTCCGGTCGACACGAGCTCGACGCCCAGATCGACAAGGCCGCGGGCGAGCTCCACAATGCCGGTTTTGTCCGAGACACTGAGCAGCGCCCTGTGGATGCGACTCTTCATTTCGTGGGTGCCACCGAGGCCGGTCGCGCCACATCAAGGTGTTCAGGAGCCGGCGCGTCTGAAGGCGAAGGAGACGCCGGGAGGACGCGCACGCGGTTCCCCTCAATCCGCAGGCGACCCTCGGCAAAGAGACCCACGGCCAGCGGATAGAGACGGTGCTCCTCCCGGTGGACACGCGAGGCCAGGGTGGCCGGCGTGTCGTCGCAACAGACGGGAACGACGGCCTGGAGAATGATCGGCCCGCCGTCGGGAACCTCGGTGACGAAGTGGACGCTGCAGCCGCTCACCCTGGCGCCGCTCGCCAGCACGGCCTCGTGTACCCTCTCTCCGTACATCCCCTTTCCCCCGAAGGCGGGCAGGAGTGCCGGATGGATGTTCATGATGCGACCCTCAAATGCCCGGACGAACGCCGGCGAGAGAATGCGCAGGAATCCGGCCAGACACACGAGGCCGACGTGAAATGACTCCAACGTTTCGCGCAGGGCCGCCTCGAACGCCACCTTCGCGGGAAAAGCCCGGTGACTGACCACAACGGCCGGGATCCCGGCCTGCCGGGCGCGTTCGAGGGCGAAGGCGTCGGGCACGTTGCTCACCACCACCACGACCTCCGCCGGCACCTCACCGGACCGGCAGGCGTCGATGAGGGCCTGCAGGTTTGTTCCGGTGCCGGACACGAGGACGCCGACGCGAAGGGGAGCGGGGCTCCCTCCCGCACGGGGAGGCACCCCGCCGCTCTCGACCCTAGTCACGAATCTCCACGGTGTGCGCACCTGCCGTGATGTCGCCCACCACCCACGCCCGCTCGCCGGTCCGCCCGAGGTGTGCGACCGCTGCGCCCGCGTGCGATCCCGGTACGACGAGGAGGAGGCCAAGGCCCACATTGAACGTCTGGAACATTTCCGCATCGGCGATCCGGCCGCGCCTTTGAATGAGCGCAAAAAGGGGGGGCACAGGCCACCGGCTGCGGCGCAGAGACGCGTGGCAGCCTTCGGGGAGAACGCGGATCAGGTTGCCCGGCACCCCGCCGCCGGTGACGTGCGCAATCCCATGGATCTCCACCTCCTCGCGCAGGGAGAGCACGGCGCGGGCGTACGGCCGGTGCGGCCGCAGCAGCGCCGCTTCGAGTGACTCCGCCAGACCGGCGGGGTGCCGCGCCAGGGCGCGCCGGACGGCGGCAGGGCCGCCGTCCGGGAAGAGGGCGGCGCGGGCGAGGGTGTAGCCATTCGTATGCAGCCCGTCGCTCGCCACCCCGACGATCGCGTCGCCCGGCCGGATCGCTTCGCCTGTGATCACGCGCTCACGCTCCACCACGCCCACCGTACAGCCGACGACGTCCATTTCCCCGCGCGCATACACGCCCGGCATCTCAGCCGTTTCCCCTCCCAGCAAGGCGATCCCTTGCGCGCGGCACGCGTCCGCCACACCGCCGATCACCGCGGCGACCGCCGACCGATCGAGCGAGGAGGCGGCGAAGTAGTCCACCATGAACAGGGGCGCCGCGCCGTGGCACAACACATCGTTCGCGCCGTGGGACACGATATCCGCGCCGGCGACGCGAAGGTTCCCGCAGAGGGCCGCGATCCGCGTCTTGGTCCCCACCCCGTCGATTGAGCAGACCAGAACCGGATCGCGGTAGGCGCCGGCGAGGGGCTCCCCGCTGAGAGATCGGCGCACCGCGCCGGAGAGGACGGCGGAGGCAGGGTCGCCGGCCCCGGACAGGAGCCGGAAGAGCCCGCCAAAACCCCGGCCGGTCCCCAGTACCCCGTCTGTGAACGTCGACCGGATGTGGGCGCGCACGCCGGCCAGCATTTCTTCTTTCGCCGCGCGGTCAACGCCGGCGGCGCGGTAGGTCAGGGGCCGGGCGGCGCGAGGGGCGGCGATCCGCGGCGGACGGCGTGGCATGCGCGTCACGCCCGCTGCGCTTCGAGGGCGAAACGGCCGGCCGTGGTCTCCGTCGGCGTCTCAGTAGGGTACGCGCCCGTCAGGCACGCCAGGCAGAGGTCCCGGCGCGGAAGCGCGAGCGCCTCGATGAGACCCGGGACGCTCAGGTATCCCAGGCTGTCCGCGTCGATCTCCCGCCGGATCTCCTCGACGGACAGCCGCGCGGCGACGAGCTCTCCCCGGTTGCTCGTGTCGATACCGTAGAAGCAGGCGTTCTGGATCGGCGGCGACGAAATCCGCACGTGCACTTCCCGCGCGCCGGCGTGTCGCAGCATGCGCACAATCTGCCGGCTCGTCGTCCCCCGGACAATCGAGTCGTCGACCAGGACGACACGGCGGCCGGCGATCACATCGCGGACGGGGTTGAGCTTGACGCGCACTCCGAAGTCGCGCATCGACGGATCGGGCTGGATGAACGTCCGTCCGACGTAGCGGTTCTTGATCAGGCCGATCTCGAGCGCGACGCCGCTCGCCTCGGCAAAGCCGAGCGCCGCCGAGGTCCCCGAGTCCGGGACGGCGATCACGATGTCCGCGCTGGCCGGGTGCTCCTGCGCGAGCACGCGTCCCATTCGCCGCCGGACGTGATGAACGTTCAGGGACTCCAGCACGGTGTCCGGCCGGGCGAAGTAGATGTACTCGAAGACGCACGAGGCCCGCCTGACAACGGGCAGGACTTGAATCGACCGCAGCCCCCCGGCGCCGGCGAGCAGGAGTTCTCCCGGCCCGACCTCGCGCTCGGATTCCGCCCCGATGTGGTCAAACGCGCAGCTCTCCGACGCAAAGACGATGCCGGCCCCGAGCCGCCCCATCGCCAGCGGCCTGATCCCGTGGGCGTCCCGAAAGGCCATGAGCGTGTCACCGATCATGGCGACGATGGTATACGCGCCGACGATACGCTCCATGCAGTAGGCGACCGCCTCCTCCAGCATCTTCGCGGGCGCCGTGGCGATGAGCTTCGTGATCACCTCCGTGTCCGACGTCGCCTGGAACCGGCACCCGGCCTGCTCGAGCTCCGCCCGGAGGAGGGGCGCATTAATGAGGTTGCCGTTGTGGGCGAGAGCGAGCGTTCCCCACGGCGTCGGCTCGAGAAACGGCTGGGCGTTCTCCAACCGCGCGCCGCCCATCGTCGAGTACCGGACGTGACCAACTCCGATCGGGCCCGGAAGCGCGGCCAGGCGGTCGGGCGTGAAGATCTGCGCGACAAGCCCCATCGCCTTGACGAGGTGCACCTCGCGGCCGTCGAACGTGGCGATCCCCGCACTCTCCTGGCCGCGGTGTTGGAGCGCGTACAGCCCCAGGTGGAGGTAGGGGGCGGCCGCCTCCTCGGTCTGGATCCCGAAGACCCCACACTCTTCCCGGAGTTTATCCCACGGGATCATGGCGCGCCCCCGTCCTCCCCCGGCAGGGGGACCTCCCCCGGCAGGGCGGGGGTCTCCCAGGCGCGGGCCAGATCCGCCACCCTCATCTCGATCCACGGGCGGCCGCCGGGTTGCCCGTCCGCTCCGATGAGGAGCGTTTCGTCGCCTGTGACTCCGATCACCTGAAGCGTCACCGAAAGCCGGCGCGCGAGAGTCAGGAGGTCCGGCATCCGCTCGGGCCGCAGAGACGCGACGATCCGCCCGGCCCCCTCACCGAACAGCACATCGGTCGGTCGGGCGGTCTCCCTCCCCCTCAGCGAGATCCGGGCGCCGCGGTTCCCGGCGATGCAGCACTCAGCGAGGGCGACGGCGATCCCGCCGTCCGAGCAGTCGTGGGCGGAGGCGAGGACACCCGCTGCCACGGCCTCCCGGGTACACTGAACGACGCGCGCGATCGCAAAGAGGTCGGGCGGATACAGGCGGCCCGCGGTCACCCCGTGGAGGGTGGCCAGATACTCGCTCCCGGCGAGTGTGGGCACGCCGTCCCCGAGGAGAACGATCAGGTCGCCGTCCCGCGCCCAGCCGGGCGTGGCGTAGCGGCGGACATCAGTCACCCGGCCCAGCATCGCGATGACCGGCGTAGGAAAGATCCCCTCTCCCGCTTCATTATAGAAGCTCACGTTCCCGCCGATGACCGGGACGTCGAGCACCTCGCAGGCGCGGGAGATGCCCTCGACGACCTGACGGAACGTCCAGAACACCTCAGGGCGCTCGGGATTGGCGAAGTTGAGGCAGTCGGTCACCGCCGCGGGGACCGCGCCGGCGCAGGCCAGGTTCTGCGCCGCCTCGCACACGGCGAGCATGCCCCCCACGTACGGGTCGAGATAGCAGTAGCGGCCGTTTCCGTCCACCGTCAGCGCCAGCCCTCGCGGCGGCGCGTCCCGCAGGCGCAGAACGGCCGCATCGGCTCCGGGGGGAACGACCGTATTGGTCTGGATCATGTGATCGTACTGCCGGAACACCCATCGCTTGCTCGCGATCGCCGGAGAGGCGAGAAGCGCTGTGAGCGCCTCCGCCGGCGGAATCGCCGGGAGCGCCGCCAGATCGACGCACCGCACATCGCGCAGGTAGCGCGGCTCCGCGGCGGGAGGGGCGTACTCCGGCGCGCTCGTGAGGTGGCGGGGATCCAGCGACGCGACCGCGCGGCCGTCCTCACGCACGGTCAGCACCGGGCTGTCGCTGACCCGCCCGATCACGACGGCCTCGAGGCCCCACCGACGGCCGACGCTGAGGACCTCGTCTTCGCGGCCGGCCTGGACGATGAGCAGCATCCGCTCCTGGGACTCGGAGAGCAGCACCTCCTCCGCCGTCATCCCGTCCTCACGCCGGGGGACGAGGTCGAGATCGACCGTCATGCCCACCGCACCCCGCGCCGCCATTTCGGAGAGGGCACACGTCAGCCCCGCCGCCCCCATATCCTGGAGGCCCACGACGGCACCGGAGGCCAGCGCCTCGAGCGTCGCCTCCACGAGCAGCTTGCCGGTGAACGGGTCTCCGATCTGCACCGCCGACCTGTCCTGTTGATCGCCGGCCAGTTCCGCGGACGCGAACGCGGCCCCGTGCATCCCGTCCCGGCCGGTCCGGGCGCCGAGGTAGACGACGGCGTTCCCCGGACCCACGGCCCGGGCCGCCGCCAGGGCGTCCTCTCGAACAAGCCCGAGGCACGCGACGTTGACCAGGGGGTTAGTCCGGTAGCAGGGCGCGCACGCAATCTCGCCGCCGACCGTGGGGACGCCGATGCTGTTCCCGTACGCCGAGATCCCCGCGACGACCGCCTTCATCGTGGACGCCGCCCGGGGATCGACCGGGGGGCCGAAGCGCAGGGAGTCCAGGAGCGCGATCGGGCGCGCGCCCATCGCCAGGATGTCCCGGATGATCCCGCCCACGCCGGTGGCCGCCCCGTGGAACGGCGCGACGGCGCTCGGGTGGTTGTGGCTTTCCATCTTAAAGACCGCCGCCCACCCGTCCCCCACTGCGACCGCGCCGGCGTTCTCACCGGGCCCGCGAAGCACGCCGCGGCCGCGCGTCGGAAGACGCCGCAGCGCCGCCCGGCTGTGCTTGTACGCGCAGTGCTCGCTCCACATGACGTCGAACATTCCGAGCTCCGCCGGCGTGGGGTCCCGGGCGAGCCGGCGGCGGACTTCCGCGTATTCGGAGGGGCGCAGGCCCATAGTCACCGAGCCTCCGCGGGCTGCAGGTCCGAGGTCACGCCGGGCGCGCGGCCGGAGGCCCACCGGTCCAGCGACGAGAAGATCAAGCGGCCGTCCGTGCTTCCCAGAAGATCCTCGCTGGCCCGCTCCGGGTGCGGCATCATCCGCGACGTGCTGGCGATGGGTGCGCGTCCCGTCGCGCTGCTCGACTCGCTGCGCTTCGGCCCGCCCGCGGAGCCGGCGGTCGCACCGCTGGTCCACGGCGTGGTGGCCGGCATCGCGGCGTAC
>DASUDA010000079.1:0-3692 GCA_036275835.1 bacterium | reverse complement strand
CCCGCTCCGACTAGGGGGGACCGCCATACATTGAGCATGGAAAACCTCTTAAGTGCGATTGTCGGCGTCGGTACATCGTTGAACACCAACTGCCCACGTATTCCAACAAGCTGACAGCTTTCATGCGAGCTCTCCTTGAGTCTGCCCAGTGGGCGCCACGCGCGCGGGCGCCTCAGAATTCAAAACATGCCGTTCGTGTTGGCGGCAGGGCCGTTCGGGGCGAACCATGCCACGGCGTTGTTCGGGCCGCCGACCACCTGCAACACGTCCCAGTGTACTAAGAAGCGAGAGTCTGTGGTTCCGCGCAGTCACTCTGGCTTGATGGCCACCACGTAGTGGAGCGACCTCCGGTCGAACTCTCGGAGAAGCGCCCGTGCGGCCGGTGGAACGACGGCGTTCTCGTAGCTCTCACCGGCGAACGCCTTGACGGCGTCCATGGAGTCGAACAGCGTCAGGGTCGCGAACTCAACGCCATCCGGGACGTCGCGGCGCAAGAGGTACGCTCCCCGATAGCCGCCGACGCGATGGATGCCCGGCAGAATCTCTGTGCGCAGGAGCGCCTCGTAAGCGCCCGCGTTGTCGAATGTCGTCCACCCGCGCCACAGCCGGCCAATCATCGGATCCCACCTCCCGGGCAAGGACTTCGGGAACGCGGGAGAAGGCTCCTGGGATCTCGACAATCGCGCCTTTTGCGCCTATGATGGGAAAGGCCGTGAAGATTATCGTTGCCAAACACATGGGGTTTTGCGGCGGAGTCCGCCGGGCGGTGGATATTGCCCGGAAGACTGCCGAGTCGGCCGGCGGCCCCGTCACCACGTGGGGTCCTCTCATTCACAATCCCCAGGTCGTCCAGCGACTGGAGGAGGCCGGCGTCCGCGTGGCGGAGCGCGATGAGGATCTCGGCGGAGACGCGTTCGTCGTTTCGGCCTACGGCGTGGAGCATACTGTCCTCGACGCCGCCCGGGCCAGAGGAATGACGATCGTCGACGCCACCTGCCCGGTGGTGATTCGGGCCCACGCGCTCGCCGGAAAACTGGCAGACGAAGGATACCAGGTCATCTGCGTCGGCGATCATGGGCATCCCGAGATGGTGACGCTCAAGGAGATGCTGGGGGATCGGGTCACCATCGTGCATACGCGGGAGGAGGCCGGCGGCGTGAAGATCACCGGCAAACTCGGCGTGCTGTCCCAGACCACGCAGTCGCAGGAGAACTTCCGCCAGATTGTGGGCGACCTGGCCCTCCGCGCTCGGGAACTCAAGGTGCTCAACACCCTCTGTCCCGCCATCACCGTGCGCCAGGAAGAGGCGGACGTCATGGTCAACGAGGTCGATGCGTTGCTCGTCGTCGGCGGCCGGGGCAGCTCCAATACGACCCGCCTGGCCGAGATCGGGCGGGCCCGGAACCTTCGGACGTATCACATCGAGACCGCGGCGGAGGTCTCGCCCTCCTGGTTCGACGGCGTGGCTGCGGTCGGCGTCGTGTCGGGCGCGAGCACCCCGGACTGGATCATCAAAGACGTGCTCCTCCGCCTCCAGGACCTGGGCGGCACCTGATCCGCACGCCCGGGGGCAAGGGCGCTGCCATTCCCGGAGATGCACCCGTATCCACGAGCGCCCCGCCGGTCGTGGCCATCGTGGGGCGGCCGAACGTCGGGAAGTCGGCCCTCTTTAACCGCCTCCTCGCGCGCCGCGTGGCGATCGTTGAGGATGTCCCCGGCCTGACCCGAGACCGTCTCCAGGCCCCCTGCGAGTGGGCGGGGCACGCGTTCACGCTTGTAGACACCGGGGGGCTCGTGCCGGGGAGCACCGAGCCTCTCACCGCCGAAGTCCGCCGTCAGGTAGACCGCGCGATCGAGGACGCCCAGGTCGTGCTCTTCGTTGTGGACGCGCCCGCGGGCCTCACCCCTCAGGATGAGGAGATCGCCGCCCTGTTGCGCCGCCGGCACCGTCCGGTCCTTCTCGTGGCCAACAAGGTGGACTCGCCGTCCGGCGCCCTCGAGGCGTACGAGTTCCACGCTCTCGGCCTGGGCGAGCCGATCACCGTCTCGGCGATGCACGGTCTCGGCATCGGCGAACTCCTGGATACCGTCGTGGCCGTTCTGCCCGATGCGGAGCCGGCCCCTCCTCCGGCGGAGACCGTTCGTGTCGCCGTGCTCGGCCGCCCCAACGTCGGGAAGTCTTCCCTCGTCAACGCGCTGCTGGGAGAGGAGCGCGTGGTCGTGGATCCGCGCCCGGGCACGACCCGGGATGCCGTCGACACCTTCCTCGTGTACGAGGGCCGGCCCGTCGTCTTGATCGACACCGCCGGTTTGCGCCGTCGCAGCCACGTGACGGAGCCGGTGGAGTTCTACAGTACACGCCGCGCCTACGATGCCCTGGCACACGCCGATGTGGCCGTCCTCGTCGTTGATGCGACGGCCGGCATCACCGAGCAGGACCAGCGGATCGCCCGCGCCGCATACGACGCGGGCCGCGGGCTCGTCGTGGCCGTCAACAAGTGGGATCTCCTGACCGGCTACACCGTGCACCAGGTGGAGCGGGTTGTCCAGGACCGGCTCCGGTATCTGGGAACGGTGATGGTGTGCGTGACCTCCGCGGTCCAGCGCCGCGGGATCGGCCCCCTCATGCAGGCCGTGTTCCAGGTTGCGGCCGCGCGCGAGAGGCGGATCGCGACCGGCCCGCTGAACCGGGTACTCGAGCAGGCGGTGAGGTCCGCCGAACCTTCCGCGGATGCGCGTGGCCGCCGCCTTCACATTTATTACGCCACCCAGCCGCAGACGCGGCCTCCGACGATCGTTCTGTTCGTCAACGATCCGGCGCTGCTGACTGACGAGTACCGCCGGTACCTCGAGCGCCGGCTCCGAGAGGCGTTCGATCTCGTGGGCACGCCGGTCCGGTGGGTGTGCCGCGGGAGGAAGGCCTCCTCCGCCGCCCGAACAATCGAGTAACCCGGAGGGGAAGGATGCCTCTTGCCCTCATCGTCCTGAGTTACTTCATCGGCGCCGTGCCGACCGGATTGCTCCTGGTTCGCCTCCTCAAAGGCATGGATATTCGGCGGCTCGGGAGCGGCAATATCGGCGCGGTGAACGTTCTACGAGTCGCGGGAGCCGGAACAGCCGTTGCCGTCCTCGCCGTGGACATCCTGAAGGGACTTGTGCCCACCCTCCTCGCCAGTCGGGTCGGTTTTTCGTCCCCCTGGCTGGTCGTGCTGTGCGGCCTTGCCGCGATCGCTGGCCACAACTGGTCGGTGTTCCTCGGCTTCCACGGGGGCAAGGGGATCGCCACCTCCTACGGCGTCCTCCTGGGTATGTCGCAGCCTGCGGCGGCGCTGGCGGCGGTTGTCTGGGTGGTCGTGGTGGCCGTGACCCGGTACTCCTCCCTTGGCTCCCTTCTGGCTGTGGCGTCTGTCCCGTTCGCCCTGTGGTGGCTGCACCAGCCGACGGAGTATGTGTACTTTGGGATCATCGCGGCGGTGTTCGCCATTTACCGGCACCGGGGCAACATCCAGCGGTTGGTAGTCGGTCGCGAACTCCGCATCACCGACCGCGGAGCCCCTAGGACGTAGCATGCACGTCCTCTGTTACGGAGCAGGGGCGGTGGGGTCCCTCGTCGGCGGGCGCCTCGCCGAGAGCGGCACCGCGGTCACCATGCTGGCCCGGAGGGGTCACGTCGCCGCGATCCGCACGTGGGG
>DASUDA010000078.1:0-6512 GCA_036275835.1 bacterium | reverse complement strand
GAAAGCAAAGCGCGCCTTGCCGAGCGAAGCGAATTCGAGCGCCACGCGCATATTCGTCTGGGGAGGAGGGGCCGTTGCTCTCTGTGTTGTCACCGCAGGTATGTCCGTCCTGTGGGGCCTGGGCCCGATCCGCATCCTCTACGACGGCCTGGCCCCTCTCCTTCCCTACCGGTGGTCACACCCTCCGCTGGAGCTCGCCCGGGACAATCAGCCGCCTGAGCGAGGGGAGGGAACGCTGCCCCTCGCCGCCGGCTCGCCGCCAGGGTCTATGACAACGAACGACGGGCAGGCTTCGGTGATCTTTGATGAAAACGCCGTGATGCCGACGGGCACAGAGTCTGCCGTGAGGGTCAGCATCGACCCCCTGGACCCAGAGACGGTGGCCGCGGCGCCCCCCGGGACACGCTTTGACAGCAATGCCTACCGGATCGATGCCCGCTATGCCGCATCGCGAAAGCCGGTGATGATGCGCGCGCCTGCGACCGTCGTTCTCCGCTATGCCACCGGCGCGACCCAGATGGTGCGGGCCGACGGGCCGGGATGGACAGCCTTGCAGACCCTCACGTACCCGGGAAGCCTTCAGATCGTGGTCGCCAAGTCCGAGACGTTCGGCATCTTTGCCGCAGTCGCTCCGATGAATCTGCCGTACACGCGCCGGACGTCGTGGTGGGTCTATGTGATCGCGGGTGTCCCCGTCATCATCGTGCTTCTCATCGGCTATGGGCCGCAGATCCTCGCCCGTCTTCGCAGCCGCGCGGACGCACGGCACCGCTAGAGCAGGCTGGGCGGAGGCGGCGCAAAGATCCCGAGGTAGTGGCGCATGAATATCCGGAGCGGTCCCGGGCGTCCGATCCAGGCAGCGAGGGACCCCAGGAGGCGCGCCGGAAGCGCGAGTGCCGCGCGGGTCGCCCACCCGAGCACGCGGAAGCGGCGCCGCTGCTCCATGACAAATGTCCCATAGCGGGCGGCGGCCTCGTCGAGGGTCATCCACCCCTCGAGCGCGCGGTGGATGAGATGCCCGCAGACCCGACCGGCCAGAATGGCCGAGCGGATCCCTTCCCCGGTCAGGGGGAGACACTGGCCCGCCGCATCCCCTACGACGAACACCCCGTCCACAACGGGCGGCCGCAGGCCGGTATTCAAGAATCCTCCGTGCACAGGACCCTGCGGCATCCCGAGGCGGTCCAGCAGCGCGGCCAGCGCATTCCCGAGTCGCGTCCGGCCGCGGTAACTGAGGACGCCGATCCGGGTCGTGCTGCCCGCGGGGAATGCCCACGCATAACCGTCCCGGACGATGTCGGGCCAGAAGTAAAAGTGCAGTCCCGGCGGAAAGCGAGCGGGGACCTCGGACTCGAGGCCGAAGTAGCGCGGGAGCGAACTGCGCGCAAGTCCGGTGTCCGCGCTCCCGGCGCCCGCCAGCGCCCCTCGCCAGCCCGTGCAGTCCACCAGCACCCGGGCGGGGATGGCGCCCCGGGACGTCAGGGCCGCCGTACCCCGCCGGCCCCGGACGGCCGCGCGCACGACGTGCGCCCCTGTGCCCGCGAGCGCGGCGCGGCAGCACGCACGATAGTCGAAGGTGCAGAAAGGGTCGGGCAGCGGCCACCGAGCGTCCCGCCCCGGCATGTGGAGGATGAGGACGTCGTGCGTTTGCTGGACCGCCGCGGCGGCATCGAGCGCGCTGAGAAGATCGACCGGCGCGCCGCACGCCGACGTCTGCCCCTCCCCGATCTCCTCAGGGTCGATGAGCACCGTCCGGCCCGGCAGTTCGCGCGCCACGGCGAGCCCGGCAAATGACGCTCCGGCGATGACCACGTCGCGCTCCACCGCGTGGGGCGAGAGCCCGTTCACTGTCGCCGGGCAGCCGCGGCCGAGAGCGCCGACCGCACCACAGGAATCGTCACCCTCCCGCGGGCGATCTCCACGCCATCTATCGCCACGACCGGAATCGCCTCGCGGTACAGCGACGCCAGGACCGGATCCGCGGTGATATCGACGTAGTCGATGCGATAGCCGAAGTCACGTTGGAGGTGGGCCAGGACGGCAAGTGCCTTCTCGCACAGGGAGCAGTGCCGCTTTCCGTAGACCACAACGGTCATGGAATTCTGGAGGGACAGTCTTGCTCTTCCCACACGTTCCCCTCGCCAAACAGGCGCTCGAGTTCCTGCTGCAGCTCCTCCGTATCATTCAGACGGGCCTCTACCGGGACGACGTGCTCTCCCTCCCCGGTCACCACATGGGCGCAGACCCGGCGGCTTCCGGGGTGCTCCAGAAGATAGTGCTCGAGTTGCTCGATCTCCTCGACCGTGCTCACCCGGACCCGAAGGGGCGGACGCGCGTCTCCCGGGCCCGCAACGGAAGGGCCAGGCTGCCCGTTCACAGACTCCCGGGACGCCGCACCACGGACGGGGCGCCCCGCGGACGATATCTGCGGTCGGACCGGGGGGGGCGGGGACGCCCCCCCGGCGTCTTCAGGCGACGCGGGGAGCGACAGGACCTCCTCGCAGAGGAGCTTCACGGACTGCTCCTGGACGTCCACCTTCCCGCGGAGGAGCAGGACGGCATCTCGCTTGAGCGCGTAGGGCAGTTGCTCGTACGCGCGGGGAAAGACCAGGACCTCAACACTCCCGGTGAGATCCTCCAGCGTCAGGAATGCCATCGCCGAGCCCGACCGGGTGATGCTGCGCTTCACGTTGCTGACGAGCCCTCCGACCACGACCTCCTGCCTGTCTGAGAGGTCGGCCAGCTGGGCGATGGTGGTGGTCACGCGACGGGCGAGCACCGCTTCCCAGTGCCGCAGCGGATGGTCGGAGATGTACAACCCGAGCATCTCCTTCTCCATGGCCAGCAGTTCCTCGCGGGTAAACTCCTGGACCTGCCCTGCCGCCTGTGGCGGCTCGCCTTCCTCGCCGAGATCAAAGAGGCCGGTCTGGCCCTGGGTCCGGCTCCGCTGGACCCGCTGGGCCTGCTCCAGCGTCTCGTCCAGGGTCTGCAGCATCTGCACCCGCGGGACCCCCAGGGAGTCGAGGGCGCCGGCCTTGATGAGGCTGGCGACTACCCGCTGATTGACCTGCCGGGTATCGACACGGGCGCACAGGTCGGCGGGGCTCCGGAACGGACCTCCGGACTCCCGGGCGGCGACGATCGAGTCCACGGCGGACACGCCGACGTTCCGAACCGCGGCCAGGCCG
Organism: bacterium; assembly: GCA_036275835.1. Classification (GTDB taxonomy): domain Bacteria; phylum Sysuimicrobiota; class Sysuimicrobiia; order Sysuimicrobiales; family Segetimicrobiaceae; genus DASUDA01. The sequence goes on along the minus strand of DASUDA010000078.1, from coordinate 3,324 downwards.
AACCGGATCGCGTCGCCGTCCACGGTAAAGGAGGCCGCGCTCTCATTCACGTCGGGCGGCAGAACGCGGATCTCCAGGTGCCGGCACTCGGTCACGGCCTCCGCCACCTTCTCCATGTCCCCCGCGTCGCTCGAGAGCACCGCCGTCATGTACTCGGCCGGATAGTGCGCCTTCAAGTAGGCGGTGTAGTAGGCGATGAGCCCGTAGCACGCGGCGTGCGCCCGGTTGAATCCGTACCGCGCGAACGGCTCGAACTGTTCGAAGATCTGATCCACGACGCGCGCGGGGACTCCGTTCCGGCGGGCGCCGGCGACAAACTTCTCGCGCTGAGCCAGCAACCGATCCTTGATCTTCTTGCGGATGGCATAGCACAGGACGTCCGCCTCGGCCAGCGTGTATCCGGCGACAGCCTGCGCCACGGTCATGATGTCCTCCTGGTAGACCATGACCCCGTAGGTCTCCTTGAGGACCGGCTCGAGAAGGGGGTGCAGATACGTCACCGGCTCCAGCCCGTGTTTGCGGCGGATGTAGGCCGGAATGTTCGCCATCGGGCCGGGCCGGAACAGGGCGACCATGGCCATGACATCCTCGATGCGGTCCGGCCGCAGCTCCTTGAGGAAGCGCGTCATGCCGCGCCCTTCCAGCTGGAAGATCCCGGTCGTTTCGCCGGAGGCCAGCAGGGCGTACGTCTGCTGATCGTCCAGGGGGAGACGCCCAAGGTCGATCTCCACGCCGCGGGTCTCGCGGATGAGCCTGATGGCCGTGTCGAGGATCGTCAGGTTGGCCAGCCCGAGGAAGTCGATCTTCAGCAGGCCCAGCCGGGCGACGCTGTTCATGTCGTACTGCGTCATGAGCAGGTCGCCCTTGGTCGCTCTCTGCAGCGGGACATGCTCGGTGAGGGGATCGCGCGAGATGATGACGCCGGCGGCGTGGGTGCTGGCATGCCGGGCGACGCCCTCGAGCTTCTGCGCCATGTCGAGGAGCCGCCGGACCGGGGGCGTGCTCTCCGCCGCCGCGCGGAGCTCGGGCTCTGCCGCGAGCGCCTCCTTGAGGGTCACGTTGGCGCCTGGGACAAGCTTGGCGATGCGGTCCACGTCCGCGTAAGGGAGGCCCATCACCCGCCCGACGTCGCGAATCGCCGCCCGAGCGCCCATCGTCCCGAACGTGATAATCTGGGCCACCCTGTCCCCGCCGAACTTGTCCACGACATACTTGATGACTTCATCGCGGCGGCTATCCATGAAGTCGACGTCGATGTCCGGCATCGTGTACCGCTCCAGGTTCAGGAATCGGTCGAACGGGAGCCGGTAGGCGAGCGGGTCCACGTCGGTCACCCGGCAGGCGTAGAGCACCAGGCTGCCGGCGGCGGAGCCTCGCACGGTGGTCAGAATTCCGCTCCGGCGGGCGAAGTTGACGAAGTCCTGGACGATGAGGAAGTAGGGGGCATAGCCCATCTGCGTGATGACGCCGAGTTCGTAGTCCAGCCGCTCCCGCAGCACGGGGGTGATCTCGCCGTAGAGGCGGTGGAGGCCCTCCTCGCAGAGCCGCCGGAGATATGACTCGGGCGTCTCACCGGCCGGAACGGGAAAATGGGGCAGTTTGAGTTGATCGGTCTCGATCACAAGGCGGCATCGCTCGGCGATGGCCAGGGTGGTCCGAAGGGCCTCGGGACACTCGGAGAATCGGGCGGCCATCTCGCCCGCGCTCTTCAGATAGAACTCGGGGGTATCGCCCATCCGCGGTTTGTCGCGCTGGTCGAGGTTGATGCTCATCTGGATGCACATCAGGGCGTCCTGAGCATCCGCTTCCTCGCGGGTGATGTAGTGGACGTCGTTGGTGGCCACCACCGGAAGGTCGAGATCATGCGCCAGCCGGAGAATCCCGCGGGCGACGGCCTGCTGGTCCGAAAGGCCGTGGTTCTGGACCTCCAGGTAAAAGTTGCCCGGCCCGAAGATGTCCCGGTACGCCACGGCGATCTCTCGTGCGTCCCGGATGTTATCCCGCAGAATCGCGCGGGGGATCTCCCCCTGCAGGCACCCCGAGAGGCCGATCAGTCCCGAGGCGTGCCGGCCGAGGAGCTCGCGATCGATCCGCGGCTTGTAGTAGAAGCCGTCGAGATGCGCGGCGGTGGTGAGCGCGAGGAGGTTGCGATAGCCGACCTCGTTCGCGGCCAGAAGAATGAGGTGGAAAGGGGCCGCGTCCAGCTTCGGATCGCGATCGGTCATCCGCCGGGGCGCGACGTAGGCCTCCACGCCGAGGAGCGGCGTGATTCCGTGGGCATGGGCGCTCTCATAAAACTCGATCGCCCCGTATAGGACGCCGTGGTCGGTGAGGGCAATGGCCGGCATGCCCAGCTCCGCCGCTCGCTGCATCAGGGGGTCGATCCGGCTTTCGCCATCCAGGAGAGAGTATTCGGTGTGGAGGTGGCAGTGGACGAACTCAGAGGACATGCCGCGTCTCCTCGCGCGATGTGAATCTTCGTCTCATTCTACCAGACCGCGTGCGTCGGCGGGCCGACGCCGGACCCGGCCGTGCCGAGCCGCGCGCGTCACTCCACGACACACGTCACCAGGGCCGCGACATGGCTGGTCTGCGGGCTGAGGTCAACCGGTTGGACGCGGACGATCACATACCCCGCCGCCGCGAGCGCCGCGGCATCGCGCCCGAGTGCCGGCAGCGCCCTCCCCAGATACGCGGCGCGGCCGATCCCCGCCCGGCGAAGCGCCTCCGGCATTTCGAGGGGAAGCCCCCGGCCCGGTGGATGGAGAAACGCGCGCCGCAGCGGGCCGTGCCGCCGGATCTTGTCCAATGCCCGCACGGGGTCCCGGGCGTAGAACATGCAGTTGGCGATCCGGTTCAATCGGGCGTTGTCCCAGGCCGTCTGAAGATCGCCGTCCGTGGTGACCCCGACGGCGCGGCCGGCGCCGAGCGCCAGATGGAGCGTGTAGGCACCGACCCCCGCATCCGGCTCGAAGATCATATCGTCGGATCCGGCGTCGAGGGCCTCGAGGGCCATCTCGATCACTCCGGGGAGCGCGCGAACGTTCTCCGGGAACTCCGAGAGGGCGGGGAGATGGTAGCGGACCCCCGCGACTTCCTCGCGAATGTAGGGGCGGCCCCACAAGAGGGACACCCGGCGGCCCCGGAGCACGTGCCCCCGCCGCGGAACGCGGACCTCCATGATGCTCACCAGCCCGGGCACGCGGTCGAGGAGAGATCCCACGGCACCGACGCGGCCGGCGGCGGGCAGAGGCTCGTCCACGGCCAGACCCAGCATCACCTCCCCGGTCGAGGCCCCCACTCTCCCCATGACCCCGCGGAGGA
>DASUDA010000077.1:0-20887 GCA_036275835.1 bacterium | reverse complement strand
TCGCGCTCCGGCACGCCTACCTCCCCCCCACTGTGAATCTCGAGGACCCGGACCCGGCGTGCGACCTGGACTACATTCCGGGGGCGGGCCGGGAAGTGGCGATCCGCTCTGTCCTGAGCAATTCTTTCGGGTTTGGGGGGATTAACGCGTGCCTGGTCTTCGGCGCGGCCGCGCCCTAAAGCCGCCGCTGATCTACGACGCGCCTGAGCTTGCCCCCCTCGCTTCGCGGAAGCGCGCCCGGCGCCACGAGGGTCACCGGCAGGCTGAGACCGGTGACTCCCCGCAGCCGCTCGGCGATCCGGCCTCGCAGCGCCTCCACGCCGGCAGATTCCGCCTCGAGCGACCCGGCCGCGCCGAGGAACGCGGGCGACACTTCGATGCGGACCTCGAGGTCGTCCAGCGTGCGCGCGCGCGTGACGAGCAGCTGGTAGTGGGGGGACAACTCGGCAAACTGGACGGCCACAGACTCGATCTGCGAGGGGAAGACGTTGATCCCCCGGATGATGAGCATGTCGTCCGTCCGCCCCATCACGAGGGACATCCGCGCGTGGGTTCGCCCGCACGGGCACGGGGAGGGATCGACGGCTGCGATGTCGCCGGTGCGGTAGCGGATCACGGGCAGGGCCTCCTTGGTCAACGTCGTGAACGTGAGCTCCCCCGGCTCCCCGGCGGGCAGCGGATCGCCGGTCTCCGGATCCACCACCTCGACGAGAAAGTGATCCTCGAAGACATGAGAGCCGCGCTGCGCTTCGATGCACTCGTTGCTGACGCCCGGGCCGATCACCTCACTCAGACCGTAGATGTTCACGGCGCGCACCGGCAGAAGCTGTTCGATCCGCGATCGCATCTCCTCGGTCCAGGGTTCCGCCCCGAGCACCGCGGAGCGCAGGGAGAGACGGTGCGGGTCGAGGCCCCGCGCAATGGCGGCCTCGGCGAGGGTCAGCATATACGAGGGGGTACACGCGATGACGCGCGGCTGAAAATCCTCGATGAGCAGAAGCTGCCGCTCGGTGTTGCCGCCGGACACCGGGACGACGGTGAGCCCCATCAGCTCTCCCCCGTAATGCATCCCCAGCCCGCCGGTGAACAGGCCGTATCCGTACGCGTTGTGAAAGACGTCCCCGGGGCGGGCGCCGCTCGCGGCGAGGCAGCGCGCGCAGACCTCGGCCCAGAGCGCAATGTCGCTCCGGGTATACCCGACCACGGTCGGCTTGCCCGTCGTCCCGGACGAGGCGTGCACGCGGATCACCTGATCGCGCGGCACGGCAAACAGGCCGAACGGGTAGTGATCGCGAAGGTCCGCCTTGCGGGTGAAGGGCAGGCGGCGCAGGTCGTCGAGGGAGCGGATCTGCTCCGGCCGGACACCGCACCGGTCGAACGCCTGGCGGTAGAAAGGAACCCGCTCCCAGACACGCCGGGCGAGGGTCTGGAGGCGCGCCAGCTGCAACGCCGCGAGATCCGGCCGCGGCATCGTCTCGGCCGGTGCGTTCCAGATCATGCGAACCCCCCTTCCCGCGGGAATGGCCGCGCCGGGCAGCGGATCGGGGCAGCGGAGCGGAGCGCGGGAGGACGCGGCGCGTGGAATAAACCTACCAGGGGTCGGAGTACCGCTCCTCCTTCCAGGGGTCGCCGCGCATGTTGTAGCCGTTCTGCTCCCAGAATCCCGGCCGCTCCTCGCGCATCAACTCAATCCCCTGGACCCATTTGGCGCTCTTCCAGAAGTACAGCTTGGGCACCACCAGGCGGCACGGTCCGCCATGCTCGGGCGAAAGCGGCGTGCCGTCGTGCGTGAACGCAAACAGCACATCGTCGTCAAGGAGAGCGGCCAGGCGCAGATTCGTCGTGTAGCCCCCGTAGGAGTGCACCATCACGAACTCGGCGCCCGGCCGGGGCCGGACGTCCCGCAGCACCTCGCGGGCCGCCACGCCTTCGAACGTGTTGCCAAACCGCGACCAGGCGGTCACGCAGTGGATGTCGCACCGGACGACGGTCCGCGGAAGATGCGTAAACTCCTCCCACGACCACGTCCGCGGCGCCTCCGCCTCGCCGGTCACCGCAAACTCCCACGTCGCCAGGTCGATCCGGGGGATGCCGCCGTAGTGCAGCACGGGCCATTTCTCCGTCCGGTACTGTCCGGGCGGAAGCTGCACGCTCCCGGCGCTCGTCCGCATCGCTAGGGTTGCTTCGGGGTGGTGAAGTCCCCGGAGGGAGGCCGCCGCGCGGGCCAGGGCGCGGAGAGGTCGATCGTGGCGACGGTCTCAGGCAGGAGGTAGGCCCCTTGGACATAGAGCCCCGCCTGCAGCTGGCGCACCAGCGGCGGAGACTCGGCGAGCTTCCGGACTGACACACGGGCCCGGAGCGAGAGGACCGCGGCGATTCCTGCGGCCTGCCCCTCTTCCATGGTCGTGGGGGCGACCCGCGTCGAGCCGGCGGCCTCGTAGCTGGCCGAAATCGACCTGCTGGCCACGAGCAGGTTCGCCACGCTCACGGGGACCAGGGACCGGAAGGGGATGGTGTAGACATGACGGATGGGAGCGTACGGGTTCAGCTGGCCCGGGCGGTAGGGATGAAGGTCGATCGGATAGTTCGCCACCCCGATCGCGTCCCAAAATACGCGGCTGTCCTCGATGTCCTGGACCGTGAGGGCGTACACGCCCCGGATGTGCCGCGTTTCCCGAATATACAGGTAGTCCGCCGCCCGGATGAGAGAGGCGTGTGAGAAGCCCGGGATATTCTGGCGCAAGAACCCGATGAGGGAGGGAAGTTCGGCACGTCCCCGCCGCATACCGTCCGCCACGGATCCGGGGTCGGTGCCGTCGACGCCGAAGAGGAGAAGCCCGTTGATGAGGACAGATCCGTCGTTTTGCCGGCCAATGTTCAGATCGTAGATCGCGACGTCCGGCCGGGTCGGCGTGTACTTCCGCATGATCGGCCCGTACCCCCAGATATTGCGATCGCGCATCGCGCCGCGAATCAGGCGCCGGTTGGACGTCCCGGAGAGGAACGTCACGATCTGGCGCCAGTCGACGCCGCCCACTTCGAAGACGAGCGTGGCGGCCATCATCGCCCGGTCGATCCCCGACCCCTCACGCCCGAGCTGGTATGGGACGCCGGCCATCGCGGCGATATCCGCGTCGTCGGTGGCATCGACGATCCGCTGCGCGCAGATCGTTTCCACGACATGCTTCAGGGGGTCTTCCACCACCACCCCTGTCACCCAGGACCCCTGCGTCAGGACCGCAACCGGACGCGTCCTCAACCGCAGGGTGATCAGCGGCTCCCGGCGCACCTCGTCCTGGAACACCTTCTTGGCATACTCCACGTCGAAGGTTGTCCCCAAGCGCTGGTAGATCTCGGAGAACACACCCCGTGAGAGGATGAGGCCTTCGGAATCGACATCCATGTCCAGCACGTTCAGCATCGGGCCGGTGAGGTCGCCGCCGAGGTACGGGCGGGCTTCGGTCAGGACCACCGGCGTCCCCAGACGGGCCGCCGCCACGGCGGCGGCGACGCCGGCCGGTGTTCCCCCCACGACGAGCAGGGGGACGCGCTTCGCGCACTCGGGGGGAGGGGAGATACCGCCTCCTGAAGCAGCGAGGGGGCCCGGCGCAAGCAGAGCAAGCGCCGCGAGCAGGGCGGCGCCGGCGTGAAACGGACTCAGGCGCCTGGGCGGGAAATCACCCACATGATGCCTCATTCCACACCATATTATACCGAAAAGTACGCCCAGACGCCTACGTGCTCGTCCGGACAGGCTGAGGCGCCGCGGGGCGGATGAAGATGCGGCAGAGCACCAGACTGAACTCGTACAGGAGGGCCATGGGGATGGCGACGAGGATCATTGTCACCGGGCTCCAGTCAGGCGTGCCCAAAACGGCGATTCCGGCGATGACCAGGTAGGCGATGCGCCACTCCTTGCGCAGGGTCTGGGGACTCACGATGCCCAGGGCGGCGAGGGAGAGGATGACGAGAGGCGTCTCAAAGGTCGCCCCCACAATTACGAGAAAGAGGAGCACGTACGAGATGTACGCGTTCGCGGTGAGGAGAACGTGAAACTGCGTTCCGGCCTGCGCCAGCAGCCAGCGCGTGCTCACCGGCAGGACAAAGATATATCCGAAGACGAGCCCGAGGGCGAACAGCAGGCCCGCCAGGAGGGCCAGCGGAATGACCCGCCGCCGCTCCGAGTGGGTCAGCGCGGGGTCGAGAAACGCGTAGACCTGGTACATGATCCACGGCATGCTCACCGCCACCCCGAAGAGAAACGCCACCTTCATCTTCACGAGGAAGGGCTCGATGACCGTCAACGTCGTCAGCTGCAGACCCCCCGTCGGCCGGAGGAGGAGCCGGAGGAGGGGATCGACAAAGACGAGCCCCGCCCCGCTTGCGAGCAGAAGGCCCAGCACCGCGTACTTGAGGCGCTGGCGCAGCTCCTCCAAGTGCTCGACAAGCGTCATCTCCTTGTCGTGTTTGGCCATTTCACTCCGCATCCCGAACAAGCTGCGACACCGTCACAAACGTGTATCCGCGGCGGCGCAGCTCCTTGATGATCCCGGGCAGGGCCCGCACCGTAGGCAGCGTCCCGCTGTGCAGGAGGATGATCCCTCCAGGCTCGGTACGTCCCAGCACACGCTCCGCTACCGCATCCGCGGAAGGGAGCGCCCAATCCCCCGAGTTGTTGGTCCACATCGCGAGCCCCATACCCGCGCGCCGGGCCGCCACCGCCACGCCTTCCGTGTAATCTCCCCCCGGCGGTCTGAACCACCGGGGCGGGCGCCCGACCGTCTGGCGAATGACGGAGGCCGTCGCTCTGATTTCCGCCGCGACCGTCTGCGGATCCACCGTGGTCATGTTGGGGTGGTGGAACGTGTGATCGCCCACCTCATGGCCGCCCGCCGCGATCTCCGCCATGATGTAGGGATACGTGACGGCGTGCTCCCCAATGATGAAGAAGGTGGCATGGACCTTGTATGTCCGAAGAATGGCGAGCAGTAATGGTGTCGCCAGTGGATGAGGGCCGTCGTCGAACGTCAGCGCGATCTCGCGCCGGTGAGGGTTCCCCCGCCACAACCGGCCCCGGCTTTCGACGCCGAAGAGAAGTCCTTCCCACCGGCCCTTCATCTCTAGAAGTCGCTGGGGCAGGCTCCCCTGGAACCGCTCCACCGACTCGGCGGTCCGGTCGCCCGGGAGGGCCGGCATGCTCACGCGGGATCCTGGGGGAAAGTTCGGATCATGCGCGAGCGAGGGGTGCTCGGCCAGGGAGCCCGCCAGGAGCGCGGGACTGTACCAGACGCTGCCCGCCTGGGCAAGCGCCTCAGCCGGGGGCAGTCTGGGCGGCTCGCTCAGAAGACGGGAGCGATCGAGCCGGGCCGTGAACGTCACATCGGTGCGACGGCCGTCAAAGAAACCGCTGAGGTGAAAATGCCCGGAGAGGATCACCTGCGTCACTCGCGGATCCGCCTCGAAGGTGGCCGTGCTGAGCGCCCGGGCGCTGGCCGCGACCTCCCGACGGATTGCCTCGGCGCCACCCGTCCAGTTCATTCCGTACACGAACCAGATCCAGGCAAGCCGGGACAGGCGGCCGTCGGGCAGCCTGCTAACCCCGTCACTCCAAATGGTCACTTTGACGACAACGGGCGCGAGGCCTCGAGCCCCCAGCACCTTCCATACCCGTTCCTCTTCGGAGCGGATGCCCGGCCCGATGGGATGGGTGTCGTTCGTGATATACGGGGTCAGTGGCGCAGGCGGAACCTCGGACCGTGTGCTCGTGGTGGCGACGATCTGACCCGCCTCCGCCGCGAGAAAGCGCTCTCCCGCCCCCACACGCGGCACAGAGGCGCCAACGCGCACCAACTCATCCTGCGGGAGGTCGCCGACCAGCGTGAACGAGATGCCGCCCGAGTTCCAGTGAAGCACGGTGGCGACCCCGCGGTGTGCCACGGTCCCCTCCGCCGCCCCAACCCGCAGCCTCCGCCCGTTGGGCGCCGGCCCCTGGGGGCCGCGGCTTTCAAACAAGGTCAGCCCGGAAACTCCATCCGAGAACGCAAACGACGCCGTGGGGGTTCCGCGAATGGTGAGGACGCGCGTGCGCACGAGCTGGTAACCCGCCGGTAGATACGCGGGGAGCTGAGGAACGAAACCTACCCGGCGCGCGATCTCCTCAGGCGTCATCCTGCCGCTTGTCTGAGGCGTCTGGATCTGGGTGCCGGGGGGCGGCGTCAGGACAAAGAGATCGGCGGACAACAGAGGGTCCATCTGCACGGTGAGGAACGCCGAGGCCTCGCGCAGGGCGCCGGCGGGTCCGTAGCGCTCAAATCGCAGAATCAGGTGCCTCTGGGTGTCTACCCAGAGGCGAAGCCGCGGCCGCCCGGGGAACTTGCTGTCCACGGCGACGACGCGGGTCTCCCGGCCTGCGACCCTCTCGGTCGATTGGAACCGGACGTCATAGTTCGCCTCAATCTGGGGGAGGATCTGCCGGGTCAGCCCCTCCTCACTCGCCTCGGGAGCGGGCCGGCGCAGGAACTGGTTCTTGGCAGGAATGAACTCAGTCTGCGTCCCACCGGCGATGACAACGATCCTCTCAGGCTGGTCGCCCGCGGCGAGATACTCAAAACGCGTCCGGTCGGGAGCCTCATGAAAGACGCGCACCTGGGAGGACCGGACGGCGCCCGCCCACACCGTCACGGTCTTCGTTCCCGCGTAGCTGACGCGACGCGGCGCTGTGACGGCGGACCTCAGCCACTCGAGCGCGTCCCCGCGGGCCGGCTGCGCCCAGGCCCGCGCCGGCGCGAGGGATCCGGCATACACACCACTCCCCAGCACGCAGATCGCCAGCGCGGCGATCGGGCGGCGGGCGAGACGGCACATGTTATCTGAGCGGCGGCTCCGGGGCGGGGACGTCGGAGGTCACGAGCGTGGTGGCCACCTCGTCGGTAAGCGACCGGTCGGCCGACAGCACCAGATAGTGGCGGAGGTACGTATCCATGTCCAGTGGAGCCTCGCGGACGCCCACCCGCCCGGAGAGCCATCCCAACGGGAGACCGATAAGAAGCAGCAGCGTCGCGAGGGCCAGCGCCAGGCGGAGCGGGAACGGCCGGAAGGAGAGAGCATCGCGCAGGGAAGGTCGGAGCCGGTGTGCCGCTTCCCGGGTGAGCCGCCAGTGGATCCGATCGGCAAACCCCTCGGGAGGAGCAGGCGCGCGCAGTCCCTGGAGCAGACCCCGGAGGGCCCGCAACTCTTCGTACTCCCGCAGGCAGTTCGCACAGGTCTCCACGTGAGCCTGCACGCGCTCCAGATCGCGCACGTCCAAAGCGCCGTCGAGATATGCGGAGAGGCGGTCGGTCACATGCGCGCTCATTCCTCGTCCTTCCTCCCCGTCAGATGAGGCCGCAGCGCGTTCCGGAGCATCCCCCGCGCGCGGTGCAGCCGCGACCGCACCGTGCCAACCGGACAACCGACGGCAGCGGCGACTTCATCATACGATAGTCCTTCAACGTCCGCAAGGACGACCGTCGTCCGGAACTCGGCCGGCAGCGCGTCGAGCGCAGTTTGAACAGGCCCGTCGAGGTCGGTCACCTCTGTGAGGTGCTGGGGGTCGTCCCGAACGTCCCCCAAGAACATCACCCGTGGATCCCCGCCGGGGGTCAGCGGGGCGTCGAGCGAAACCTCAGGATGCAGGCGCCGGCGCCGTACCCGATCGATGTGTGTGCGGGTCATGATCCGGCACACCCAACGGTCGAAGTACGTTCCGGGCTGGTAGCGGTCAAAGGCGCGAAAGGCCTCGACGATCGCCTCCTGCGAGAGGTCCTCCGCGTCGTCGGGGTTGCCGGTCAAACGGTAGGCGACGCGATAGATCCGGCGCAGGTGGCGCTGGAGGAGTTCTTCGAAAGCCGCCAGGCGGCGCGCACCGGCGTGCTCCGGCGCGCCGGCCGTCGCTCCCATCACTCCCGCCAACCTCTCCAGCGTGGATGCGGCCTCCGCCATCTCCCCGTCCCCCGGTTCCCCCTCGTCCTCTGTAAGCGTTCCGGGGCGCGGCGAAGTTCCCGCCGGAGCGGCGTCAGCGAGTCGGGACCCCCTTGCCGAGCAGGGCTTCGCGAAACTCGTGGACGCTGGCCGATGGTGTGATGGCGACGATGATGTCGCCCCCGCGAAGGGTCGTATCGCCGTGGATGACCTCCGCCACATCTCCCCGCACCAGGATCGCCAGGGTGCAGTTGCGGGGAAGGACGAGGTCCCGCACCTTGCGGTTGGCGCTCGGCGAGGTCTCCGGGAGCGCCACCTCCACGAGCTCCAGGCGGCCCCGCCGCAGCGCCGCCAGAGGAATGACGTCGGCCACCTCGACCTCCTGCTCGATCAGGCTGTAGATCAGTTTGGTCGAGCTCACGGTCTGATCTATGCCGAGGAGCTGGAAGGTGAGCTCGTTCTTCGGGTTGTTGATCCGGGCGATGACTCGCTTCACCTGGAACTTCCGCTTGGCCATCTGGCAGATCACGAGATTGTCCTCGTCATCGCCGGTCACCGCGGCCACGAGGTCCGCGCGCGCCGCCCCCACCTGCTCGAGCGTCGTCACCTCGCATGCGTCTCCGAGAAAGGCGCAGGCGGAGTCCTTGAACTCCTCCTGCAGCAGATCGTACCGCCGCCGCATCTTTTCGATCAGGCAGACCTCCTGGCCCCCGGCGAGGAGCGCCTTCGTGAGGTAGTAGCCCACCTTGCCTCCACCAGCCACGATCACATACACGGTCAGCGGCTCCTCTCCACCGCGGACGAGCGCGGCGTCCTCTCCGGAACGGCCCGGTACTCCTCGACGCTCCGCCACGGGACGCCCAGGAGAAAGTCGCGGCACATGCCCGCCCCGAGCAGCGTGGGACTGATCGTATCGATCCCCAGCTCCCTGTACGCGTCGGCACGCAGCGGGTCATAGATCCGGGCGATGACGCGGGGGACCTTGTACTTCACCTTAACGATCTGGGCGGACATGATGTTCGTGTTGTCGCCGTTCGTCGTCGCGGCGAATCCGCCGGCCCGTTCGATCCCGGCCTTCCGGAGCACGTCCTCATCGATCCCGATGCCGAGGATGGTCTTTCCCTTGAATCCAGGACTCAGACGCCGGAATGCCTCCCGGTCGCGGTCGATGATCACAATAGAATGTCCCTCGGATTCCAGGATCCCCGCCAGGGTCGCTCCGACTCGCCCGCACCCAAGGATCACGATATGCATGCCCGGTGGCTCCTTCCTCGTGCGTCCCGCCCCACCCTTACACCGGCCGGCGAGGCGCCTCCTGCTCCGTCGGAGGCGTCCGCCGGGTCCGCCCCGATCGGCTCGAGCGCGACTGCCTTGACGGAGCGGACTCGTCCGCGGCGGGCGGCGGTGTCGTCTCCCGCGGGGCTTCCGCTCCGATGCTGGTCTCGGCAAGCCTGTCGATGATCACCTCGCACGGAGCGTGCCTGAACAGCGACTCGGCGAGGCGCGCCGCGGCTCCTTCGATGAACCCGCTATCGGGGGAGATGCCGAGAACAATGACGTCGACGTCGTTGTCCCGCGCCACGCGGGCGATCCCTTCGCCCGCCTCCCGGGCGCGGATGATCTGCGTCTGGGCCGGAAGGCCGTGCATCTCAACAATCGTCCTGGCCTGCTCCAGCTCACGCCGGCCGGGTTCTTCCACCTCTGGGAGGGGTACACCGAGGGAGAGGGTCCGGGGCACTTCCACGACGTACCCGAGCAAGATCGTCGCCTTCTGCGTCTCGCCGAGCCGGCAGGCCAGTTCCACCGCGCGCTCCGAGTAGAACTCCTCCAGAATCGGGACCAGGATGGTCTGAACGGCGCCGACAGAGCGCACGGCGCGGGCGACCTCGAGGGAGACCGGCCGGGGCAGCCGCAGCATCCACACCAGCAGCGCCGCCATCCCGACCGCGAACCCGCTCGCGAGAATCGCGCCGAGCACGCTGACGTGGAGCGCCCCGGTCACGTCGTTCTCCTCTGCCGGAGGACGTGGGCGGCGACAAAAGAGAGCCGGTAGGCGCCGAGTCCGATGAAGATACCCCCCACCACAAGGGCCTGAAGGTGCACACCCAACGGAAGTGTCCGGGCCAGGATGACAGCGCCCAGGACGACCATGAGGACGCTCGTGACCGTCTGGTAGACGTCGATCCGGGTGAACGTCTCCCCCTCACGCACGGGCCTGCCCCTTTCCGAGCCGCCGGTCCCGCTGCGCCAGCGCGAACTCGTACTGCTCCAGAAGATCGAACTCTTCGGCGTCCTTCAGGACCGCCCGCTGCTGCTCCTCCCACCGGCGGGAGATACTGTGCCCCACAGGCAGGCCCTGCCGCCGCCGGAAAGCGACGTAGTACAGAAGACAGAGCACCACCCAGCCGGGCCCGGCGATTCGCCCGATCGCGTGCGTCAGGACGACCTCTGCCAGCGTGATCATCACCCCGAGCGTTCCGATGAACCCGAGGAGCGGGACGTCAATGACCTGTCCGTCCCTCCGCGCCCACCGGACGTTGAGAGGGACGCGGTACGGTCGGGGGGAGTACGGATCCCTGAAGCGCAGCGCGACGAGCGCGATAAAGACCAGCGAGTACCCCAGCGTGGCGCCGAACGCATACATGTTGGCGAGCACGTCCACGGCGTTGGGCGTAAGAAACGCCAGCATCGCCTCGAGGAGGCCGATCCCCGAGAACACCAGGATGGCGCGTGTCGGCGTGTGGTACCGGGGGTGGACTCCCCGGAACCACGCGGTCACGAGTTTGAGCTGGCTCATCGAGTAGACGAGACGGCTGGCCCCCATGACTCCGGTGTTGGAGGAGATCAGCAGGATCACCGCCCCCAGGACGGCGGCCAAAGGGCCGGCGATGGGACCCACAAACGGAAGGCGGCTCCCCAGGAGCGCCACGGAATTCCCCACTTCCGCCTTGTAGGCCTGCCAGGGCAGCACGCCGAGGGCCGTGATCGAGAAGAAGACCGCGAAGAGGAACACGCTCCCAATCAGCCCGATCGACGTCCTCGGAATCACCGTCGCCGGCCGGCGTGTCTCCTGGGCGGCCTGGGAGATGGACTCGAGGCCCACGTACGAAATGATCGCCAGCGACGACCCGTACATGAACTGATTGAGGGTCGGGAACTGCTGGACCCACTGCTGGACGAGCAATTCGGGGTTCCAGGCAAAGATCAACCCGATGATGATGAGGCCGGCTTCCACCACCAGGCCGAACACGCCGATGATCTCGTTCAGGAGGGTGGACTCGCGCACCCCTCTGACGTTCAGCCACGTCAGGAAAACGATCAGGATAAGCGTCTCACCGGCCCACAGCGGGTTGATATTGGCGAACGGCCCGAGCGCCATCTTGAAGTCTCGGATCGCGGGGAAGAAGAAGTTCAGATAGCCTGCCGAGAACACGGCGAACAGGGCGATGTCAATGGTATAGTCCAACAGCAGCGCGGACCCCGCGATGAAACCGGCGACATCTCCCAGCCCCCGGCTGACGAAGTACTGGCCACCACCGGCCATCGGATATGTGGACGCCAATTCGGTGTACGCCAGGCCGATCATGATATACACGAGCCCGGCGACCGCAAAGGCCAGGGGGGCCGCCCCCATCGTCGCGGCGATGACGATGCCCAGCGCCGCGTAGATGTCGGCCCCCACGTCGGCGAACCCCCACATGAACGATCCAAAGACCGAGACGTCGCGGCGCAGGTGCGGCTCGATCACCATGCCGGGGGCGGACACCGTGTCGGCGGTCACGGCGCCGTCACGGCCTTCCCGGAGGGCGCTCGGACATTATAGCGATTCATTGCGGCGGGAAGCCCGTCGGAGGCCACGGTCAGCGCCGCCTCGGCGGCACGGGCGACCGCTTCGTCGATCGCCGGGCGTTCGTCGGACGTAAACCGCTCCAGGACGAAGTCGACGGGGTCCACGCCCGCGGGCGGCCGTCCGATCCCGATCCGGAGCCGCGGGAACAGGCCGGTCCCCAGCGCCTCGATGATGGAGCGGATTCCGTTGTGCCCGCCGGCGCCGTTCCCCGGTCGGAGACGCAGGTGTCCGAGAGGAAGGTCCAGGTCGTCGTGAATGATGAGCAGATCGCCGGCCCGGCGGCGACGGCGACGGAGCAGGTCCTTGACGGCCTGACCGCTCACGTTCATGTACGTCTCCGGAATCGCCAGGACCACCGCCGTCCCCCCGATGCGGGCTCGCGCGGTGCGGGCCCATCCGTCCTGTTCCAGCCGGACCCGGAGGTCGGCCGCCAGCCGCTCGACCACGTCGCGGCCGAGGTTGTGGCGGGTTCCCCGGTACCGCCGTCCCGGGTTGCCGAGCCCGAAGATCACGATCATCGGAGAAGCGCGAAGGGCGCGGGCCATCCCACGCCCCTCCGCGTGTTCGCCACGGGTGGCAGGTCACCTCGCCACGACTGGTGCTATGGTGCTACCCCTTCTTGTCGGATTTGGTGGGTTTGTCCCCGGACGAGGGCTTGGCCTCGGGCTTGGACGCCTTTGCCTCGGGTTTGGACGCCTTTGCCTCGGGCCGCGCTGTTCCTTCCGCCTCCGCCTCTCCCTCGGCGGGGGGCGCAGCCGCCGCCCGCCCCACAACCTCGGGCTCCGCAGCAGCCTCGGCCGCGGCCGGCACCGCCGCCGCCTCCTCCACCTCCTCCTTCGGCGCGACGACGGAGACGAGAACCCCTTCCGGAGGCGTGATGATCTCGATCCCCTCCGGCACGACCAGATCGCGGACGTGCAGAGAGTCGCCCACCCCCAGATGAGAGACGTTCGCCGTCAGGCGCTCCGGAATCCGCGTCGGGAGACAGCGGATGACCACCTCGCGGAGGTGAGGTTCGAGGATGCCGCCGCCGGAGGCCACCCCTTCGGGCATGCCCTCGAGCGTGACCGGGACGCGGGTCTCGATCGCTTCGGTCAGACTGATCTGGTGCAGGTCAACGTGGAGGATCTCGTGCCGCATGTGGTCGCGCTGGATCTCCCGGATCATCACGGTGTCGGACTCATCCTGGCCGTCCCGTGTAATCTTCAGGTCGATCAGAACGTTCCGGCCTCCGGTTGCGAGCGCGCTGAGGAGGTCCTTCCGGCCGACGGCCAGAGGGAGAGACGTTCGCGCCCGCCCGTAGAGGATTGCGGGCACGAGCCCTTGCGTCCGAATTTTTTTCACGGCGTTTTTTCCTGCGGCCGTCCGCGCCACCGCGCTCAGGCTCACCCGTTCCATCCGATCCGCCCTCCCTGTGCTCGCGCGTCAGGCATTATAGCACCCGCCCGGGGGGACGCACAACCGCGGGCTCCCCCGCCTGACCGGACGCCGTCATGAAGCGGGTGAGCTCCACGGAGGCCTCCCGAAGCAGCCGCTCGGCGAGGTCGTCCGGATACGGGGCGTCGTAGACGATGCGCACGATGCCGGAGTTCACGATCATCTTCGCGCACGTCAGGCACGGCTGGTGGGTGCAGTAGATCGCGGCGCCGGCGATCCCGACGCCGTGGTACGCCGCCTGGATGATGGCGTTTTGCTCCGCGTGCAGGCACAGGCAGGTGTCGAGCGCGGTTCCTGAGGCCGCCTCAGACCGGCAGCGGTCACACCCGCCATCGCCGCAATTTCGCATCCCCCGGGGAG
Source organism: bacterium (assembly GCA_036275835.1). Classification (GTDB taxonomy): domain Bacteria; phylum Sysuimicrobiota; class Sysuimicrobiia; order Sysuimicrobiales; family Segetimicrobiaceae; genus DASUDA01. The sequence continues at coordinate 7,281 of DASUDA010000077.1, read as the reverse complement.
TATCGTTGTAGCCGGTGCTGAGAACCATCCGATCCTTGACGATCACGGCTCCCACCCGGCGCCGCAGGCAGGTCGACCGGGTGGCGGCGAGATGCGCGAGGCTCATGAAGTACTCGTCCCACGACGGCCGGGGCGCCATGATCGTCCGAGACGACGCTAGCGCGTCCCGTAGAGCCGGTCCCCGGCATCGCCGAGGCCGGGGATGATGTACCCGTGGTCGTCGAGGTGGTCGTCCACGGCGGCCGTGTAGATGTCCACATCGGGGTGACCCTCCTGCACCCGCCGGACGCCTTCCGGCGCCGCGATGAGCGCCATCAGGCGGATGGTGCGGGCCCCCCGCTCCTTGAGGAGGTCGATCGACTCCACCGCGGATCCGCCGGTGGCCAGCATCGGATCGACGATGAGGACCTGGCGTGTGGCGATGTCCGCCGGGACCTTGCAGTAATACGTGTGCGGATCCAGCGTGGCCGGGTCGCGGTAGATGCCGATGTGCCCGACAGGGGCCGTCGGGATGAGCCGGAGAATCCCCGTCTCCATCGCCAGGCCGGCCCGGAGGATGGGAACGATCGCCGGCTCCTGGCCCGCGATCGTCGCCCCCCGAGCCCTGCCGAGCGGGGTCGTTGTCTCGATGGCCCGGGCCGGGAGATCGGTCGTGGCCTCAAACGCCATCAACATGGCGATCTCCTCGACCAGCTCGCGAAACTCCTTGTGCCCGGTCCGGCGATCCCGGAGAATCGTCAGCTTGTGCTGGATCAGGGGATGGTCGAAGACCCGCACCTGGCCCACTTATCCCACCGCCTTTACCGGCTCGGGATAGATCGGGAACGACGCGCACAACTCCCGCACCTGACCCCGCACCCGGTCGATCAGACCTGCATCATCGGGAGCGCTGAGGACCGTGTCGATCCAGCCCGCAATCGTGCGCATTTCGTGCGCCCCCATGTTGCGGGTCGTCATCGCCGGGGCGCCGATGCGGACTCCGCTCGTCGTCATCGGCTTTTCCGGATCGAAGGGGATCATGTTCTTGTTCACCAGGATGTGCGCATCTTCCAGGACCTTCTCCGCCTTGCGCCCGGTGAGACCCTTGCTCCGCACGTCCAGGAGGATGAGGTGGGTGTCGGTCCCGCCGGAGACGACGTGGTAGCCGCGCCGGACGAATTCCTCCGCGAGGACGCGGGCGTTCTCCACGATGCGGGCGGCGTACACCCGGAACTGCGGGCTGGCGGCTTCGCGGAAGCACACGGCTTTGGCGGCGATAACGTGCATCAGGGGTCCCCCCTGGGTGCACGGGAAGACCGCCTTGTCGATCTGCTGCGCATACTGGGCGCGGCAGAGAATGAGGCCGCCGCGCGGGCCGCGCAGGGTCTTGTGGGTCGTCGAGGTGATCACGTCGGCGTACGGCACAGGATTCGGATGCGCTTTCCCGGCGACCAGGCCGGCGAAGTGCGCCATGTCCACCATCATCACGGCGCCCACGTCATCGCAGATCTGGCGGAGGCGGGGAAAGTCGAAGATGCGAGGATAGGCCGTCGCGCCGGAGACGATGATGCGGGGCCGGTGCTCCCGCGCCAGACGGGCCAGCTCGTCATAGTCGATCAGCTCCGTCTTCTGTTGGACCCCGTAAGGAATGATCGTGTACAGCTGCCCGGAGAAGTTGACGGGGCTGCCGTGGGTCAGGTGGCCGCCGTGCGCCAGGTTCATCGCCAGAATCGGATCTCCCGGCTTGAGGAAGGCGAAGTACGCGGCCATGTTGGCCTGTGCCCCCGCGTGGGGTTGCACGTTGGCATGGTCCGCGCCGAACAGCGCGCGCACCCGCTCGATCGCCAATCTCTCCGCGATATCCACGAACTCGCAGCCGCCATAATACCGCTTCCCGGGATACCCCTCGGCATACTTGTTGGTCATCACGCTGCCGAGAGCTTCCAGCACCGCCCGGCTGGCATAGTTCTCCGATGCAATGAGATTCACGGAGTAGCGCTGGCGCTCGATGTCCCCTGCGATCGCCTCGGCGATTTCGGGATCGGTCCGCCGGAGCTCGTCCACACCACTCGCCTCCTCTCTCTGCGCGGCGCGGCCCGCGGCCGCGCCGGTTCGACACTTTCCCTGCGGTCGAAGGGAACCCTGCCCGCCCTAGGCGCGCGCGGCGGCCTCGCCGAGCGCCTCCCGCAGCGCGTCCGCTCCGACGGCGCCCGCGCGAACGATCACCGGGGGCGTCCGCGTAACGTCGATCACGGTGGACGGCCGGGCCACAGGGCATCGGCCGCCGTCCAGGATCATGTCCACGGCCTGCCCCAGGTCGAGCGCCACCTGCGACGCCGTGACGGGCGGCAGCATCCCGTGCGTGTTCGCGCTCGTGCCTGTCAGAGGTTGACCCAGCGCCCGGCAGAGCCCGAGGGCTACCGCGAAGTTGGGCTGGCGCGCGCCGATTGTCTCGCCTCCCCCGGTCAGCACCGGGGGAAGGTGGGGAGCGCGGCGGCAGACGATTGTGAGCGCGCCCGGCCAGAACCGGCCCGCCAAGCTCAGGGCGATCTCCGGCAGCTCCGCCACGACCGACCGCCACTGATCGCGGTCCGCGACCAGGACGGGCAGGGCGTCAGTGGGAGGGCGGCGCTTGGCGGTGAAGACGCGGGCCACCGCGCCGGCGTTGGTCGCCGCCGCTCCGAGCGCATAGTACGTGTCGGTGGGAAACGCGACGATGCCTCCCTCGAGAAGGACCTCGAGAGCCCGCCGGGGGACCTCCTCGCGGGCAGGATCAACACCGAGAATCTGCATCGCGCCCTCTTCTCGTCGCGAGAACCACGCGCTCCGCTCCCGCGAAGTCGCGGACGACCACGGGCGGCGCGTACGCGCCTTCCGCGGCGATGAGCGCGGCAACGGCCCTCGCTTGATCGCCGGTCGCCGCGACTTCCACAGCCAGGGCCGCTCCGGACCGCAGGTAGCGAGGCGCGCCCCGGAGGATGGCACGGTGGACGGCGAGCCCGTCCGGTCCCCCGTCCAGCGCCTCAGGGGGTTCGTGGTCCCGCACGTCCTCCGGCAGGCACGGCATCTCCGCGGTGGGGATGTAGGGGGGATTGGAGACGACGGCATCGACGGTCCCTTCGAGCCCTCGGCCGGCGAGCGGTGCGAGGCCGTCCCCCTGGCCCCACGTCACGCGCGCATCCACGCCGCACCGCACAGCATTGGCGCGGGCGACCTCGAGAGCCCCCGTCGAGCAGTCGGTGGCCAGCAGGCGGGAGCGCGGCAAGGCCCGCGCCAGCGCGATGGCGACGGCACCGCTCCCCGTCCCGACGTCCACGATCAGAGGGCCGGGATGCGCCCGCAGGCAATCGCGGACGACCTCCACCAGCCGTTCCGTCTCAGGCCGCGGGATCAGGACGCGCTCATCAACGAGCAGGTCCAGTCCGAAGAACTCGCGGTGTCCGACCAGGTAGGCCGTGGGACGGCCGGAGACCCTCTGCGCGATCAGTCCGGCATAGACCGCGGCCGCGAACGCAGTCAGCGGGGCGTGAGGGCGGATCAGCAGTTCTTCACGACTGAGACCGGCGGCGTGGCGCAGCAGGACCTCGGCTTCGAGGCGCGCCTCCTCGGGCGGAGTCCCGCGCGTCCGCAACCGAGCCTCCCCCCACTGCCACGCCGCCTGGCGGGTGCGCGGCTCCTGCCCAGTGCTCAAGATCTGCACCGGTGTGGGAAGGCCGGGCTTTCGCTCGGCAGCCCGACGCCTCACGAGCCCGTCGAGGTCAGGCTCTCCACGCGCTCGGACGCGACCAGAGCCTCGATCAGGGCATCGAGATCGCCGTCGAGCACGCTCCGGAGGTTGTGCACTGTCTTGCCGATGCGGTGATCGGTCACGCGATCCTGGGGAAAGTTGTAGGTGCGAATTTTCTCGCTTCGTTCACCCGTGCCGACCTGGCTGCGCCGGGTCTCCGCGATCTCGGCCCTCTGCTGTTCCATTGCCCTCTCCAGCAAGTGCGCCCGGAGAATGCGCATCGCCTTCTCGCGGTTCTGATGCTGCGACCGCTCATCCTGGCAGGCGATGACGATACCGGTGGGCCGGTGTGTGATCCGCACGGCCGTCTCGACCTTGTTGACGTTTTGCCCGCCAGCGCTTCCGGCCCGATAGGTGTCGATCTTGAGATCGTCCGACCGGATCACGACATCCACTGGTTCTGCTTCCGGCAGCACGGCGACGGTGGCGGTGGAGGTGTGGATCCGCCCGCTGGCCTCGGTCGCGGGCACACGCTGGACCCGGTGGACGCCGCTCTCGTACTTCAGCCGGCTGTAGGCGCCGGGGCCCTGGAGCCCGACGGCGATCTCTTTAAAGCCCCCCCGCCCGGTCGGACTGCTCGCCAGGACCTCGGACGTCCATCCACGGCGCTCCGCATACCGCGCGTACATGCGGAACAGGTCGCCCGCGAACAGAGCCGCCTCGTCTCCCCCGGCGCCGGCCCTGATCTCGATGATGACGTTCCGGCTGTCCCGGGGGTCGCGAGGAAGAAGCAGCGCTTCGATCTTGCGTTCCAGCGCGGCCCTGCGGTCGGCCAGCGCGCCCTTCTCGGCCTGGGCCAGCGCCCGCATCTCCGCGTCCTTTTCCGCCCTCATCAGCGCATCGGCCTCATCGGCCTCGCGGTCGACACGCCGGTATTCGCCGAACGCGTCCATCAGCGGCCGGAGACTTGCGTGCTCGCGGGCGATCTGCTGGTAGCGCGCGGGGTCCGCTGAGATGGATCGATCCGCCAGCGCCCGGGCCAACTCGTCGTACCGGGCCTCCAGCATCTTCAGCCTGCTCAGGAGTTCTGTGCGCATGCCGGTGGCCTCCTCGCGATCACCATTATAACACCAGGCGTGATCGTCCCCGAATCGGGGCGCGCGAGGAGGCGGGAGAACGTGGGCAGTCGGTGTGATCGCGGGCACCGGCCCGCCGGGCTAGACCTTGATCCCGTACTTCTTGGCAAACCTCTGAACCCGTCCCTCAGCATCCACGTACTTCCGCTGGCCTGTGTAGAACGGGTGGCACTTCGAACAGGTCTCTACCCGAATGTTCTCCCGGGTGGATCCCGTGACGAAGGTTTCGCCGCAGGCGCACGTGACCGTCGTCTGCCGGTATTGGGGATGAATGTCCTTTTTCATTGGGGAACGCTCCTTGGGATGCTCACGGGGGAAAGCGACCCGCCGCGTGCAAAGCAACAGACGGATTATAACACGGCGAAGCCACCCCGGCTAGTGGGCACCCGCCCGCCGGTGGCGGGCCAGCTGGTAGATGTCCCGAATCTCCTTCACGGTGGTGGCGTCTTCGGGAGATTTGTCGTCCCGATACCGGCCCGTGAAGCGGGGAAACCGCAGCGCCAGACCCGCATCTTCTCTGACCTGCCCCCAGGCGACAGTGTGAACCGGCGAGAGGGTGATCTCAGCCCCGACGATCTCCAGGACGAGGCCCGGCTCCAGCCACACGTCCGGCGCAATCCTGGAATCCACGCGGGCTGGACGGTCAGGCACCTGACGCGGCTCAAGCCGCGTACGGAGGGTCGCGAGGTCGTCGTCGGTAAACCCCGCGCCCACTTTGCAGAACGTGGGAAACACGTCGCCCGTCTCGTCGTAGGCGGCCATCAACAGCGCCCCGAACGCCCCCCGCCGCCGGCCGCGCCCGTGAAAGGCCCCGACCGCCACCAGGTCCAGCGTATCCTGCAGCTCGGTGCGGTACTCTCGCTTGTATTTGATCCACAGCCACCCGCGGGCCCCGGCCTGGTAGACGGACTCGCTCCCGACCGACTTGCACATGAGTCCCTCACACCCGTCCGTGATCGCCTCCTCGAAGTACGCGTCCAACTCTGGTGGCGTGCCCACGATCTTCGACGAGGTCAGACGCAGCCTGTCGGACGGTGTGATCGCATCAGCCAGCGCCTGCCGCCGCTGCGGGTAAGGGAGCCGGGTGAGGTCCCGGTCTCCGGCGTGCAGCAGGTCGAAGCAGAAGAGCCCCACCGGAACCTGGCGGGTGGCGTCGGCGACCCCGTGCTTGCGGCGGCGATGCATGAGATCCTGAAACGGGCGGAGCTCCCCCGCCTCCGGGTCGATGGCCACGATCTCGGCTTCGAGGATCGCGGTCCTGGGGGCGAGCCCCGAGCGCAGGAGTTCCACGGCATCCGGAAACTGATCGGTGATACGCTCGAGACGCCGCGAGAACAGCACAAATGAGTCGTCTTGCCGGTGGACCTGCACGCGCTCGCCGTCGTACTTGTACTCCGCAGCGCACGTCCCGCCCAGCTTTTCCAGAATCTCTGCCGAGGTCGCGAGGCGCTGGGCCAGCATAGGACGCACGGGATGACCCGGACGGACTTCGATGCGCTCTGCGGCCCCGAGCCCCCCCTCCGCGACGGCGCGGGCCACGAGGCCGAGATCGGAGCAGACATTGTAGGCGCGCTCGAGTGGGATCCGGTTGGCGCGGCCGTGCGCGTAGACCTCGGCCAGCGCATCGAGAATCGTGGCGTCCCCCACGCCCAGGCGCAGCTTCCCGGTCGCTGTACGCACCAGGTACTTCGCCTCACCCGGTGTGGCCCGCCGGATGAAGCCGGCCAGGACGGCAATCTTTTGTGACTGCGCGCCCTTGCCGGAGGCGCCCGCGATCTTTTCCAGTTCCGCAAAAGCCTCCGCGACGTCGAGGGCGGAGCGCGTCGCGCGTGTGCGGCCGGTGAGCAGCTGCTCGGTCGTCGTCCCCAGGTCGCCGGTGCGGCGGAGAGTTGCGAGGACCTTCTCCACAGTGGTGCCGGTGGCGTCCGCAACCGACCGTGCCGCCAGTTTCTCGGCGAGGCCGATCTCGACGCCGGCGTAATCCGGTGCGATCTTGCCCTGGGACAGGTAAACGACTTTGGGGAGAAGGTCGAGGGGGGTCTGACGGAACAGATCCGCCAGCGCCGCGATCATCTCCAGGCGTCCCGCGATCTTCTCCAGCCTCGCATAAGCGTCGGCCACGACGCGGTACCGCACGATTGTCACCCGTCTCCCATTATCGGGACGGGGAAGGGTGAAAACAATGAGGCCGCCGGGACACGGCGGCCTGGGCTATCCTTTAGGGATGCGGATTCTTAGGGATGCAGGTAGTCCATGGGGTTGACCGGACGGCCGTTCTTACGGACCTCGAAGAGCAGGTGCGGCCCCGTGCTCCAGCCCGTATTGCCGACTATGCCGACCAGCTGCCCCTGCTCCACACGCTGACCGCGCTCCACGACATACCCGTCGAGATGGGAGTACGCGGTCTCCAAGCCGCTTCCGTGGTCCAGGATGACGATC
>DASUDA010000076.1:0-9476 GCA_036275835.1 bacterium | reverse complement strand
GTTGTCGAAGTGCGCGTTCATGAGAATCCGGTACAGCCACGCCCGGATGTTGGTCCCCTCCTGGAACGTGTGGAACGACCGCCAGGCCTTGAGCATCGCTTCCTGCACGAGGTCCTCGGCCGCTGCCCGGTTTCGGGTCAGACGCACCGCGGTATTGTATAGGCCGTTCAGATGGTCACCTACGAGACCCTCAAACCGTTGCCGGGCGTCTGCGCCTCCCGGCCCAGCGATGACATCTCGCGGAGACTCTCCCCCTGGCCCCGCCGCACCCGGTATGTCTTGCGTACTCATCCCTGCATGCTCCCGCGCGCTAGACATACCCACTCAGGGGAACGATGCTCCACGGCGAAACATTCCATCATTACTCGCCGCAACACTCGCCGCAACCCCTTACAACTTGCCGGCAGGGACGAGCGCCGGATCCACGAGGTGAGCAAGCGTGGTGCGGTTCAGCACCTCTTCCGTCGCCGCCTTCACCGCCTGCCACACCGGGCGAAGCCCGCACCCCGGCGCATAGATGCAGTGAGCGTCCTCCTCCTCGACGCACAGCCAAGGAGCGACGCTTCCCTCAAGAATGAGGAACGCCTCTCCCACCGTGATGCTCTCGGGGGATCGGGCAAGCACGTGGCCGCCGCTCGGTCCGCGTTTGCTGTGCACGAGTCCAGCCCTGCGGAGGACAGTCATCAACTGGTTGAGGTAGGGTTCGGGGAGCCCCTGACGGCGGGCAATGTCGTGACTCTGCACCGGCCCTTCCCCGTAGTGGCGGGCCAGATCGATCAACGCGCGGATTCCGTACTCCGCTCGCGTACTGACCTTCATGTCACGACCACGTCCTCTTCCGCAACTTCCCTCACGATCCGACCGCCTTCGTCCATCACTGGCTCTCCGTCGCCGTCCCTCTTTTCAACGATCCGCCACGCCCGCACCTCGGGATGCGTCGGATCCCGAAGGGACACGATCAGGTATCGAGCGTCAGGGTACATTGCCAGGGACTTGTCGGTCGCACTTGGCTCCGCCTTCGTTTCCGGATGTGAGTGATAAATGCCTACCAAGTCCCACCCACGTTCATTCTGTAGCCGATCCACGCGGAAGAGGTCTTCAGAGTGCATCGTGTAGCGGATTCGCGGAGTCTCGTGCACGTTGCGCCCTGGGAACACCTCCTCCACGATATCTCCGTGGCCTAGGAGTACGCCGCAGCACTCGTTGGGCGCTTCCGCCTGCGCTTGCGCCTTTATCCGTTCCATCTGCTCACGCGTCAGACGCACCGCCACCTGGTGATGCCTCCGGAATTATTGTAGCCGAACCACCGGGAAAGCGAAAGTCCCGGCGCTACCGGGCGGTCGCGCCTCCGTCGACTGCCAGGACCTGGCCGGTGACAAAGCGCGCGGCCCTGCTGGCCAGGAACACCACGACGCCCTTCAGATCGTCGTCGCCGCCGAGCCTCCCCAGGGGAATCGTGTTCAGGATGGCCTCCTGCCGGCGCTCGATCACCCACCGCGTCATCTGGCTGGGAAAGAACCCGGGGGCGATGGCGTTCACGGTGATGCTATGGTGCGCCCACTTCACCGCGAGGTCGCGGGTGAGGGCGATGACGCCCCCCTTGCTCGTGCTGTACCCGATCGCGTCCAGGACGCGAGGATCCGCGCCCCGCATCCCGGCGATGCTCGCCACGTTAATGATCGTGCCGCCGCGGTCGCGCTCGATCATGGTGCGCCCCACGGCCTGGGCCATCAGGAACGTTCCGGTCACGTTGGTCTCGAGAACACGCCGCCAGGCATCGAGCGGCATCTCCACGGCCGGGGCTCCCCAGGCCGTCCCGGCGTTGTTGACCAGAATGTCGATCTGTCCGAATTCCTTGAGCGTCCGCGCGACCGCCGCATTCACATCGTCGGGATGGGTAACGTCACACACGACCGGCACGGCCCGGATCCCCTGCCCGGCCAGCTCCGCGGCGGCGGCCTCCAGCGCCTCTCGCGTCCGCGCGGCCAGGACGACGGACGCCCCCCCTTCGCCGAGCGCGCACGCCATCTGGTGGCCCAGGCCCCGGGACCCTCCCGTGACCAGCGCCACCATCCCCGTCAGGTCAAACAACTCACGGATGTGCATGGACGGTCGCGGCCCTATCTCCGGCGCGTCCCGGAGACAAGCCTCCGAACTCCCTCGGGGCCGGCCAGATAGGCGACGTCGGCGATGCCGAGAAACAGCCCGTGATCCACGATCCCGGACATGGCATCGAGCTCCGCCGCGACGGCGGCGGGATCGGGCAGAGGCCCGCACTCAAGATCGACGAGGACGTTCCCGTTGTCGGAGAGCAGCGGTCGGCCGTTTTGGTCCCGGACGTGAGGGGTGGTCTCCGGAAGACGGACCGGGAGCGTGCGCAGCACCCAGGGCAGGGCAAATGGGAGAACTTCGAGAGGCACCGGCCCGTGAAGGCGAGGGACCGCCTTTGTGTGGTCCGCCACGATGGCGACGCGGCGCGCGGCGAGCGCCACGAGCTTCTCCCGGACGTGAGCGCCGCCTCCTCCCTTGATCAAGTTGAGCGCGGGATCCACCTGGTCCGCTCCGTCCAGCGCGACGTCCGGGGTCGCATCGAGTGCGGCTAGCTCAATACCGAGGCGCCGGGCTGCGGCGGCCGTGCGCTCGGAGGTCGGGACCCCCTGAATCCGCCATCTCTGCTCCCGAACCCGCCGGCCGAGCTCTTCAAGCACGAAGGCGGCTGTGGAGCCCGTCCCGAGGCCCACGATCATCCCATCGCGGACTTCCTCGGCGACCGCCCTCATGGCCGCCTGCTCTTTAAACCGGACCTCGGAGGTCTCGTCGCTCACGCGCCTTCACCGGGAGCGGATCCCGGTTCGGCACCCTGGTTCAGGAGAGATGCTGCGGCCCGCTGGGCCGCTGCCATCACCCGCTTCACAGGGACGCGGTGATGGGCAGCCAACGCCCGGCAGGCGTCAAACTCGGGACTGACGTTGAGCACGCCGGAGGCGTCGCCGGCCACTTTCACCGGCACAGGCCCGAACTCTGTCTCGACCTCTGCGGTTCGCCGGCCGGCCGCGAGCCGCGTCACCTCGTATGAGCGCACACCGATCGTCGTGGTCTCGGCGAGGAGGACCCCGCACAGGGCGCGGGTGCGCTCCGGGGGGGCCAGAACGCGGAGCACGTGGCCGGGGCGGCCCTTCTTCATCAGCGCGGGAACGATCGTGACCTCGAAGGCCCCTTCCTCGTGGAGCCGCTCCGTGACGTACGGGTACAGCTGAGGGTTCATATCATCGATCGCGGTCTCCAGCATAATGAGCCGCTCGGTGCGCGAGAAGGCTGGGCCTCCCGCCGCCGCATCCTCCGGCGCCCTGTTCTCCGGATCCCCCATGGCGTCGCCGACGAACAGGCGAAGCACGTTGGCGTGCGGCGGGTCCTCCCGGCCGGCTCCGGTCCCGATTCGCCGCAGGCGCATCAGTGGAAGGGGGCCCCATCGGGTCACGAGCGTGGAGAGCAGCACGGCGCCGGTCGGTGTCAGCCACTCCCCCTCCGCCTCGGTTGCGTACACCGGCATGCCCTCAAGGAACGCGGCCGTCGCGGGGGCCGGGAGGGGAACCATGCCGTGGCGGATCTGCGCCCATCCACGGCCGATGTTCACCGGTGAAGCGGTGATGCGGTCCAGGCCCAATGCCCGCACACCTGAGAGCACGCCGGCGATGTCCACCAGCGTGTCCGCACCGCCTAACTCATGGAGGTGCACCCGGTCGAGCGGAACACCGTGGATCTCCGCCTCAACGCCGGCCAGGCGGCGCAGGACCGCCGCGGCCGCCTCCCGCACAGGCGCCTCGATCGCGCTCTCTGCCAGGAGATCGGTGAGGCGGGAGTAGGTGCGGGACTCGGGGGACACTTCTTCCTCGACCTCGACGCGCACCGCGGGGACGCCCTGGCGGTCGGCCCGGCTCACCCGGATGCGCACCGGCACGCGCAACGCCTCGACCACGTCTCGGAGCGCCGCTTCCGACCACCCGGCGCCAAGGAGCGCGCCCAACAGCATGTCACCGCTCGCTCCGCTGGCACAGTCAAGATAGCCGATCCGCATCGGCCTCACGGCCCTCCTCTGTATGGCGCCCTCCCGTCCCGGTCCGGCGGCTCTCCGCCGCTGCCCTCCCGGGCAGGCTGTTGATGAGCGCCGCCAGGTAGCCGGCCCCGAACCCGTTGTCGATGTTGACGACAGCGACACCGGGAACGCAGGAGGAGAGCATCGTTAAGAGCGGCGCGACGCCGCCGAGGTGCGCCCCATACCCGACGCTCGTCGGAACGCCGATCACCGGCGCCCCAGTCAACCCTGCGACGACGGCCGGCAGCGCTCCGTCCATCCCGGCGACCACCACCAGCGCCCGGGCGCGCTCGAGGAGATCCCGCTGCGCTCCGAGCCGGTGGAGGCCGCTCACGCCGACATCGTAGGCGCGCTCGACAGCCGCGCCCATCGCCTCGGCGGTCCAGGCCGCTTCCTCTGCCACGGGGAGGTCTCCCGTGCCCGCGGCCAGGACTCCGACGGTCCCGGTCCCGTGGATGGGGAGGGTGCCGATCACAATGAGGCGCGCGTCCGGGATGTGGCGGACGGCTGGAAACGCCTCGGCGACCCGCGATGCCAGCTCCGGGCCGGCACGCGTGAGAAGGACGGTGCTTCCCCCCCGATGCAGCTGCGCGGCTATCTGCAAGATTTGATCGACCGATTTGCCGGGGCAGTAGATCGCCTCCGCGGCGCCTCGGCGCAGCGGGCGGTGCGTATCAGCCTTTGCGAACCCGAGGTCCGCGTACGGCAGCCACCGCAGCTCCGCGATCGCGGCGGCGATAGAGGTGCGACCCAGCCGGACATCTTCCAGGAGCCGGTGGAGAAACTCTTCGTTCATAGGCGGGGCCCCGGACCGCCGGCCGAGGGTATCCCGGCCGCCAGCCGTCCCGGCCGTAACCCGTCAGGGGCCACGAAGACGTGGCGGTACCCGATCGCCTGAAGGGCTGGCGTGACCCTGGAGACCAGTCCGAGAAGGCGCGGGACATCCGGGAGTGGGACCTCGATGCGGGCCGTGTCCCCGTGGTGGCGGACACGCACGTCCCGAAAGCCGAGCTCGTGCAGTACACGCTCCGATTGCTCGACCTGGGCAAGGGCCTGCAGGGTCACCGACGTCCCGAAGGGCAGCCGGGACGACAGGCAAGGTGAGGCGGGCTTATCCCAGACCTCGAGGCCGCGCAGCCGCGCCAGGGTCCGGATCTCCGCCTTCCCGAGGCCGGCATCGAGCAGCGGGGCATGGACGCGGAACTCCGTCGCGGCGCGCATTCCGGGCCGGTAATCGGCTACATCGTCGGTGTTCGCCCCGTAGGCGACGTGCGGGAAGCCCAGGCCGTCGGCCAGTTCTGCGAGACGCGTGAACAGCGCTTGCTTGCAGAAGTAGCATCGCCCGGCGTCATTCCGGAGGTAGCGGGAGTCCTCGAACTCCCGGGTCCGGACGATGACGTGCCGCACTCCGAGGGCAGCAGCGATCCGCCGGGCGATCTCGAGCTCATCGCCGGCGAGTGACGCCGAGACCGCCGTGGCGCCCACACACCTGTCTCCGAGGGCGTCGCTCGCGGCGGCGAGCAGATATGCGCTGTCCACCCCTCCGGAGAATGCCACCACCACACCCCCAAGATCCCGGAGGATCGCATCGAGCCGGGCGCGCTTGGCCGCGAGGTCGTCCATCGCTAGGGTCTCGCTCACGCGGATCTCCCCCTCAAAAGTTCCCCCACACGGGGCGGACGCCGGCGGGGATCGAGAGGAGCGGCGGAACGAGTCCACCGGCGTTCGAGAAGGAGAGGGGGGCGGCCGCCGACGCGGGCCGGGCATGCGGTTCCAGGGACGGGAGGAGGGCCTCGGACACCGCCACCTCGCGCAGGGCGAGCGTGTTTTGGATGTAGATGAGACGAGATCCTCCCCCGCCTGTCGCGGGCGCGGTCATCACCGCAGCGCTCAGGACGTCCTGGTCCGTCTCCAGGACCATCGGCAGGCGCACGGTGTCGACGATCGTCGAGGTGAGCGCGTTCATATAGGTCGCGTGGAGGTCCAGCTTGTCCAGCACCCGCCGGGCGATGAAATCGGCGAGGCCCACGCCGTTCGCATTTCCGTGCGTCTCGGAGGTGAGATCGAGAACGGCAATTTTCCGGATGACGGGCCCGCCGGAAGCGAACGGCGTCGGGTAGCGGCCTGTGATGTTGGGATCCATCCCGTCCCCGCTGATGTTCTTGCCGATCTCCTGCACCACGAGCACGTCGGCCTCACGGGCCGGCAGACGGGCCATCAGGCCTCGCGCGAGGTCGAGCAGCGCCGGCTCCCGGTCGAGGACAGCCTCGGGGGGCAGGACGGCGATCTTCACCGGAACATCGTAAGCATCCTCTACGACGGCAACCCCAAAGAGAATCGGGGCCCGCCGCCGCACGATCTCCCAGGCCTCGATCAGGCGATCAGCAAACCCGCCGAAGCCCGGCGCGTGCATCGATTGAGCGCCCCGCTGCTTGCCCGCCCCGATCACGGCCATTTTGATGAGGCCGCTTTCGATCTGCCCTCGGAAGGCGGTGTGGGGTTTGACCCGGCCGATCACGACGGCCGCGCCGGCGTCATACGCCTCCCGGTCCCAGAACACCCCTGACCCGTCCGCGAGGCGCCCCAGCTCAACGACCTCCATGGAGGAGACGACCGGCGCGCCCGCGGCCGCCGCGGTCACGCCCAGACTGGCCAGGACCTCCGTCTGTCCCTCCGCGGTTGCTCCCCCATGGCTGCCCATCGCGGGAATGATGAACGGCTCGGCACCGTGACGGTGGAGACTGTCGACGACCACGGCGGTGATGCGGGCGATCTCCGCGACGCCGCGGCTCCCCACAGCGACCGCGACCCGCCTTCCCCGCGGGATGCGCCCCCGGATCTCGGGGGCGTCGATCTGCCGGCGGATCTCCGCGTCCAGATCACACCGGCCGGGGGAGGGAAACTCCTGGACCACGCGGACCATCCGCGGGAGCGGGACGGGGGAGGGCACCCGAATGCCTCTCAGCATCCGCGGCGGCCTCAGAGTTTGTAGCCGATCTTCCGGAGCAATTCGCGGCGCGCGGCAACGTCCGCGACCCCCTCCACACCGAGAGGAGACTGGCCGTCCACGACACCCAGAATCCCGCGACCCTGCTCGGTTTCGGCCACGATCACTTCCACCGGGTTCGCGGTCGCGCAGTAGATCTGGCAGACTTCCGGAACCTGGCGCACCGCTCCCAAGACGTTGATGGGATAGGCATTGCCCAAGAGGATGATGAAGACGTGCCCGCATCCGATCGCCTGCGCATTCCGCGCGGCCAAGGTGACGAGCGCGGGATCCGTGCCGGACGTGCGCACCAGCCGCGGTCCGCTGGATTCGCAGAACGCCACTCCGAACCGGATGCCCGGAGCGGCTCCCGCAAGGGCCTCGTGCAGATCCTCGACGGTCTTGATAAAGTGCGCCTGACCGAGAATCAGGTTGAGCCCATCCGGGTTCTCGACGCGCACGACGTGGGTGTCCACACTTTCTCCTTCACCCGCGCGGCCCCGCATTCCTCGTGCCGGCCAGCGTCCGGAGGTGCCTCCGGAGGAGCGCCGGAATGCGCCTGAGAATACCAGGAGGGCGGGGCCCATCTCATCACGCGAGACGATGAGGAGGATGGACATGCACCTGCTTGCGGAGCGGGACGCGGACGCCGTGCGCAGCCATCTCGCGGCGCTCGCCTGCCCTGTGCGGCTCGAATACTTCACGGAAGGCAGTTCAGGCATCGTGGTCCCCGGCCGGGAGTGCCGGTCGTGTGGCGACACCGAGCGCCTCCTGGAAGATCTCGCCGCGTGCTCGACCTTCGTGACCCTGCACGTGCACGATCGGTTCCGCGATCCCGGGGTGTTCACCGCTTTCGGCATCGATAAGGTCCCCGGCCTGGCTCTCGTGGGAGCGGAGGACTACGGGATCCGCTACTACGGCATGCCGGCAGGCTATGAGCTCAGGAACATTCTCGATGTCATTCTGGACGTGGGACGCGGCGCGGCCGACCTGGCGGCGGAGACTCGGGAGGGACTGGCAGGCCTCTCCGCGGATGTGCACCTTCAAGTCCTGGTCACGCCCACCTGACCCTACTGCCCCCGTGCGGCCAGGCTGGCCGCCCTGATGGCGATCGCGAGCCCGCGCATCCGGGCGGACATTGTGGACCTGACAGAGTTTCCGGACCTGGCGGCCCGGTACGCGGTCCAGGGCGTCCCGAAGACGATCCTCAACGACCGTCTCTATTTTGAGGGAGTGCTCCCTGAGCCCGAGGTCATGGCCGCGGTCTCCAAGGCCGCCCAAACCTCTTCCGGAAAGGACGGCGCATGAACGCGACGGTACAGTGGGCGACAGGCATGCGCTTTGCGGGAATGCCCGAGTCGGGCGCGGGGATCACGCTGGACGCCATGCCGGAGCACGGCGGCAACGGCCAGGGCCCGTCGCCGATGGAGACCGTCCTTCTGGCGCTCGGGGGATGCACGGGCATGGACGTCGTCTCGATCCTGGGCAAGATGCGGGCGCCGCTGGAAGGCCTCGAGATCCGCATCACCGCGGACCGCGCGCCCACGCATCCCCAGGTCTTTACGCGGATCGCCCTGGAGTATGTGTTTTCCGGGCCGGGCCTCCAGGCCGATCAAGTCAAGCGGGCGGTGGAGCTGAGTCAGGAGAGATACTGCTCGGTCTCGGCGATGCTTCGGCGCACGGCTGACCTCACGTATACCTGGAGAATCGCCGGCGCCTCCAGCCGCGCCTAACCGCACGCGACTCATCATCTCTATTGCGCCAGGAGGGGTGCTATGCGCGCACGCTCACGAGAGTTAGGGATTACCATCGGGCAGATGCCCACCGGCCCACACAACGCCATCACCGACGTGCCCGGGGTCCTGGTAGGCCACCGAACCCTGATCTGGGACACGCCGCGGATTGCGCGGACCGGGGTCACCATGGTGATTCCTCGAGATGGGGCAATCTGGCGTGACAACGTCTTTGCCGGGTATCATTCCTTCAACGGCAACGGCGAGATGACTGGGCTGCTCTGGCTGGAAGAATCGGGCATCCTCGGTACTCCCATCGGCATCACGAACACTCATGCCGTGGGTGTCGTGCGGGATGCGCTCGTCGCCTACGGGGTTGAGCACGGCTACGTAACAGGGTTTACGTTGCCCGTTGTGGCCGAGACCTATGATGGGTTGCTCAACGATATCGATGCGTTTCACATCAAACGAGAGCATGCCTATGAAGCCCGGGGCGCGGCAACCGGGGGAAATGTCCTTGAAGGGAACGTCGGTGGAGGCACGGGGATGCGATGCCACGGGTTCAAGGGCGGTATCGGCACATCATCTCGGCTGATTGAGATCGGCGTGAGCAAATACGTCGTCGGCGTGCTCGTCCAGGCGAATTACGGGAGGATGCGCCACC
>DASUDA010000075.1:0-20407 GCA_036275835.1 bacterium | reverse complement strand
AAGCGCGGCACGCTAACCCCCGTTGCGACCCGTTCCTGCAGGGGCACGGGCGTCTGCCCCTGCACCATCCCGCGGAACTTTAACGGCGCGGCGATGTTATCGAAGACCTCCTGTGTACCGCCCGTTCCCGTGATAATGATGGTCCCGTATCCTAGGATTCGGCCCAGAATGCCCTGCTCGACTCTGATGCTCTCCACTTTCTGGAGCAAGATCTCCAGGGACCGCCGCCAGAAGAATCCGGCTCCGACTTTGATCAGGACCCGGTGCGTCGTCACGGCGAACTCGGAGGACACAAAATTGAGGTACGCCAGGAAGGCGATCAGCAGACTGAGGGCTATCACCGGGCTGAGGACCGGCAGGATGACTCCGATGCGGCGGGCTGTAGGGAAAGACAGGGCGAGAGACACCCCGAGGGCCGCGGCGACCAGAAGCACGCCTACAAAGGCGGCCGGCTTCAGGAAGACAATCCAGTGCAGCCTCATCCGGTAGACGACTGTTTCACCGGCGAGGAGATTTTCCTCGACATAGCCCATCTAGGTCGCGCGCCTTTCGAGCTTCAGACGTGAGAAGCCGGGTGTCACCTGAACTGTCTTGCCCACAATATCGCCACAAATAGACCGGCCGCCCGGGGTATCCCGGACGGCCGGCGGGGGACCTCCGACCCTAGAAGCCGGCGTGCGGATCGATGTTGTCCAGGCGCCGCTCATACAAGGGCCCGATGTACTGGCCGGGCGCGCCGGAAACCACCGCGTCATCCAGCTGGATGACCGCGGGCTGCTCGACCAGGTTCCGGGACAGCTCCCGGTCCATGGCTGAGTTACTCTCGGCAAACGCCGCGGCCCCGCTGAGAATCAAGCTCGCCCCCAGGACCACCGCTCCAAGAATCTTTCGCATGGTCGCTTCCTCCTTCCCTTTAGGATAGCCTCATTCTAGGCGGTCGAGGGGAGCGAGGCGATGACCGGCGTTACTCTCGGGGTATGAAATTCATCACAGAGGATAGCTGAGTCAACCGTAGCCGCGCGCATGAGCAGGGGCTATCCAGGAGCGCGAGTGTCAGGCGCCGCGTCCTGCTTGGGCCGACATGGGGTCGTGGATAGGGGGAGGGGGAGCGGGAATCTCTTGCATCCGCACAATCGCCGAGCCGCCATCGAGTCGTGCGGAGTGATGCAGGTGATAGATGGACACGATCGTGTCTCCGAGTTGTGGCGCCTCCTCTTTGAGGGCTCCGCAGGAGCACTGGTACCATGCCATGATCCTCTCCCTCTCTGGCCGTAATGGCTCAATCCTAGGGAGGAGGAGGGACGAGCGCGATGGCAGGCGTCACAGGCGCAGCGTGAGCCCGTTCACAGGACCGGCAACCGTCACGCCCTGTAGTCGACCCGAACGAGATACAACCCGTGAGGGGGCGCCGTGGGACCGGTACGCCGGTTGTCCGGATCGGCAAGATACTCTCCCGGCGCTGTTTCGGAGAGGCGCCCCAGTCCTACCCGGATCAGCGTGCCGACGATCATGCGAACCATGTGGCGGAGGAACCGGTCGGCGGTGATCGTCAGGCACAGCCGCTCCTCCGCGACGCTCCATCCGGCCTCGATCACCGTGCAGAGTGTCGTCCGGGGAGCGCTGCCGATTCCCCGGTAGGCGGCGAAGTCATGCCGTCCCACGAAGCGGGCGAGCGCGCGACCCATCGCTTCCGAGTTCAAGGGCTCGGGAATGTGGTAGGCGCGGTGGCGGAGGAGCGCGGAGGGGGCGGGACGATTCAAGATTTCGTACCGGTACGTTCGGGCCACGGCGTCGCGCCGCGCGTGGAACCCCTCCGGGACATCCTGCGCCTCGAGCACGCAGATGTCGGCGGGAAGATGGGCGTTGAGAGCCGGCGGGAACCGGCTCGCCGGAATCCGGCTCGTCGTCGTGAAACTCGCGACCTGGCCCCGTGCGTGGACGCCTGCATCGGTGCGGCCCGCCCCCGCCACCGCTGCGGGCTCGCCGGCGATGTCCCGCACGGCGGCCTCGACCGCGGCCTGGATGGAGGGCGCTCCGGCCGCCGCGGCCCCCCGCTGCCGCTGCCACCCGCAGTAGCCCGTCCCGTCGTACTCCAGAATCAGTTTAACCGTTCGCATGATGAAACTGCGTAATCCCGCGGGCAGCGCGCCGCAGGCCACGCGGCATCATTTAGAGCGCGCGCCAGAGGGCCGGCGGGGCCAGGGACACCGCCACTGTCAGGACGATCGCCATGAGGGCGACGTAGTCGCGGCTGCGGAAGTGCAGCTCGATCATCCGGGTCCGGTGCTCTCCGCCCCTGTAGCACCGCGCTTCCATCGCCAGCGCCAGGGCATCGGCGCGGCGGAACGCGCTGACAAACAGGGGCACGAGCAACGGCACCAGGGCACGAGCCCGGCGGATGGGGCTCCCTCGCGAGAACTCGGCTCCTCGCGCCATTTGGGCCTTTATGATCTTCTCCGCCTCTTCGAGAAGCGTCGGGATGAACCTGAGCGCGATCGTCATCATCAGCGCCAACTCGTGCACGGGGACCCCCACGCGCCGCAGCGGGCGGAGAAGCCGCTCAATGCCGTCGGTGAGCTCCACGGGGGACGTGGTGAACGTCATCAGGGTCGTGGACACGATGAGGAGGACCAGCCGGTAGCCGTAGAAGGCGCCTAGCGCGAGGTTCTCGCGCGTGATCAGAAGCGGGCCGCGTTGAACGACCGGGTGGCCTCCGCTTTCTCCGAACAGGATTTGCAGTACCACGGTGAAGCCAAGGAGCCAAAAGACCGGCTTGAGCCCGCGGAGGATGTAGCCCGGAGGAATCCGCCCGGCCGCAATCACGGCAGCCAGGAAGACCGTGAACACCGCCAGGCCCGCGACCTCGTGGATGGCGAAGACCGCCACAGCCAGCAGAACCGTGGCCAGGATCTTCGTCCGCGGATCGAGGCGATGCACGACCGAGTCTCCCGGCACGTACTGGCCAAAGGCGAAGGACCTAAGAAGATCCATCGTTCGCGTCGTCACCCCTGACGTCGTCGCTCAGCAGCGTGCAGTCCTGGCCCACGCCGTGGGCACAGTTCTGGCTCACGCCGCTAGGCCCAGAGGGAGGCGAGACGGATCCGCCACGTCGGCTCCCCACCGCCAGGGCGTCCAGAATGGCCGTGCGGGCCTCCTCCACCGTCAGGACATCCGGCCTGACGGCGAGCCCGCGCTCCCGCAGCCGGTGAGCGACCTGCGTGACCTGGGGGAGCCCGAGGCCGAGCGAGGCCAAGCGCGTCGCCTCCGAGAACACCGCCCGGATCGGCCCATCGGCCGCCACGCGTCCCCGGTCCATCACGATCAGGCGCTCGCACAGCCGCGCGATGGCGTCCATGCTGTGCGTGATCAGGACGATGGTCAGCCCCCGCTCGCGGTGGAGACGGACGATGTGGCCGAGGATGTCCTGCCGGCTCAGGGGATCCAGCCCCGCCGTTGGTTCATCCAGGATCAGCACACGCGGCTCCATCGCCAGCACTCCGGCGATTGCGACCCGGCGCATCTCCCCATTGCTCAGCGCGAAGGGCGACCGGGGGCCAAACTGGTCGGGAGTGAGGCCCACCAGGTCCAGTGCCCCCCGCACCCTATTGTGGACCACATCCTCCGCCAAGCCGAGGTTTCGAGGACCGAACGCGACGTCCTCAAACACTGTTTCTTCAAAGAGCTGCTGCTCAGGATACTGAAAGAGAAGACCGACCTGCTGCCGCACGCGCCGGCGGTCCACCTCCGGCGCGTGAATGTCGACATCGTCCAGGTAGACCCGTCCGCTCGTCGGACGCAGCAGGCCGTTGAAGTGCTGCACCAGGGTGGACTTCCCCGAGCCTGTCGCCCCGATGATCCCCACGATCTCGCCGGCCCGGATGGCCACAGAGACGTCCACGAGCGCCGTGGCCTCGAGAGGAGTCCCACGAAGGTAGATGTACGTGACCTGGTCGCACCGAATCACAGGGCGCCTCACTGCACCGCGCGAAGAGCGGCCACGGCGGAGACGAACCCATCGACGGTGAGCAGGGCAGGCGGCAAGGGAAGCCCGTCCTCGGTCAGGCGCCGGCTCAGCCGGGCAATCTCCGGAGGCTCGATCCGCAGCCTCGCCAGCACATCCTCGCGGGCGAACACGTCGGCAGGAGGACCCTCGAGCGCCACCCGCCCCTGGGCGAGCACGACGACACGGTCGGCGAGCGCGGCCTCCTCCATCGCGTGCGTGATCAGGACGAGGGCGAGGCCGTCTTCGCGGGAGAGCCGCAGGACGGTCTCCATCACCTCCTGCTGCCCCCGGAGATCGAGCATCGTGGTTGCCTCATCAAGGATCAGACACCGTGGGTGCATCGCCAGCACTCCTGCGATCGCCACCCGCTGTTTTTGCCCTCCGGAGAGGAGATGAGGGGGCCGCCGCCGGAGGTCTTCCAGCTCGACCGCCCGCAACGCCGCGTCCACGCGGGCGCGGATCTCCGCGGGCGGCAGGCCGAGGTTCTCACAGCCGAAGGCGACGTCCTCCTCAACCACCGCGGCGACAAGCTGGTCATCGGGGTTCTCGAAGATCATCCCGACCCGCTGACGCACCGCCCACACGGAGGCGGGGTCGCGCGTGTCGAGGCCGTCCACCCACACCTCTCCGGCGGACGGCAGCAGAAGCGCATTGAGATGCTTGGCGAGGGTGCTCTTCCCGGAGCCGTTTCCGCCGATGAGCGCGAGACACTGGCCGGGATAGACATCGAGATCGAGACCCCGGAGCGCGGGAACGGCCTCCGGGGTGTCCAAGCGGTACGTGTAGTGAAGACCCCGAACGGTGATCAGGGGGGACGCCATGGGATGCGGGCCCGCGGCCCGGCGCCCGGGCGCCCGGTGATCGCTACTTCACCAGCTCCAGCAACGCCATCGGGGCGGCGTCCCCGCGCCGCTGGCCGGTCCGGACGATCCGGGTGTAGCCCCCGCGCCCCTTCTGATACCGGGGGGCGACGGTCGAAAACAGGCGCCGAATGACCGCGCGATCGGGCAGCAGCCGGGCCACCTGCCGGCGCGCGTGCAGGTCGTTGCGGAGGGCCAGGTCGATCATCCGGTCCATGATCTTCTTGGCCTCCTTCGCCTTGTGCTCCGTCGTGAGGATCCGCTCCTCAGCGATGAGCGCTGACACGAGACTGCGAAACAGAGCCGTCCGAGCCCCGGTGTCGCGTCCCAGGCGGCGCCCCGTCTGTCCCAGCACGATTCACGCCCCCCTTCGGCGCAGCTCCAGGCCCAGGGCGGCCAGTTTCTCCTTCACTTCATCCAGGGACTTGCGGCCGAAATTCTTGACGTTCACGACCTCGTCCTCCGTCCTCTGGAGGAGATCGCCCACCGTGTTGATCCCCGCGCGCTTGAGGCAGTTGTACGGCCGGACCGAGAGCTCCAGCTCCTCGATCGGCATGGTGGCGAGTTTATTCGTCTCCTCCACCGGCGGGCCGACGGTCACCTCCGGACCGGCTGCCGTCCCGGCCAGGAGACGGAAGAAATCGATCAACAGACGCCCGGCTTCCTGGAGCGCCTCCTCCGGGCGAATGCTGCCGTCGGTCCACACCTCCAGCACAAGCCGGTCGTAATCGGTCGCGTGCCCGACCCGGGTATCCTCCACGGCGTAATTGACCTTCTGGATCGGCGAGAACACCGAATCCACGGGAATCACACCGATGACGTGCTCGCTCTTCCGATGCCGCTCCGCGGGCACGTACCCCTTGCCGCGCTCGACGACGAGCTCCATCACCAGGTGGGCATTCTTGCCGTCCAGGGTGGCGATGTGGAGGTCCGGGTTGAGAATCTCGACCTCGGCGTCCGGCGCGAGATCGCCGGCGGTAACGTCGCGCTTTCCCCGGACGTCCAGCCGCAGGAGCTTCGGCTTGTCGCTGTGCAGCTTGAAGGACAGCTCCTTGAGGTTCAGGATCAACTGGGTCACGTCCTCGACGACGCCGGACACCGTCGCGAACTCGTGCAGCACGTTCTCGATCTTCACGGAGGTCACAGCGGCCCCCGGGATCGAAGACAGGAGGACACGCCGCAGCGCGTTTCCGAGGGTCACCCCAAAACCGCGCTCCAGCGGCTCCATGATAAACTTCCCGTACGTATCGGAGAGTTCGGCGTACTCGATCTTGGGTTTCGCGATCTCCCCCGCGCCCGTCAGCCCCTTCTGGGGAACCCGCGCTACCGCCAGCATCTGTTCATCCATCATGGTCCCGTTACCTCATCTCCCCCTTACCGGGAGTAGTACTCAACGATCAGTTGCTCGTGCACCGGAGCATCGATATCTTCCCGCGCTGGGAGGGCGAGCACCCTGCCGGTCAGCGTCTCGGGGGTGTACTCCAGCCAGCCGGGAAGACCGCGCCCCGGCGCGTTCCCCACGAGGGTCTTGAACCGGGCGAGATCCTTGCTGCCCTCGGCCACGCCCACGGTGGATCCCGGGCGGACGAGGAATGCGGGAACCGTGACCCGGCGGCCGTCCACGGCGATGTGCCCGTGGGTCACGGTCTGGCGGGCCTCCTTCCGGCTCGCGGCTAGGCCGAGCCGGTACACCAGGTTGTCGAGCCGCGTCTCGAGCAGCTGCAGAAGCCGGGTTCCGGTCACACCCTTTGCCCGCGCCGCCGTCTGGAAATACCGCTTGAACTGGGCCTCATACACACCGTAAAACCGGCGGAGCCGCTGCTTCTCCCGCAGCCGCACGGCGAAGTCCGACGGTTTCCGCCGGCTCGGGCCGTGCATTCCAGGAGGCGTCGTATCCTTTGCCACCGGACACTTGTCCGTGTAGCACTTCTCGCCCTTGAGATAGAGCTTCATGCCCTCTCGGCGGCACAGCCGGCACACCGGCCCGTGATACCGTCCCATGACCCCTCCCTACACCCGCCGCCTCTTCGGCGGGCGGCACCCATTATGGGGAATTGGCGTCACATCCTTTATTAGACTCACCTCGAGGCCGGCGGCCTGGAGCGATCGAATCGCCGCTTCCCGGCCCGCCCCCGGGCCCTTCACGTACACCTCCACCTGGCGGAGGCCGTGTTCCATCGCCTTCCGGGCCGCGTTCTCCGCGGCCAGGCCGGCCGCGAACGGGGTCCCCTTACGCGATCCCTTGAACCCCGCCGTCCCGGCGCTGGCCCAGGCCACCACGTTGCCCTGGACGTCGCTGATCGTGACGACCGTATTGTTAAACGTCGACTGAATGTGCGCGATGCCCGCCGGGATGTTCTTGCGTTCCTTGCGCTTGGCCATCTGTTCCTCCTGTCCCGAATCCTCGCGGTGGACTCCTCTACGCGGGCTTTCCCGGCGCCGCGGCTGCGGGTGCGGCCGCGGCCGGCGTCGCCTTGACGCGCCGCGTCCCCACGGTCTTGCGGGGACCCTTCCGCGTCCGGGCGTTCGTCCGGGTCCGCTGGCCGCGGACGGGAAGTCCCTTCCGGTGGCGGATGCCGCGGTAACACCCGATCTCGATGAGGCGGCGGATGTCCATCGCCACCTCACGCCGCAGATCGCCCTCCACCTTGTAGTTTCGGTCGATCACCTCGCGCAGGCGGGTGATCTCCTCCTCGGTCAGATTCCGGACCCGGGTGTCGCGGTTGACCCCTGTGGTCTGGAGGATCTCCGCGGCCCGGCTCCGGCCGATCCCGTAGATGTAGGTCAGAGCCACCTCCACGCGCTTGTCCCGCGGCAGATCCACCCCTGCGATGCGCGCCATCCCGGCCCTCCTCTAGCCCTGCCTTTGCTTGTGCTTCGGATTCTCGCAGATCACGGTCACGCGGTTGCCCCGCTTGACGATCTTGCACTTCTCACACATCCGTTTGACGGATGCCCGAACCTTCATGCTGTCACCTCTCTCTCCGCGGCCACGCCGATCATCGGAACCGGTACGTGATCCGCCCCCGGGTTGGATCGTACGGGGAGAGCTCCACCTTCACGCGGTCGCCCGGAAGGATGCGGATGAAGTGGATGCGCATCTTTCCGGAGATATGAGCGAGGACCTTGTGGCCAGACGCCAGTTCCACACGGAACATGGCATTGGGAAGAACTTCGACGACCGTCCCTTCCACCTCGATGACGTCCTTCTTGGCCATCCGCTACTCCTCGCCGTCCCTCGACCTCGCGATCGCCTCCCCGACCTCATTCTCTGTCATCGGCCGGCCCGCCGCTGTCCCCGCTGCGATGGGCGACCTTCCCGGCCCTCTCTCGCCGCCGTGGAACAACTCCTGATTATACCGACGCATCCGCAGGAAGTCTAGTCAGGACGTCCGCGCCGGTCTCAGTCACCGCAACCGTGTGTTCGAAATGCGCCGAGGCCATGTGGTCCCGGGTCCTGACCGTCCACCCGTCGGGGTCCACCGTCACCTCGGGGGACCCCACATTCACCATGGGCTCGATGGCGAGGGTCATCCCGGGACGGAGCCCCACCCCATCGCCCGGCTGGCCGAAGTTGGGGATCTGGGGTTCCTCGTGCAGGTTGCGACCGACGCCGTGACCGGCGAAATCCCGCACGACCGAGAACCCGTGGCGTTCTACGTACCGCTGAATCGCCGCGCTCACCTCGCCGAGGGGCCGCCCAGGCCTGACGGCGCGGATTCCTTCCTCCAGCGCCGCGGCCGTCACCTGCAGGAGCCGCGTCAGCTCCCTCGAGATCTTCCCGACCGGCACCGTCACCGCCAGGTCGCCGTGGAACCCCTCGACCAAGGCCCCGAGATCGAGGCTCACGATCTCCCCTTCCCGCAGCCGCCGCCGCCCCGGGATGCCGTGGACCACCTCATCGTTGACGGAGACGCAGAGGCTGGCCGGGTATCCCCGGTACCCCAGGAACGACGGCACACCGCCCAGCCCGCGGATACGATCCTCGGCGATCCGGTCGAGCTCGCGGGTCGTGACCCCGGGCCGGACGGCGTGGACGACGTCCTGAAGTGCCGCCGCCGCCACCTGGCAGGCCCGCCGCATCACCGCCACTTCCGCAGGAGACTTGAGGACGATCCTCGCAGGCACGCCGCCTCATCCTTCCCGGGCGGCCCGGGACTGGACAAACTCGAGGATGCGGCGGTACACGTCCGAGACCGACCCCTCGGCATTGACCGAGAGGAAGAGTCCCCGGGCCCGATAGTAATCCACGAGCGGGGCGGTCCATTGACGAAAGACCTGCAGTCTGTGCAGGACCGTGTCCGGGGCGTCGTCCTTCCGCTGGACGAGCGCGGTTCCGTCCAGGTCGCACCGCCCGGGCACCCGCGGGGGCTTGTGGTCCAGATGGTAGATCGCTCCGCAGGCGGGGCAGACCCGGCGGCCGGTGAGGCGCCGCAGCAGTACCTCTTCCCGGATCTCGAAGAACACAACGGCGTCCAGGCTCCTGTGGGTTGCGGCGAGGAGGGTATCCAGCGCCTCGGCCTGGGGGAGTGTGCGGGGATAGCCGTCGAGAATGAATCCGGCCGCGCAATCGGGCTCGCTCAAACGGCGCTGGATGATCTCCTGCATCACGGCGTCCGGGACGAGATCGCCGCGCTGCATGTAGGCCTGGGCCGTCCGGCCGAGTTCCGTTTCCGCCCGCACGGCCGCCCGCAGGATGTCCCCGGTCGAAATGTGCGGAATGCCGTGACGCTCGTGGAAGATCTCAGCCTGCGTCCCCTTGCCGGCGCCCGGAGGCCCCATGAAGATGAGATTCATGAGGGCGAGGTCACTTCATGAACCCTTCGTAATGCCGCATGAGCACGTACGCCTCGATCTGCTTCATCGTCTCCAGCGCCACGCCGACGACGATGAGGAGAGAGGTGCCGGCCAGGTACAGCGTCAGCTGCCCGGTAAACCGGGCGACGACGATCGGCCCCACGGCGATGAGGCCGAGGAACAGGGCCCCCACCAGCGTGAGACGCTCCAGGATCCGCATCAGGTACTCGGTCGTGGGTCTGCCCGGCCGGATGCCCGGGATAAACCCGCCGTACTTCTTGATGTTGTCCGACACGTCCTCGGGATCGAAGCTGACCGCCGTATAGAAGTAGGTGAAGCCGATGATGAGGATAAAGTACAGGAGTGCCCCGATCATTCCGTTGATGCTCAACGCCGCCCCGATGCGCTGCATCCAGGGGATGCGCGAGAACTGCGCGATGGTCGACG
This sequence comes from bacterium, assembly GCA_036275835.1. Taxonomy (GTDB): domain Bacteria; phylum Sysuimicrobiota; class Sysuimicrobiia; order Sysuimicrobiales; family Segetimicrobiaceae; genus DASUDA01. The sequence continues at coordinate 10,300 of DASUDA010000075.1, read as the reverse complement.
GGAACTGCAGCACAGAGATGGCAAAGATGATGGGGATGACCCCGGCGGAGGCGATCCGGATCGGCAGGTGCGTGGCCTGGCCTCCGACCATCCGGCGGCCGACGATCCGCTTGGCGTACTGGATCGGCACCTTGCGCGCCGCCTGCGTCACCAGGATGACGGCCGCGATGCTGGCGAGGATCAGCACAATGTCGCCGAAAGCCCGGGCCACGGCGCCCGGCTCGCCCACCTGGACCAGGCCGATCGTTTGTTTGAGCTGAGAGGGCAGGCGGGCCACGATGCCCGCGAAGATGATCAGCGAGACCCCGTTCCCGATCCCGTACTCGGTCATGATCGAGCCCATCCAGGTCAAGACCATGGTGCCGGCCACGAGGGTGGCCACGATCTCGCCGAGGAGAAGCGGCCGGGGATTGACCACCGCGCCGAGGTCCCGGATCACGATCGTCTGGCCGATCGCCTGGATCACGGCCAGAACCACGGACAAATAGAGGACGTATTGCCCGATCTGGCGCCGCCCGACTTCCCCTTCCTCGCGGTGGATCTCTTTGAGGCGGGGGAACACGACCTCGAGAAGGCTCATGATGATCGACGCGGTGATGTAGGGAAACACGCCCAAGGCGAACAGGGCGAACCGCGACAGCGCGCCGCCGACGAACAGATCGATGAACCCGAAGACGTTCCCCCCCTGCGAAAACAGGCTCTGCAGACGCGCCACATCCACTCCCGGCACGGGGATATGGGACCCCAGCCGGAACAGCGCGAGCATGCCGATGGTGAAAAGAAACTTCCGCCGCAGATCAGGAATGCGGAGGATGTTCGCCAGCGCCGGGATCACGTAATGACCTCCGCCCGGCCGCCGGCCGCCTCGATTCGCTCACGCGCGCCTTTGCTGAATCCGTGCGCCTTGACCACCAGCGCGTGAGCCAAGCCTCCCGCTCCCAGGACCTTCACCCGGTCCGTGTGCACCAAGCGCGCCTCCCGGAGCGTGTCCGGGGTTACCTCGCTGCCGGGCGGAAACACGCTGAGCCGGCCGACGTTGACCGTCCCCGGACGCATCCGCGGCGGCCCGCCCACCATGTTGCTCCCGGCCCCTCGTACACCCCGGCGATAGGGCACGCGCTTGATGAGCGGCAGCTGGCCCCCCTCAAACCCAGGCCGGGTCTGTCCGCCGGCGCGTGCCTTCTGCCCCTTCGTGCCCCGCCCCGCGGTATTCCCCGAGCCTGACGCGTTCCCGCGCCCCACCCGCTTCCGGCGACGCCGGGCGCCGTGCGGGGGCCTGAGCTCACCGATCCTGACCATGGGCCACCTCTTCCACGGACACCAGGTGCTGGATCTTGCGGAGCGCACCCTCCAGGGACGGGGTCCGGGCATAGACGCGGCTTGCGCCCACCCGGCGGAGGCCGAGGGCCCGTGCGATGCGGCGCCGGCTCTCGGCGTGGCCGATGAGGCTCCGGCGCAGCGTGATCCGGACCCGGGCCGGCTCGGGCGCTAGCCCGCCTGCCATGCTATTCTCCTCCGCCCGATCATCTCTTCCACAGTCTTCCGGCGCATCTGCGCGACTTCCTCGGGCTGCCGGATATCGAGCATCCCCTTCAGGGTCGCCCGCGCCTGGTTGATCGGGTTGTTGCTCCCCAGCGACTTCGTCAAAATGTCCCGCACGCCGGCGGCCTCCAGCACGGCCCGCACCGGTCCACCGGCGATCACGCCGGTGCCCTGCCCCGCCGGCCGGAGCAGCACCCGGGCCGCGCCGTACTGCGAGATGATCTCGTGCGGGATCGTGGTCCCCGCGAGGGGGACCCGCATCAGGTTCTTCTTGGCGTCTTCGGTCCCTTTCCGGATCGCGTCCGGGACCTCGGCCGCCTTTCCCAACCCGACGCCGACATGCCCGTGCTCATCACCCACCACGACCAGGGCGCTGAAATTGAAGCGCTTGGCCCCCTTCGTCACCTTGGCGACGCGGTTGATCCAGATCGCCTTTTCCATCGTCAGGTTGACCGTGTCGGCGCTGACACGCCGGTGAAGGTACTCCAGCCCCACCGGCTTGTGCGCCGGCGGCGCCTCGATCTTCCGGGCTTTGCCCTTCGCCTTTACCTTGCTGGTTTTGCCCTTGCCCCGCGGCATGCGCGACCCCCTCAGGACTCTAACCCGCCCTCGCGGGCGCCACCTCTTAGAACTCCAGCCCGCCCTCGCGGGCCCCATCGGCCAGCGCCCGGACCCGGCCATGGTAGACGTACCCGCCGCGGTCGAACACTACCCGGCGGACTCCCCGTTCCTGCGCCAGGCGCGCGATCAGCTGACCGACCATTTTCCCGGCGTCCGCCTTCTTGGCCGACGCCGCCCGCTCACGGATCTCCGGATCCAGCGTCGATGCCGCCGCCAGTGTGCGGCCCGCACGATCATCGATGAGCTGCGCGTAGATGTGGATGGAGCTCCGGAATACGCACAGCCGGGGGCGCTCCGGCGTCCCCACGAGACTCTTGCGGATCCGCAGGTGGCGGCGTTGCCGCGCCTCGTTGCGATCCCTGTGCTTGATCATGCGTACACCTCTAGGCCTTCGCGCCCACAGTGGCCTTGCCCGTCTTCCCGGGCTTCCGCCGAACGCGCTCTCCCACGTACCGGATTCCCTTCCCTTTGTACGGATCCGGCTCCCGGATAGCCCGGATGCTCGCGGCCGTCTGGCCGACGAGTTCCTTGTCGGCCCCGCCGACCACGATCCTGTTCGGCGCCGGTGCGTCCAGCGTCACCCCCGGAGGGGGGGCGACTTCCACCGGATGCGAGAACCCCACTTGAATGTTCAGGCGCGCGCCCTGCTTCTGGGCGCGGTAGCCCACGCCCTGAATCTCCAGTTCTACCTGGAATCCTTTGGTCACGCCCTGCACCATGTTGGCGATGAGCGCGCGCGTCAGGCCGTGCAGGGCGCGGTGGAACCGGTCATCGCCCGGCCGGGTCACCACCACGCGGCCGCCGTCCAGCGCGACCCGCATCTCGGGATGGACTGTACGCTCCAGTGTCCCTTTCGGCCCCGTGACCCTGACCGTCCCATCCGTGATCTGCACCTCGACCCCGGAGGGGATGGGAATGGGAAGCCTGCCGATCCGAGACATCAGACCCTCCTGCCCGCCCCTACCAGACGGTGCACAGAACCTCTCCGCCGACGCCGGTCTTACGGGCCTCCCGGTCGGTCATGATCCCCCTCGAGGTCGAGAGAATCGCCACCCCCAGCCCGCCGCGCACGCGCGGCACATCCGCCCGCCGGGCGTAGATGCGCAGCCCGGGCCGGCTGATGCGGCGGAGGCCGGTGATGATCCCCTGCTTTCGCTCGCCGTACCGGAGGTGGACGCGAATGGTCTGAGGGGTCTTCCGGTCCATCTCGAAGTCCGCGATGAACCCCTCGGCCTTGAGGATCTTCAGGATCTCCAGCTTCAGACGCGACAGAGGCACCGCCACGTTCTCTTTCCGCGCGGTCGTCGCGTTGCGGATACGCACGAGCATGTCCGCGATCGGATCCGTCACCACTCCCACGCCGTCACCTCATCATCACCAGCTTGCCTTGACCACCCCGGGGATTTCCCCGCGGTGGGCCAGCGTCCGCAGACAGATCCGGCAGAGGCCGAACTTCCGGAAGACCGCCCGGGGCCGGCCGCAGGAGCGGCACCGGCTGTATCGGCGCACCTTGAACTTGGGCGGCTTCCTCCATCTGTTGAGTATCGCCTTCTTCGGCATCCTAACCGGCCCCCCCGGGCGCTCCCTCGCGGATCGGTGCACCGAGGTGGCGCAGGAGCTCGCGCGCCTCCTCGTCCGTCCGCGCCGTTGTGACAATCGAGATATCCATGCCGCGGATCTTGTCCACCTTGTCGTAGTCGATCTCGGGGAAGATCAGCTGCTCCCGGATCCCGATGTTGATGCTGCCGCGGCCGTCAAGCATCCGCGTCGACAGGCCTTTGAAGTCCTTGATCCGGGGCAGGCTGATGCTGAAGAGCTTGTCGAGAAACTCATACATCCGCTCGCCCCGCAGCGTCACCTTGCATCCGATCGGGTTCCCGGCCCGAAGCTTGAATGCGGCGATCGAGCGGTGCGCCCGGTTGATGACTGGGCGCTGGCCGCTGATCAGCGTCAGCTCCTCGACGGCCTTGTCCAGGTGGCGCTGATCCTGCAGCGCCTCCTTGACGCGCATGTTGATCACAACCTTCTCCACCTTCGGCACCTGCATCACGTTCTTGTAGCCGAACCGCGCGCGCATCGCGCCGGCGACCTCCGTCTTGTACCGCTCACGCAGCCGTGCCATCCGTCGCTCCGTTCTACGTCTTGTCGATGATCTCGCCGCAGTGGCGGCACACGCGCACCGTGGCGCCGTCGTCCAGCACCTGGTGCCCAAACCGAACGGCCCGGCCGCACCGCGTGCAGACGAGCATGGCCTTGCCGGCCGGGAAGGCCATCTCCTTCTCCACGATGCCGCCCGCCGGCATCTTCTCGTTCGGCTTCGTGTGCCGCTTCGCCACCATCACGCCTTCGACGATGATCCGGCCGTGCTTGGGCAGCACCCGCAGCACCTTGCCCCGCTTGCCCCGGTACCGCCCCGTGATCACCTCCACCGTGTCGCCCCGCTTGACGTGCATCGCGCTGCGCCCCGCAGTCATCAGAGGACCTCCGGCGCCAGGGAGATGATCTTCATGAATTGCTTCTCGCGCAGCTCGCGCGCCACCGGGCCGAAGATGCGGGTCCCCCGGGGGTTGTGCTGATCCGTAATCAGCACGGCCGCGTTGTCGTCAAACCGGATCGCGGACCCGTCCGGCCGGCGGGTCGGATGGGTCGTCCGCACGACCACGGCGCGCACGATTTCGCCCTTCTTGACCGCGCTGTTGGGAATCGCCTGCTTGACGGTGGCGACGATGACGTCCCCGATGCCCGCGTACCGCCGGCGGGACCCGCCATAGATGCGGATGCACATGATCTCCCTGGCCCCCGTGTTGTCCGCGACCCGAAGGCGCGTGTAGTTCTGAATCATTGCGACCGTTCCACCACCTGCACCACGCGCCAGCGCTTCTCCTTGCTCAGCGGGCGGGTCTCCTGGATCAGCACCGTGTCGCCCGTGTGCGCCTCCCCCCGCTCGTCATGGGCCTTGAACCGCCGGCTCTGGCGCACCACCTTCTTGTACAGCGGATGGCGGCGCATGGTCTCGACCTCGACCACGACCGTCTTCTGCATCTTGTCGCTCACGACGCGCCCGACCCGGGACTTGCGCACTCCCCGGCGGGCGCGCGGCTCCTCCGCGGCCGGACGGCCCGGTGCCTCCGCCATCATGCCCTCTCCGCCCCCTGTCCCCTTCCCCCGGCCCGCTCGCGCAGGGCCGTCAGCAGACGCGCCACGGTGCGGCGCATGAGCACCACGCGGGCCGGGCTCGTCAGTTTTCCGGAGGCCCGCTGCAGGCGCAACGTAAAGAGCTCCTGGCGCGCCTCCTGGAGCCGCTTCTGCGTCTCCGCGTCGGACAGATCGCGCACAGACGGTTTCGTCATGCGCGGGCCGCCTCGCTCCGCTCCATCTGCTCTTCCCGCATCACGAACCGGGTGCGGATCGGCAGCTTGTGCCCCGCCAGGGTCATCGCTTCGCGGGCCACCTCTTCACCGACACCGCCCAGCTCGAACAGGACCCGCCCCGGCTTCACCACCGCGACCCACATCTCCGGGGTGCCCTTCCCGCTGCCCATGCGGGTCTCCGCCGGCTTCTTGGTCACCGGCTTGTCCGGAAAGATCCGGATCCACAGCTTCCCGCCGCGCTTGATGAACCGCGTAATGGCCCGACGGGCCGCCTCGATCTGCTGGCTCGTCATCCAGCCCCGGCCGAGGGATTGCAGGCCGAACTCCCCGAACGTCACGGAGGCGCCGCTGTGGGCCTCGCCGCGCCGCCGGCCGCGCTGGGCCTTACGATACTTCACCCTCTTGGGCATCAACATGCGTCTCCTGCCTCCTCTGGACGACAACCCGCGGGAGTCTCGACGGGAGAACCACGGTCTCCCCCGCCCGGCCCCGGAGCTCGCCCGGCCGCCGCCGCTCCGGGAGCACGTCCCCGCGATAGATCCACACCTTCACGCCGATCCGCCCGTACGTCGTCAGCGCCTCCGCCACGCCGAAGTCGATGTCCGCGCGGAGCGTCTGCAGGGGCACCCGGCCCTCCCGGTACCACTCATACCGGGCGATCTCGGCGCCCGCCAGCCGCCCGCTGCACGCGATCCGGATCCCTTTGGCGCCGCTGCGGAGGCTCCGGGCCACGGCCTGCTTCATCGCCCGCCGGTACGCAATCCGCCGCTCGAGCTGGCTCGCCACGTTCTGGGCGACGAGCGCCGCCTCCAGCTCCGCCCGCCGGATCTCCTGCACGTTGAGCTGGATCTGCTTGCCGGTCAGGACCTCCAGCTCTTTCTTCAGGGCGTCGATTCCCGTCCCGCCCCGCCCGATGATGATCCCCGGACGGGCCGAGTGGATGGTGATCCGCACCCGGTTCGCCGCCCGTTCGATCTCGATGCGCGAGATCCCCGCCCGGCCCAGTTTGCCTTTGATGTGCCGGCGCAGTGTTTGATCTTCCTGGAGCAGATCGGCGAAGTTTTTCTCAGCATACCATTTGGATTCCCAATCCTTGATGATGCCGAGCCTCAATCCGATCGGGTGGATCTTCTGCCCCACAGTCCGCCTCCCTCAGGACGCTCTACTCGCGCTCCGCCACGACCACGGTGATGTGGCTGCTGCGCTTCTTGATCACGTCGGCCCGGCCCCGCGCCCGCGGCTGCAGCCGGCGCATGCTCGGGCCGCTGTCCACATACGCGCGGGACACGCGCAGGGTGTCGTGGGCGAGGTCAAGATTGTGTTCCGCGTTGGCGGCGGCAGACTTGAGCACCTTCGCCACGATGCGGGCCGCGCGGGCGGGGGTGAACCGGAGCACCGCCAGCGCCTCGTCCACGCTCTTCCCTGTGATCATCGCCATCATCGGCCGCACTTTGCGCGGCGCGATGCGCACGTGACGCGCGACCGCCTTGGCCTCCATCACGCATCCTCCCTCGGCGCGGCCCCCCGCATCGCCCTCATCCGCGTCCCCCTCACGACGTGGGGGCCGGGGTGGGGGCCGGCGCGCCCGAGGTCGGGGCCGGCGCGCCCGGAACCGATCGGACCGTGGTGGTCCTCTCCACGCGCGCCCCGTGGCTCTTGAACGTGCGCGTGGCGGCGAACTCCCCGAGTTTGTGCCCCACCATGTTCTCGGTCACGTAGATCGGGACGTGCTTCCGCCCGTCATACACGGCGATGGTGTGCCCGACCATGTCCGGCACGATCGTCGACCGCCGAGACCACGTCCGGATCACCCGCCGTTCGCGGGTCCTGTTGAGGGCGTCGACCTTCGCCATCAGATGACTGTCGACAAACGGCCCTTTCTTGACCGAGCGGCCCATGGCGCCTACTTCCTCCGCTTCACGATGAATTTGTCGCTGGGCTTCGGCGTCCGGGTCTTGTAGCCCAGGGTGGGTTTGCCCCACGGGCTCACCGGTCCGGGCATGCCGATGGGGGACTTCCCTTCGCCCCCGCCGTGCGGATGGCTGCTGGGGTCCATCGCCACCCCGCGGACCGACGGCCGCCATCCCAGCCACCGCGTCCGGCCGGCCTTCCCCACGCTGATCGCCTCGTGCTCGAGGTTTCCGACCTGGCCGATCGTCGCCCGGCAGTCGACGTGAACCATCCGCACCTCGCCCGAGGGCAGGCGAATCTGGGCGTACTCGCCCTCTTTGGCCATGAGCTGGGCGGCGGCGCCGGCGCTCCGGACGAGCTGCCCTCCCCGGCCGATCTGCAGTTCCACGTTGTGCACGGTCGTGCCCACCGGAATCGCCTTCAAGGGAAGGGTATTCCCGGGCTTGATCTCGGCCTGAGGACCCGAGGCCACAACGTCGCCGAGCCCGAGGCCTACCGGGGCGAGAATGTAGCGCTTCTCGCCGTCGGCGTAGTGGAGAAGGGCAATTCGGGCCGACCGGTTCGGGTCGTACTCGATGCTGGCGACCCGGGCGGCCACGCCGTCCTTGTCCCGTTTGAAGTCGATCATCCGGTACCGCCGCTTGTGCCCCCCACCCCGGTGCCGGACGGTCACGCGTCCCTGACCGTTGCGCCCGGCCCGGGAGCGATGCGGGGCCAGAAGCGATCGCTCGGGCTCGGTCTTCGTGATCTCGTCAAACGTGGAGACCGTCATGAACCGCCGCCCCGGTGTCACGGGCTTGAACTTTTTAATGCCCATGGAGACCTCCGCGCGTCATGTCAGTTTCTCGAGATCGATCTTGTCGCCGGGAGCCACCGTGACAATCGCCTTCCGGTGGCCCGCGTCGCGATAGGAGTGCTGGCCGCGCCGCCGGGTGCGGCCCGGGATCCTGATGACGTTCACTTTGGTCACTTTCACCTGGAACAGCCGCTGCACGGCCTCGCGGATCGCCGGCTTGGGCGACGTCCCGTCCACCTCAAACGTATATTTGTTGAGGGCCGTCCCACGCATGCTCTTCTCGGTCACGATCGGCCGCCGGATGACCTCGCGGGGATCGATCATGACGCCAGCGTCTCGGCGATCCACCCGAGCGCCTCCCGGGTAAGAAGCAGGCGGTCCGCGGCGAGGATATCGTGCACGTTCAAGCGGGCGGCCGCCAGAACCCGGACCCCCGGCAGGTTGGCCGCCGAACGCTCGAGCGTCCGATCAGGCGCCGCCGTCACGACGAGCACGGATCCCTCCGCCCCGACCGCGCGGAGAACGGAGGCCAGCGCGTGAGTCTTGGGCACCTCCAGCGCGAGCCGGTCGAGCACGGCGATCCTCTCGCCGGCCGCCATCGCCGACAGGGCCGACCGGAGCGCGAGCCGGCGGACTTTTCGGGGAAGCCGGTACGCATGATCGCGCGGCTGCGGGCCAAACGCGATCCCCCCTCCCACGAAGAGGGGGGCTCCCCGGCTCCCGTGACGCGCGCGCCCGGTGCCCTTCTGGCGGTACAGCTTGCGGGTGCTCCGGGCGACCATCCCCCGCGTCTTGGTGGCGTGTGTTCCGCGCCGGCGCCCGGCCATTTGCCAGGTGAGGGCTTCGTGCAGCACCGCCGTGTGGGGCGTGATGCCGAACACCGCCGAGGCGAGCTCGACCTCTCCGACGCGCGCGCCGCTCTGGTCATACACCGCCGCCGCGCTCATGATCGCGCTTCCCGCGTGCGCGTGCGGCGCACCAGAACAAGCCCACCCCGCGGACCGGGCACCGCCCCCCGGATGAGCAGCACGTTGCGCTCGGGATCGACGGAGAAAACGCGAAGGCCGCGGATCGTGGTCCGGGCCCCCCCCAGGCGTCCGGGCATGCGCTTCCCCTTGAAGACCCGGGCGACGTTGCTCATCCCCAGGCTGCCGACCGCGCGGTGCATCAAACTGACGCCGTGGGAGTCCCTCTGGCCCCCGAAGTGGTGGCGCTTGATCGCGCCGGCGAACCCCTTGCCCTTACTGACGCCCACCACGTCCACGCGATCGCCGCCGCTGAACACGTCCGCCCCGAGCGCCTGTCCCACCTGGAACACTTCGTCCCGGCCGATCCGCACCTCCCGGACGACCCGCGCCGGCTTGAGGCCCCGCTTGGCGAACACGCCTTTGTAGGGCTTCGGCGTCCGGGCGTCGGGGCGCATCCCGAACCCCAACTGCACGGCGGCGTATCCCTCCCGCTCGGGCGTCCGCATCCCCACGACCACGCAGGGTCCGGCCTCCACGACCGTCACGGGCACAAGGTTGCCCGCCTGGTCGAAGACCTGGGTCATGCCAAGCTTCTTACCAAGAATCGCCGGCATCGTCGCTCACAGCTTGATCTCGATGTCCACGCCCGCGGGAAGATCGAGGTGCATCAACGCGTCCACGGTCTTGGGGGTCGGCTCGTGAATGTCGATCAGGCGCTTGTGCGTCCTCAGCTCAAAGTGTTCCATGGACTCCTTGTCGATGTGCGGGGAGCGGATGACGCAGTAGATGTTCCGATCCGTCGGCAGCGGCACCGGGCCGGAGATGCGGGCCCCCGTCCGCCTGACCGTGTCCACGATCTTCTCGGCGGACTGGTCGAGGACCTTATGATCGTAGGCTTTCAGCTTGATCCTGATCTTCTGTGCCATCCCCGCTCCTCTAGTCCCCGCCAGCTACGCGAGGATCTTGGCCACGACCCCCGCGCCGACGGTCCGGCCCCCCTCCCGCACCGCGAACCGCTGCCCTTCCTCCAGCGCGATCGGCGTGATCAGCGAGGCCTCCAGCGTCACGTTGTCCCCCGGCATCACCATCTC
>DASUDA010000074.1:0-7139 GCA_036275835.1 bacterium | reverse complement strand
CAGACGGGATCCGTCGAGCGGGACCAGAAGACGCTTCAGGGCCACGTGCGCACCCAGTGCCATCCTGCTTCCGATTCGTCGCTTGGGCGCTTGGCTCCCCTGCCGCACCCAGCCAGAGACAGGTCTCGGTCCGGGGGGGCTGCCCCGGGGTGGCCTCATCCGCCCGCCACGGCCAGGTAAATCAGGTAGAGGTTCAGGGCGGCGATCACCCCGGTCATGCTCCAGGCGATGAGCGTCGTCGGTTTGGCGTTGGTGAGCGACCCCATGATGTCGCGACGCTGGGTGAAGAGCGCGAGGGGTACAAGCGCGAACGGGAGCCCAAAGCTGAGGGTGACCTGGCTGATCACAAGCGTCCGCGTCGGGTCGAGACCCCAGGCGATCACCGCGATGGCCGGGACCATCGTCACGATCCGCCGCACCCAGATGGACACCTGCCGATGGAGAAACCCCTGCATGATGATCTGACCGGCCATCGTCCCCACGGTGGAAGAGGACAGGCCGGAGGCGAGCAACGAGATCGCGAACACCACGCTGCTCGCGCGTCCGAGGAGCGGAGTGAGCGTCCGGTACGCCTCCTCGATGGTCGCGATCTTCGTCAGGCCGTGGACCCAAAAGGTCGACGCGGCCATCACCAGCATCGCCGCATTCACGAGGCCCGCGATGCTCATGGCAATGACGACGTCGAGGACCTCGAATCGGAAGAGATGCCGGGCCTGCTTCTCATTCTTCGTGACGATCCGGCTTTGCGTCAGGGAGGAGTGGAGGAAGATCACGTGGGGCATCACCGTCGCCCCCAGGATGCCCACCGCCAGGAGGACGGCCTCCGTGCCCCCCAGCGCCGGGTGGATGACGCTGTGCGCGACAGCCATCCAGCTCGGGCGGTCCAACACCGTTTCGATCACGTAGGAAACGGCGATCACCCCGACGAGAGAGGCGATGACGGCCTCCAGCGGCCGAAACCCCCGCCGTTCGAGCGCGAGGATGATCAAGGTCGTCGCCCCCGTCAGGAACGCCGCGGGCAGGAGGGAGATCCCCAGGAGGAGGTTGAAGCCGATGGCGGCCCCCAGGAACTCGGCGAGATCGGTGGCCATCGCCACAATCTCCATGAGCACCCACATGCCCCAGACGACAGGGCGCGGGAATCGCTCGCGGCACACTTCAGCCAGGTTGTGGCCGGTGGCGATGCCGAGTTTGGCCGACAGCGTTTGCACCACCATGGCGATCAGGTTGCTCGCCAGCACAACCCATACCAGACGGTACCCGAACTCGGCTCCGCCTTGGATGTTGGTGGCGAAGTTGCCGGGGTCGATATAGGCGACGGACGCGATAAACGCCGGGCCGAGGAAGGGGAGCACGCGGGCGGGCCCTCGCCGCGTGCTGCGTCCCGCGAGCACGTCCCACGCGGCGGTGACCGTCGGCAGGTCGCCCGGCGCGGGCGAGGGGAGGGCCTCCCGGATTCGCTCGCTCACCGGACGTACACCCCCTCCGCCAGGTCGCGCGGGAGCACCAGCTCATGCCCGCCGAGCTCCACGCGGAGCCGCCGGCCGGCCAGGCGGGCGAGGACGCGCACGGCGACACCGGGCAGCATCCCGAGGGACGCCAGGCGACGCAGGACCTCCGGCCTCCCATCGCTCACCCGGTCCACCACGCCCGCGTCTCCGACAGGAACCTGGGTGAGGTTGGGATACCGCACATCGCGCACCGTCCCGTCTTTGGCCGGGATGGGATCGCCGTGCGGGTCCCGGGTTGGATCTCCCAATGTTGCCGATATCCGCGCCTCGACATCGTCTGAGAGAACGTGCTCCAGCCGCTCCGCCTCTCCGTCCACCCGGTCAAGGCTGATGCCGAGGCTCTGGGCCAGGTACAGTTCCAGCAGGCGGTGGTGGCGGATCGTCTCCAGGGCGATGCGCTCGCCTGCGGGCGCGAGCACGAGGCCGTGGTAGGGAGTGTGGACGATGAGCCTCTGGCGCGCCAGCCGCTTGATCATGCTGGTGGCGGACGGCGGCGACACGTGCATCCGGGCGGCGACCTCGGAAGTGGATGCGGAGCCGCGGCGCTGCTGCAGCTTGTAGATGATTTTCAGATAGTCTTCCATCGCATCGGTGATCGGAGCCACAGCCACCACCTCACGAAGCCTCTAAATTATTTTAGTCGAATCTAAACTTTTCCCTGCTCAGTATACCAGGACGGCGTGGGGGGTCAACCCCTCGCGTGTTTCGCCCGAGAGACACGTCGTCCGGCGCAGGGAGAGCCTGCCCCGCGTGGAAAGGACAGTCCCGGAGCCGCCGAGAACAGTCTCTCGTGTCCCGGCCCCTCATCAAACCCCGCCGGCTGGCGCCCGGCGACACGATCGGGTTGATCTCCCCCTCGGGCCCCGCGACGGCGGCGGGGAGCACCACACCGGAAAGCATCGAGGTCGCGCGGAGACACCTCCTCGGAGTGGGATTCCGTACCGTGATGGGACCCCACGCCCTCGACGCGCGGGGGTACCTGGCCGGCACCGATGCCGACCGTGCCGCCGATCTGCAGGCGATGTTCGCCGATCCCGGGGTGCAAGGTATCCTGTGCGTCCGCGGCGGCTACGGAGCGCACCGCTTGCTGGACGCGCTCGACTACGACCTGATCCGGCGTCATCCCAAAGTGTTCGTGGGCTACAGTGACATCACGGCGCTTCATTGCGCCTTCCACACTCAGGCCGGGGTCGTGTCGTTCCACGGCCCGATGGCTGGCGTGTTGGCCGGAGGGGATGAGGCGGATCAGCACGATCTGATCGCGCTCCTCCGCGCCGTCACGCGCGCCGAGCCGATCGGGCCGCTGGCGAATCCGCCGGGGGGACCGCAGATCGCGACTCTGGTTCCGGGCGTGGCCGAAGGCGAGCTCATCGGGGGCAATGCCGCGCTTGTGACGGCACTTCTGGGCACCCCCTATCAGCCCGACTTCGCAGGGAAGATTCTTTTCCTCGAGGATCTGGGAGATCACGTGTACCGGCTCGACCGGAAGATCGCACACCTCCGGCTGGCGGGCGTCCTCCACCGGGTCGCGGGCGTGGTCGTCGGCGAATGCCGCTACACCCCCGACCCGGAGCCCCCGCTCACGCTGCGGCAGATTCTCGACGATCTGGTCGTGCCGATCGGCAAGCCGGCGATCTATGGGCTGGCCTGCGGGCACGGCGCCTACCATCTGACCCTGCCGGTGGGGGTGCGGGCGCGGCTCGATGCCACCCGGGGCATCCTGTCCGTGGAGGAAGCGGCCGTGACGGAATGAACGACACCGATGCCGGCGGAGCATCGTCTGTGACGCGAAGATTGCGGGAGGAGGCGCAGCAGATGACAGATCTCGCGCGATACATCCTGGAGGAGTGGGCGGAGGAATACCAGGAAGGGCGTGTGGTCCGCCGGGAGTTCCTGCGGCGCATCGCCGTGTTTTCGGGCGGAGCGGCGGCCGGAGTCGCTGTGCTCAGAAGCCTCGGAGTCGCCGCATCCGCCGAGGAGATCGCGGACGCCGCCGTGGCGAGCGCTCCTCTGCGCGCCCAGGCGTCCGGGGTGACCGTCCCGCCGGACGATCCCACGATTCAGGTGCAACCGGTCTCCTTTCCCCTCGACGCCCTCCCCGTGCTCGGGTATCTCGCCCGGCCCGCGAACAAACCCGACGCCCCCGGAGTGCTCGTCGTGCACGAGAACCGCGGCCTTCTGGAGCACCACAAGGACGTCGCGCGGCGGCTGGCCAAGGCCGGGTACGTCGCGCTGGCCGTGGACCTGGCCTCTCCGGGCGGGGGCACGGAGAAATTCACTGACCCGGCCGCGGTCACGGCCCTGCTCGGCCGGACCCCGCCGGACCAGCTCGTGGCGATGCTTAACGCCGGCGTCCGGCACCTGCAGGGGCTGGTCGGCGTCATGCGCGATCGCCTGGGCACGGTCGGATTCTGCTTCGGCGGGGGAATGGTGTGGCGTCTCATCACGCGGAACGCCGATCTCCGCGCCGCGGTGCCCTTCTACGGTCCCAACCCACCGCTGGGGGATGTGCCGAAGATTCGAGCGGCGGTGCTGGGGATTTACGGCGCCCTGGACGAGCGCATCGATGCCGGGATTCCGGCCCTCCGGGAGGCCCTGCAGAAGGCGGAGGTGATGCACGAGATCGTGATCTACGCCGGGGCGAATCACGCGTTCTTCAACGATACCGGGCCCAATTATAAGGAAGAGGCGGCAAAGGACGCCTGGGTCCGCACGCTCGGCTGGTTTGCCCGGTGGCTCCCGGCGGCATAAGGTGAGTCAGCCCCGGAGCCGGCCCCACCCTCTCGCGCGGAAGGCACTCGCCGCGCTGCGGCCATACGTCCCCGGGCGGTCGGCGGAAGAGGTGATGGAGCTCTACGATCTCCCACGGGTCGTCAAACTCGGGAGCAACGAAAACCCTCTCGGCCTGTCCCCGCGCGCCCGGACGGCCCTCATCGCCGCGCTGGACCGGCTCCACCATTACCCCGACGGCGAGTGCACGCGGCTCCGGCAGCGATTGGCCTCGCGCCTGGGCGTCAGTCCGGCTCACCTGTTCTGCGCCAACGGCGTCGACAACGTCCTCACCTGCCTGGGGCTCGCCTTTCTCGATCCGGGCGACCGGTGCGTGGTCGGCGCTCCCAGCTACACGGCGTACGCGTCTCTTGTGACCGTCCTCGGCGCCGCGCTCGTCGAGGTGCCGCTCCGGGAGTGGCGGTTCGACGTCCGTGCGATGGCGGCGGCGGCCACCGCGAAAGCGATGTTTGTCTGCAACCCCAACAACCCCACGGGGACGATTCTCCTCCACGACGAGATGCGCGAACTCCTCGAACTCACGCCGCCCGAGACCCTGGTCGTTCTGGACGAAGCGTACGCCGAGTTTGCCGAGGACCCCGCATTTCCAGATGCGATCGGCCTCCTCCGGCAGCATCCCAATCTCATGATCCTCCGGACGTTTTCCAAGATCTACGGCCTGGCCGGCCTCCGCGTCGGGTACGCGATCGCCGCGCCCGAGTTGACGGCATCCCTCAATCAAGTGCGCGAGCCGTTTCCTGTGAACCGGCTGGCCCAGGCCGCGGCGGAAGCGGTGCTGGACGACGACGAGTACGTCCGGGCAGGGCTCGAGACCAATCGCTCTGGAAGGGCGTTTCTCTCCGGAGAGCTGACCCGGCTCGGCCTGCGGAGTCTACCGAGCCAGGCCAACTTTATCCTCGTGGACCTCGGCCGGCCGGCCGCCGAGGTCGCGCAGCGCCTCCTCGAACGCGGGGTGATCATCCGGCCGGGAGAGATATGGCGGCTGCCGGCGTGGGCCCGAATCACGATCGGCACGCCGGACGAGAACGCCCGCCTGATTGAGGCGTTATCGGCCGTTCTGCGGGAGGGGGAGCACCGGTGAGTCCGCGCGCCGTGCGCGCGCCCCGGGGAACCACCCTCTCCTGCCGGGGATGGCCCCAGGAAGCGGCGCTCCGGATGCTGATGAACAACCTCGACCCCGAGGTTGCAGAACGCCCCCAGGACCTTATCGTCTACGGCGGCACCGGGAAGGCGGCACGCAATTGGGCCTGTTTCGACGCCTTGGTCCGGTCCCTGCGCGCCCTGGGAGGCGACGAAACTCTCCTCGTCCAGTCGGGGAAGCCGGTCGGCGTGTTCCGGTCCCACCCGGATGCTCCCCGCGTGCTGATCAGCACCGCCATGCTCGTTCCGGCGTGGGCGACGTGGGACGAGTTCCGGCGTCTGGAGGCCCTCGGGCTCACGATGTACGGCCAGATGACCGCGGGCTCCTGGATCTACATCGGAACCCAGGGGATCGTCCAGGGGACCTACGAGACGTTCGCGGCGGTGGCGCGCCGGCACTTCGGCGGCACCCTGCGCGGCCGCCTGGTGCTCACCGCGGGTCTCGGCGGCATGGGAGGGGCTCAGCCGCTGGCGATTACGATGAACGAAGGCGTCGGTCTCATCGTCGAGGCCGATCCCGCCCGCATTGAGCGGCGGGCCCGCGCCGGATGGGTGGATGAGGCGACGCAGAATCTCGACGCCGCACTGCACCTCGCCCGGCAGGCCGTTCGGGAAGGCCGTCCCCGGTCCATCGCCCTGCTCGGCAACGCTGCCGACGTCTGCCGCGAGATCCTCCGGCGGGAGGTCCCAGTGGATGTGGTGACCGACCAGACGGCCGCGCACGACATGCTCGACGGCTACATTCCCGAGGGCCTCTCCGTGGTCGAGGCGGCGGACCTCCGGAGCCGCGCGCCGGAAGAGTACGTGGGACGCGCTCGAGACTCGGTCGCCCGGCATGTAGAGGCGATGGTAACCCTCTTCAGGCGGGGAGTGGTGGTGTTTGACTACGGCAATAACATTCGGGCCCAGGCCCATCACGCGGGTGTCACCGACGCGTTCGCCTTCCCGGGGTTTGTGACGGCCTACGTGCGGCCCCTCTTCTGCGAAGGGCGCGGACCGTTCCGGTGGGTCGCGCTCTCGGGCGACCCGGAGGACATCCGGAAGACCGACGCGGAGGTCCTGCGGCTGTTCCCCGGGCAGGACACCCTCACCCGCTGGATCCGCCTCGCAGGGGCGCGGGTCCCGTTCCAGGGACTTCCCGCGCGCGTGTGCTGGCTCGGCTACGGCGAGCGCGCGCAATTCGGCCTCGCCATCAACGAGATGGTCGCCCGCGGTGAGGTGAGCGCCCCGGTCGTCATTGGCCGGGATCACCTGGATTCCGGATCGGTCGCATCGCCGTACCGCGAGACGGAGGCGATGGCCGACGGCAGCGATGCGATCGCCGACTGGCCGATCCTCAACGCGCTCCTCAATGCCGCCGGCGGCGCGACGTGGGTGGCGGTGCACCACGGCGGGGGAGTGGGCATCGGCTACTCGATCCACGCCGGACTCGTGATCGTCGCGGACGGGACCCCGGGGGCCGGCCGGAGGCTCGAGCGCGTGCTGACGACGGATCCGGGCATCGGGATCGTCCGCCACGCCGATGCGGGGTACCCCGAGGCACAGGAGGCGGCGCGGCGTCACGGCCTTTCCCTGCCGATGGCGGCCGGACCAGCGCCCTGATGCGTCGTGCCTACCTCGGGCACGGAGTGCTGAGCGGCGGCGCCATCCTGGCCGAGCACGCGGTCCTCACCCGGGACGGAGACATCGAAGCGGTCG
>DASUDA010000073.1:0-11161 GCA_036275835.1 bacterium | reverse complement strand
AATAGAGAAGGGCCACCGCCTCGGTGCTATGGGTGCGGGCGACGTGGGCGAAGAAGGTCACGGCCTCTTCGAGGATCTCGGGAGGGATCGGAGGGAACGTCGGCACGATCTCCTCGGCCTGCGGCAGCAATCCGGCCAGCTCCGGGGGCAGGCCGGCACGCAGTCCGTGGGTGTCCGCGGCGTCCCGGCCCGACACGGGGATCACGGACCGGAAGAAGCGGTTCTGTTTGACCAGGTAGAGTCCGTCCCGGGCGCGGAGGTAGTACACCGGATCGGCCGGAGCGCGGAACGCCTCGTCCTTCACGTACACCGGAAACATGCGCGATCACCTAGATAAGATCGTGCGCCATCGGGTAACTTTGGCGGCAGTTGAGAGAGGATGTGGGGGTTTGACCTGAGCGCACGTTCGAATCCGTTCCTCGACAGGATGCGAAGGGCAGACCCCCACATCCTGTGCGAAGATCGCGCCCTTCTCTCCGGCGAGGCGGACAAACTCCAGATGATCGTCGGGGGCCAGGACGTAGTCCTCGCCCACCGCGATTCCGTTCACGACGGCCATCGCCTCCGCCCCGATGTTCAGGACCGGGGCGAGGGCGTGCCGCACTCCTCCCACCGCCCGGCCGGCCAGGGGTAGGGTCAGGCGGTGGATACCGTGCACCACCGCCACCATGCTCATCACTCCCGGCGTGGCCATTGTCGCGTCCCTCCCCGCACCACCGGATTCATGCGCCCCGCGAGGATGTCGAAGTAGACCTCCTCATATGCAAGCATACCCCGAAGGCAGGCGTAAAAGGCGTTGAGCATCGCCGAGGCAACAGCCAGGTTTGTGACCAGGAGCTGAGGGGATGCGGCGGCCTGCACGTCGCATCCATCGTCACCGGGGAGCGGACCCAGGGCCCGGGCGATCTCGGGGTGATACCGGGTGAGCGGGGCGCACCTTCCCTCGCCCCCCTGGCGGATAAACACCTGTACGTTGCCGTCGTGCAGGTCGTTGCCTCCCGAGATGACGATCACGTCGCGCAGCCGGCCGCAATGGTCGCTCACGACTCGCCGGGTGGGATGATTGTCCACGGCCAGCAGAACGTAATCGCCGTCCTCAACGAGGGTGGCAACATTCCCTTCCCCGACGTACTCCGGCACGGCCCGCACCGACAGCCGGTCACACGCGCGGGCCAGTTCGGCGGCCACGACCGTCGCTTTGTTGCCGTACGCTGGGACCGCCTGGCGCTCCCGGTTGCGGGCTTCGAACTCATCACCGTCGATCAGCGTCAGGCGCGCCGAAGGCTCGTGGGCGTCCAGGAAGCGCGCCAGGAAGGGCACGAGAGCGCCGCCGGTCCCGCCGACGCCAATGACCTTCACGTCGAACCGGGGCGAGGTCACGGCGCCTCGGGAAGCCGGACCAGAACGTCCGCCAGATCAGAGGCGTCCTCGGGGGACCGGGCCTCCCGACTCCGCACGGCCAGCAGGCCGTCCACACCCTCGGCCAGGTGCGGATGGGCAAGCGGCCACGAGACCTCCACGGGAAAGAGGGGATTGCGCCGCGTCGCGGCCTCCCACGTCTCGGGCGAGGCCAGGCGCGGGTCGCCGCCGGCGAACCGGGCGTGCGTGTTATCCGCGACGTCCAGGTCGAACCCGCTGCTCCAGAAGAACTCCAGCGCCCGCTCCGCCTGGGTAGCGATGGGCTGCTCGAACCAGTCCGGATGCCCGCGGAGACAGGCGCGGCAGTACGCCGCCGCCGTACGCGTGGCCTGAACGTTCAACAGCGCGGGAACGTACAGCGGGTCGGCCTCACTCATAAGCGGCCGGGGCCGGAAGAAGACGTGCATCGTCTCCAGGCTGTCGTGATCGCAGATCAGGATGTAGACGATGAAGGGAAAGGCGAGATGCCGGACTCTCGCCTCGCCGGTCCACCGCACCGCCCGGACCTGGGGAGGGTGCTCGACGACGATGGCCAGAGCCTTGCCCGCCCGCCGCACCCACCGGGTCCCCGCGGGGAGCAGGGGCAGGAGCCCCTGACCGCCAAGCGCCCGAACCAGGTCACCCACCTTCGCTTCGCGGGAGAGCACCTGCGCGCCGTCCCGGCCGCGTCGGTAGAGACGGACCGCCGTCCCCTCAATCTGGATTGTGTCGTCCATGAGCCGGCCGCTCACCCGCCGGCGGCACCCGCCTTCTCGCGGTCCCGAACTACGCGGCGGAGCAGTTTGCCGGTCACGGTGCGGGGCAATTCGGACACGAACGTGAATTCCCGGGGCAGCTTGTAGGTGGCGATGCGTTCCCGGAGGAACGCGAGCAGCTGGTCGCGGAGATCCGGCGCCGGCGACGTTCCTTCGCGGAGGACGACAAAGGCCTTGGTGTTCTGTCCCCGGACGGGGTCGGGCACGCCGATGACGCACGCATCGGCCACGACCGGGTGCTCCTTCAACGCTTCCTCGATCTCTTCGGGACCGATCCGGTAGCCGGAGCTCTTGATCAGGTCGTCCTCCCGGCTGACGAACCAGAGATATCCATCCTTGTCGGCGGTGATGAAGTCACCGACGAGGCTCCACCCGTCTCGCACGGCCGCCCGTTGCCGTTCGTTGTCCCGCCAGTACAGTGTTCCGGTGGGCCCTCGCACGAGCAGACGCCCGATCTCCCCCGGGCGAGAGGGCTTCCCGTCCTCGTCCACGACCCGAACCTCGTAGCCGGGAACGGCCGTCCCCGTGGAGCCGGGGCGGGGCCGGAGCGTCGCCGCCGCGCTGACAAAGACGTAGAACATCTCGGACGTCCCAAACCCTTCGTAGATCGGCTGGCCGAAGCGGGCCTGCCACTCCTCAAACGTCTTTGCCCCGAGCGCCTCGCCTCCGCCCGTGCACATCCTCACGGAGCTCATGTCGTACCGGCGCTCGGCGTCCGGAATCTGGAGCATCTTCCGGTACGACGTCGGCAGGATGGTGAGGATGGTGGCCCGGTGCTTCCCGATCGTCTCGAACATGTCCTCGGGCGTGAACCGGGGAATCAGCGACGCGGCCGCGCCGAACCGGTAGGGGATCGCCGCCACGGCGCCGTATCCGGCGGCGAACGCCATGGGCGCGGGCCCGGAGATCACGTCATCCTCCAGCACCCGCCAGCAATACTTGCCGAAGGTATCGGCGATGCACAGGGGATCTTCCATCAAGTGGACGGTTCCCTTCGGCAGGCCGGTGGTGCCGGACGTATACAGGAGCACCGACACATCATACCGGTGATGGCGCACGGGATCGAGACGGTCGCTCGCCGGGGCCACCAGGTCGGCGAACGAGAGGAACCCCTTCGCCTTGATCTCCGCCGGCGCCCCGCCGATCACGATGATGTGCTTCACCGTGGACAGGTCCGTCCGCACCTTTTCGACGTCCGGGAGCATTCCGGCGAACACGACGAGTGAGGTGGCCTGGCTGTGCTGGGCCACATGCAGGATCTCGCGGCCGCTGAAGAGCGGGGAGATCGGCACGCTCACGGCCCCGATCTTGATCGCGGCCAGGTTGGTCGCGACGGCGTCCGGAACGTTCGGGGCGCGGATGATCACCCTGTCGAACTCGCGCACCCCCAGGGTGCGGAGCGCGTTGCCGATCCGGTTCACACGGGCCAGCAGGTCGGCGTACGTGAGGCGCTGGTCCTGGAACAGGATGGCAGGCCGCTGGCCGCGTCCGGCGGCCACCTGCTTGTCGATGAGCTCTTCGGTGGAATTCAGCCGGTCGGGATACTTTTGCTCCGGCAGGTACGTGCGCGCCGGCCAGAGTTCCCGCGGGGGCAGGAACGCTTCCGGAACCCCGCTCATGGACGAGGGACCTTGAGCAATTCTTCGGCCGCCTCCTCACACGGCACCAACCGGTTCTTCTGCCGGTCCATCCGGGGAAAAACCTCCGTCGGATAATTTCCCCCGCGCGCGAACACCAGGAGGGCCGGCACCGCCCGTCCAAACTCCTCCTGCAGCGCCCCCTTCGCCCCGAAGACAGCCCGCTTCGCCGCCTCCGGGCCTGTCACCGCGGCATTGTAGATGGGGAACAGGTCGCCGCGGAACGTGCTCAGATCCACCTTTTTCACCTCAACGCCGGATTCGGCGAGATTGCCCAGGCGGTCAAGCGTGGCCGCCACGTCGGAGAAAAACTGCTCGCTCGGCCGGTCCGCGGTGCTGTAGTAAAATTCCACCCGCATCGCCCCCCCGGCCGCCGCCGCGGCGGCCTCCCGGGATCGGGCTTCCACCGCCACCTTCGGCAGCGGGGCGCCGCAGTGCGGGCACCGGTCCGTCCCGAGCGGTATCATCCGGCGGAACGGCCAGTCCACGGCGGTGCAGTAGCCCCAAAACGCCTGCTGGATCACAGGATCCAGAGCCGCGACGTGGGCCTCACCTCTCTGGGCCACCTCGATCACCCCCTGTTCATGCCACGCATTGTCATGAGCGTGGAGTCGCCTCCACGATGAACCGGGCCCGGCTGCCGACCAACTCCTCGGGCTTAAGCGGCCGGCCGGACACGGGCTTGCCGCGGATGCTCTGCCGGATCGGTTTGGGTTTGCACAGCAAATCCTCCCGGGGCTTGGGACCGGGCCGCGTCTTTCCAGGTCCGGAGAGCGGTTTGTAATCCTTGGATTCCGCGAATCCGGGCAGCAGATCGACGGTTCCGGCGCTCATCCGCGGAGGCTGAACGGCTTGACCGTTGGCCAGCGCAATCTCGTAGATCTGGTCGCACCCGGCGCACTTCGTCCTCCCTTTGAAGTTCCAAAACGCATAGGGATCGA
Organism: bacterium; assembly: GCA_036275835.1. Classification (GTDB taxonomy): domain Bacteria; phylum Sysuimicrobiota; class Sysuimicrobiia; order Sysuimicrobiales; family Segetimicrobiaceae; genus DASUDA01. Next base: position 6,409 of record DASUDA010000073.1, on the reverse strand, counting down.
GGAAGTTCTTGGACTGGCACTTCTCGCAGATCAGCACGAGGGACCAGCTGGCCATGCTAGATCACCTCCGCTGCTTCGAGTGTCCGGATCTGCTGCCGCGACATCCCCAGCAGCTTCCCGAGCACGAACTCCGTGTCCGCCCCCACCGGCCGCATCGTCCACTTCAGGCGCGGCGGGGTCTCGGACAGGTGGTACGCGGGCCCCTGGGCAAACACATCGCCGTAATAGGGGTCATCGATCCACTGGAGCGAGCCCCGTTCCCGCCAGTGAGGGTGCTCGCTGACCTCCTTGGCGTTCCACACCGGTTGGGTGTTGATGCCGGCTCCGTCGAGAATGCGCGCCACGTCTTCCTTGGTCTTATCTTTCGCCCACTGCTCGAGGGCCTGGTAGATCTCCACCTGCGACTCGGCCTTGACCCGCTCCGCATGCGTCTTGAACTTGCCCGCCAGGCTTTGCAGGCCGGCGGCCTGACAGAGTTTGGCGAAGTCCTCATCCGTGTAGGCCGAGATGACGATATAGCCCTCCTCGGCCTCCTGGGGGTTCTTCGACCCGGGGTAGCTCGACTTGCCGCACTTGATGACCCCGTGCACGCAGAGCTGGGTGTCCCAGTTCCCCCACCGCTGCCGGACGACTCCGTACCGGCCGTACAGCGGGAGGGCGTACTCCAGCTGGCGGGTGACGCCGTGTACCTGGGAGTACTCGATCATCGTCCCCCTGCCCGAGACCTGATCACGGTAGCGGAGAGCGGCAAGGATCTGCAGTGCCACCATCATTCCCCCCCAGTAATCGGCCAGCCAGATCGTGTGCTTGGCCGGGGTCCCGCCGAACTCCTGAGGGATGCCGGTCATGCCGAACGCCCCGCCCTGGGCCTGCCCCAGGATGTCGTAGCTCGCCCGGAACCGGCCGGGTCCCCACCCGCCGAATCCGCCGAGCCACGCGTAGACCAGACGCGGGTTCATCTCGGAGAGCTGGCGGTAGCCGATCCCCCAGCGGTCGAACGTTCCGGGGCGGTAGTTCTCCACCATCACGTCGGCCTTGGCGGCCAGCTTCTGCATGATCCCCTTGGCCTCGGGCTTGTGGAAGTCGAGAGAGAGGAAATACTCGTTGAAGTTGGCGCCATAGAACCCGAGACCCGTCCCCCGCTCGGGGATCTGCTTGCTCAACGGATACAGGAACGGCTCGTTGTACGGCGTCGTGTGCCGCATAGGCTCCCCGCGCTTGGGGAGCTCGATCTTGATCACCTCGGCACCGAGTTCTCCGAGGTAGCTCGCGCAGGATGGCCCGAGGATGTACTGGGTACAGGACAGGACGCGGAATCCCTTCAGCACCTCGGGTTTCGAGAACGCTTTCGCCGGATTGAACGCATCGCGGCAGTACGTTTCAAAATCGTCCCGCGCGCCGTTGCCTCGCGCGCCGTCCCCCGGCGCCTTTCCGGCCGCGCGGCCGGGTGCCGGTTTCCGCTCCTTCCCTCGCTCTGCCATGTCAGATCACCCCCGCCTTCCCCAACCGATCCAGGTCTGGCCGCCTCAGCCCCAGCAACCGCATGTAGACGTCCTCGTTGTCAAACCCGACCGGCCGTCCCATCCACTTCAGCCGGCCCGGACACCGGTACTGGAGAAACGGCGTCGTCCCGTACAGGAGATCTCCGTAGAGCTGGTCGTTGTGCACGGCCACGTGCCCGCGGTACTTGAAGTGCGGGTATTCCGCCACCTCGTCGATGTAGGTCACGCCCCCGCTGGCGACCTCTTCGGCCAGGAGCGCCTTCTCCGCTTCTCCGCGGGTCGTATCCTTCATCCACTCGCACAACATGGTATACGTCTTCACCTGGGCCTCATGTCCGAGGCGCTCGGTCACCTCGCGCAGCTTGGGATCGGAGACGATATCCTGCTCCACATCGGGGCGGTCCTTCCCCACGGTGCGCCAGATGCGGTACCAGAGCCGGTCGTGCCCGCCTCCGACCATCATGTACCCGTCCTTGCAGGGGTTGACCGCGTAGATGTTGATGGCGAGGTCCCAGTTGCCGTAGCGCGGCCGGATGCTCCCGTCCATCCCATACCACGCCCAGTTGTAGTCCAGGATGCGCATGATCCCCTCGGCGCCCGCCGCTTCGACGAACTGCCCCTTCCCCGACACCCCGTCCCGGTGCAGGACCGCCGCCAGGATGCCTATCGCGGCCGCCGTGCCGCCTACGTGGTCGGCCACCCACATCGCCGACCGCGTGGGGGACCCTCCCATCTCGCGCGGGGTACCGGTTCCATGGATGAAGCCGCACGAGGCCTGAGCGATGGGGTCCAGCATGCCCCGCTTGTCTCGGAGCGGCCCCCACTGACCGCGCTGGCCGACCCAGCAGTAGACGAGGCGGGGGTTGATCTGGCTCAACTGCCGGTAGCCGATACCCCAGCGGTCCCACTGGCCCGGCGGAGCGTTTTCAATGAGCACATCCGCGTGTACGGCGAGCTGCTTGAGGACCTCCCGCCCCTCGGGCTTCTCGAGATTCAGGGTGACCGACTGTTTGTTCCGCATCTCATGGAGGAAGTGGGGACCCACCTCTTCCCCCACGACGGTATCCTTGAACATGTACTCCTGGCGGCCAAACGGCACGAGCTTTCGTAGTGGATCGCCGCCGGGAGGCTCTACCTGGATCGTCTCCGCCCCCAGTTCCGCGAGTTGGGACGAGCACCAGTGGCCGATCGTCATCGAGGTGGTGCAGTCCAGGACCCGGAGCCCGTCGAGGTTCTCGGGCTTGTCGAAGTTTTTCTCCTGGCGGAGGATGGACTCGAGAAAGAGGTTGTACTCCTTGGCCTGCTCGCTGACCCCGGCGTAGACCTGCTCGGGCGTCGGGATCGGCACGGCCGGCCAGGGCGGTGGTGCCGGAGCCGGCTTCGATTCCTTTGCCATCACAGTCCCCCCTCGGTTCTCTGGCATTCGGCGATCTTCCCGCATCGCGCCGGGGTTGAAGCAAGGGCTGCCGCGGCAACCCACGCCCAGCAGCCCCGCGTATCTCCGGCGCACCGTGGTGCGGCGGGCCAGGGATGCCTAGCTACCTTCGCGCGCCGAGCGACAGCACCTCCCTCCGCTCTACGCGTGGGCAGGCACCCGTTCCATCTCCTCCCGGGCAGCCGGGCGTTTCAGCGTGTAGGCCATGGCCGCAGCGATCACGCCGAGGACGGCGGCGAAGATAAAGCCCGCCCTGTAGCCTCCCAGCGCCTGCACCCCAAAGTTGCCCACCAGCGGGCCAATGACGCCGGCCAGCCCCCAGCCGAGGAAGATGATCCCATAGTTCACGCCCACGTGCTTCGTGCCGAACCAATCGGCGTTGGTCGCCGGGAACAGCGATAGATTGCCACCATAGGTCAGCCCGATGAGCAGATACATCAGCAACATCAGCCACGCGCTGCCGACTAACGCGGGAGTCAGGAGCATGATCACGGCGATCGTGGCGCAGTTGAGAATCATGACGCTCCGCCGGCCGATGGCATCGGATAACCAGCCGATGAGCATGCGGCCAAGCGCGTTCCACAATGACAGCCAGCCGACCAACGCCGCCGACAGTTCGGCCGCTTTGCCCGTGAAGACATTGAAGCCGATGATCGGGATAGCGTTGATCCAGCCGAGGCCCTGTCCGCCGGCGAGTTCGTTGAAGTGGAACGAATCGAGGTAGTTTTTGGCGAAGCTGATGACCATCAAGCCGGCCGCCGCGGCGAACGCATACATTACGATCAGCATGTATGTCTGCGGGATGTGCAACAGTTCGCCGGGGCTGAAGTCGTGCCTTTCCACACGGCCGGTAGCCGTTGTACGGGCCGCGGCGGGTGTCCAGCCAGCGGGCCGCCACCCCGCGGGCGGGGTCGTCAGAAGCAGCGAGCCGACAACCACCATGATCAAGAACACGATGCCAAGCTGGGAGAACGTGCTCCACACGGTGCTCGCGGCGATCATCGTGTTGGCGAGAGGGCCGAACACCAGCGCCGAACCGCCGAAGCCCATCACGCAGAGTCCGACGACCAGACCGCGCTTGTCGGGGAACCACTTGACGCCCGTCGCCACGGGCACCGCGTATCCCAGGCCCATGGCGGAGCCCGCCAGCACGCCGTACGTCACCATGATCCAGGCCCAGGCGCCCCCGGCGTTGGCCAGGCCCTTGGGGGCGAGACTCGTCAGCACGAACGCGATGCCCATCAGCACGCCTCCCGCGACGCCGACGGGCATCGGGCCGTAGCGGTCATTCCAGCGACCGGCGGGGATCATGAGGAGAGCAAAGACGAAGGTCGCCAGGGTGAATGGCAAGGTGGCCTCTAGCGGGGACCAGTTGAACTCCTTCACAATTGGCGTGCGAAACACGCTCCAGGCATAGAGGACGCCCAGCGCCATATTGATGAGTATCCCGCCGACGACCACAAGCCAGCGGCGGGTTAGTCCCTTCGATAGCCACTCTCGATATGCCGTTTGCATCCTTTTCCCTCCAACCCTACTTTTGGGGGGGTCACGGCCTAGAAGGGAATCTCGAGCGGCGCTCTACTGTGGGATCCGTCTGGTCCGTACTCTTTTCATCACCTCCGATCTCCCCAGATGATTGTAAACGCCTATCGGCTGCGACAGTTGTGTCTGGATCCCCCTTTAGAACGTCATCTGCACTCCGACAGAATGCAGACGCCGGGCCAAAGCCTCTCTCGAGACCTCAAGCATCTCTTCCCGGAGCCGCGCCGGCGTGTATCCGGGCCAGGCGGCCTCCAGATGCTTCCCCCCGTAATAGCTCATGTCCCCTCCCGGCGGGGTCATGGTCTTTTCGATCAACGGGAGGCTCTTCAGAATCGCCGCTTGAATCACGGGCGCACAACGGGCCGGATCTCGCCTGACCATGTCCTGCAGGTACCGCACGCCGAACAGCACGTGCCGCGACTCATCGCGGGTAGTGGCGGTGAAGCCCTGATAGTACCCCCAGGTCCGTGCCCACCGCCGGGCTCCTTCCAACTGGTACCGCATGCCGGTGAGGAACAGGGCTCCTTCGACCACCAGGTGGTAGACGGTCACGAACTCGACCGCGGCCTCCAGGTCCTGGGGCGTCGATGCCAGCCGCCGGGCCAGCCCCGGCAGCCACTGATAAAAGAAGTAATTGTAGCCGTCGCTCTCCTTCGGCCTGAGCCGTATCTCCTCCACGAGCTCGTCGAGTCCCGGGGCCGACGTGCCCACGACCTCCCGCCAATAGCGCTCGAAGAAGACGGTGTGCCGCACCTCGTCGGTCAGTTGAGTGGCGGCGAAGGCCTCGACGTCCTTGCTGGGGGCGGCCCAGATAAAGGGCGCCAGGAGCGCCGCTACCCGCTCTTCGCCGTCAAAGAACAGCCGCATGCCCCACACCCGCCGCCTCCTGGTGTCCGGCGACAAGGACTCCCATTCTTCCCTGTCACGTGAAAAGTCCAGCTCGTCGGGCGACCACTGCTGCTTCACCGCTCTGCGGTACAGTTCCAGATAAGACGGCAGCGTGTCGAGACCGCGGTCGGTATAGGCCAGGACGTCGTCGATGTAGAGGTTCCCCATCGCCCGCAGGGGCGCCCCACCCACGGCCTCTTCGAGCTGCTCATCGCTGATCCGCCGTACTTCAATCGCCATTCCTCACCCCCGCAGTCATGTCTGCCGGCAAGGGCACACAACACCGCCGCGGAGTCTCCACGCATTATCTCCCGCGCGGCATCCGCGTGCGGCGCCTCAAGCCGCTCAACCGGCCGAAGCGTTAGTTGTCGGGTGGTCCTGCTGTTCTCTGGCTCAGGGTCTCAGCGCACCTCCATCCGCTGCACTACTTCTTCGACACCGGTTTCATCAAGAAAGATACCACTGTGCGCCCGTGGGCGGCGTTCGTCACTTCTGCGAAGGAGACGTACAGCGCGTCGAGGCCTGTGATCAACCCGACCAAGCCGCCCAGTTGACGCCATGATGCCCCGCCGCCGAGAGCGCCGATCGCGAGCAAGAAGAATGTGATCCAGAGCAGGAGGAAGACGCTCCACACTCCCCGATTGGAACGAAACGTGGCGACCCACATATAGAGAGTGAAGACCCCCCACATCAGGAGCGTGACGCCCACGCCGGTCGACGTGGGTGGTGTGATCAAGCCCGCTTTAGCCGTCCAATTCAAGAATGCGAACCACAACCAGAACAGGCCGTAGGACGTGAACGCCGTCAGGCCGAACGTGTTGCCGTTGGAATACTCCAGGATGCCGGCGATGATCTGCGCAAGACCGCCGTACGCAAACGCGAGGGGCACGACAGCGGACTCGGCAGAGACAGGGATCCATCCGACATTAACAAGACTGAGAACGACGGTCGTCAATCCAAAGCCGGCAAGTCCGAGCGGCGCAGGGTTGGCAGGCTTTTCCGCCATGATCAGGTCACCCCCCCAAGGGTTTCGAATGATCCC
>DASUDA010000072.1:0-14303 GCA_036275835.1 bacterium | reverse complement strand
TCGGTGAACATCCCCATCGAAGAGTTCCTCACCGACGACGACCGCGGCGTGTTCAAGCTCCCAGCCGAACTCCGCGCGATCGTCGAAAGGGCAGGCATCTTACCGGACCGGGAGGTCATCGTGCACTGCCAGGCGGGCATTCGGACGACTCTCGCGTTCTTCGTCCTCTCGCTGCTCGGTTGGGACCGCCTCCGTGCCTACGATGCCGCCATGGCCGAGTGGGCTAACCGGGACGACACCCCTCTAGTCGTGGGCGCCACTTAGGGGTATGGAGTCGCCCGCGACCACTCGCAACGCCGACAAAGTCATGTCCGCGGCGGAGGCGGTCTCCCGCTTCGTGCGCCCCGGAGCCGTCCTCGGCATGGGCGGGCAAAACGTCGGCCGGTGCCCTATGGCGCTCACCCACGAGGTCATCCGCCAGCGGATCGGGGACCTGACCGTCGTCGGATGCAACCTCTCGCTCTCCATGGACCAGCTCGTCGGAGCCGGGCTCGTCAGACGGTGCGTCTGCGGGTCGGGGAACCTCGAAAGATTCGGGACGACGTTCTGCTGGAGGCGAGGGATCGAGGACGGCACGCTGGAGGTCGAAGACTACAGCCACCTGGCGATGGTGACCCGGTTCCTGGCCGGTGAGATGGGCGTTCCATTCATGCCGACACGGAGCCTGCTCGGGTCCGACCTGCTCGGTCCGTCCGAGAGGACCCGGCCGGGGAAGGCCGTGGTGATCGACAATCCGTGGAACCCTGGAGAGCCTGTGGTTCTGGTGCCGGCCCTGCATCCGGACGTGAGCCTCGTGCACGTCCAGCGCGCCGACCGGACGGGCAACCTCATCATCGAAGGATTCGCGACCCACGAACCCGAGATGATCCGCGCCTCGCGTCACGTCATCGCGAGCTGTGAGGAACTTGTGCCGGAGGAGGCGATCCGCCAGCATCCCGAGCACACCACGATCCCGTTCCTCTACGTCAGTGCCGTCGTGGTCCAGCCCTTTGGAGCCTACCCCACGTCTACGTATCGGTACTACGATTATGATGCCGATCAGGTGACCGCCTACCAGGACGCGGCGCGCGCGGGGGCGGAGGCCACCTCGCGATACCTCGAGGAGCACGTCTGGGGATGCGCCACCTTCGACGCGCATCTGGCGGGGGACGCCGGCCGCCCCCGGCTGGAGGCTCTGCGCCTGGCGATGCGGGCGATGACGTGATGGCCGCGGGGTACTCGCACCAGGAACTGATGGTGATTGAGGCGGCCCGGCACGTCCGGGACGGCGACGTCGTGTTCGTGGGAACGGGCCTGCCCCTGCTCGCGACGGCTCTGGCCCAGCGGACGCACGCGCCCCGCGTGGTGTGCGTCATCGAAAGCGGTGTGATCGCCCCCCACGTTCGTCCAACACCGATGTCTGTGTCCGATCCGAAGGTGATGTATCGCGCCGCGCGGCTCGGCTCGCTGCGCGACGTTCTGGGCTGCCTCCTTCAGCGGGGACTGGTAGACCTCGGGTTCGTCGGCGGCGCTCAGATCGATCGGTACGGCAACATCAACTCTACCATGATCGGCTCTCCGGGGGCGATGCGGCGGCGGCTGCCCGGGAGCGGCGGGGCGAACGATATGGCGTCTCACTGCCGCCGGCTCCTCATCATCACCCGCCATGAACGGCGGCGCTTCCCGGAGCGGTGCGACTACGTCACGAGCCCCGGCTTCCTGGACGGTCCCGGCGGCCGGCGCCGGGCCGGACTGCCCTCGGAGTTTGGCGTGACGGTCGTCACGGATCTGGCGGTGCTGGAAAACGATCCGGTAACGTGTGCCCTGCGGATCGCGAAGCTCATGCCGGCGACTACGGTCGACGCGGTGAGGGCCGAGACGGGATTTCCGCTTGATGCGGCGGCGGATGTGCGTGAGGTGGCCCCGCCCGCCGGGGATGACCTTCGCCTGCTGCGCGAGGACCTGGATCCAGCCCGCAGGTACTTAAAGGAAGAGCAGGTCTCGCCGTCGGCCCGGTAAGAGGCCCGGGCAGGCGTGCGGCGGCAGGGGACGCTGGCGAAGGGCAGGGAGGGGGAAGGCATGGACTCCACCGTAACCCGGGCGGGGCGGGAGCCGTTTCACTGGCGGACCGCGATCAGTTACAAGACCAAAGACAGGATCGTGGTCCGCGGCTATGACCTGAACGACCTCACGGGCCATATCAGCTTTGCCGAGATGGCATATCTCGTGTGGCGGGGAGAGCTTCCGTCTGCCGCGCACAGCCGGATGCTGGACGCCATTCTGGTCAGCATGGCCGAGCACGCTTTTTCTCCGTCGTCGGCGGCAACCCGTTTGGTCACGGCAGGCGGTGTGCCGCTGCACGTGGGTGTCGCTGGGGGCATGCTGGCCATCGGGTCCCTCCACGGCACCGCGGATCGCCCCGCCGAACTCTTCACGGGGGCCGTCGAGAGGATGCGGCGGGAGGGCCTGACCCTGGACGAGACCGCGCGCCGGGTGGCCGGCGAGGCCCGCCGGGCGGGGCAGCGGCTTCCGGGCTTTCATCATCCGCAGCACATCCGCGACCCGCGGACGGGGCGCCTCCTGAATCTTGCGGACGAATTGGGAATCACGGGCGTGCACGTGACCATGGCGAGGGCTGTCGAAGCGGCGACCGAAGACTTCTGGGGGCGCCGGATCTACCTGAACGGGCCGGGAGCCGTCGGGGCGATCTGCGCCGACATGGGGTTTGACACGGACCTCATCAAGGGGATCTTCCTCCTCTCGCGGACGGTGTCGCTCGTCGCGCACACGTATGAGGAAGCCCACCGGGAAAGGGGATGGCGCGGATCGGAGAACGCGCCAATCGTCCAGCCGCTCGACCTGTCCCTGCAGGGGCCCGCCTTTTACGACGGCCCCCCGGACCGTCCGCTGCCGCCCACCCACCGGCGAGGAGGAGAGTGACGATGCTCGCCCCGCAGAGTCGGCCGATGCCCGAAGCTGAGGCCACCCGCATCCTTGACGACGATCGCCGGTACCTGCTTCATTCCTGGTCGGCGCAGAAGGCGCGCCGGCCGCTCCTCATAGCGGGCGGCGAAGGGGCGGTGTTCTGGGACGGGCAGGGCAGGCGGTATCTTGATTTCGCGTCCCAGCTCGTCAACCTGAATCTGGGGTTCGGACACCCCAGGGTGGTCAAGGCGATTCAGAATCAGGCGGCCGAGGTGTGCTATGTTGCCCCCGCCTTCGCGAACGCGCAGAGGAGCGAGCTGGCGCGGGCCGTGGCCGAGGTGGCGCCGGGAGACCTCAACCATGTATTCTTCACGACCGGGGGCGCGACGGCGAACGAGGCGGCCCTACGCATGGCGCGCCTGGCGACCGGGCGGCGGAAGGTGATTACGCGGCGCCGCAGCTATCACGGAGGGACCGCCGGCGCCCTGTCGGTTTCCGGCGACCCCCGCAGGCTCGGCGCCGACACCGCCGTCCCGGGGACGGTTGTGGCCGAGGACCCGTTCTGCTACCGGTGCCCGTTTGGCCTCCAGTACCCGTCCTGCGGCCTCCACTGCGCAGACCACATCGGCGAGATCATCGAGTTTGAGAATCCGGACACGGTCGCGGCGGTAATCGTAGAAACCATCACCGGGAGCAACGGCCGCATCGTCCCTCCCCCCGACTACTACGCGCGCCTGCGGGAGATCTGCGACAGGCACGGGGTGTTGTTGATCTGTGACGAGGTGATGTGTGGGTTCGGGAGAACCGGGAAGTGGTTCGCCATCGAGCACTACGGCGTCGTCCCCGACCTCATGACTCTCGGCAAGGGCATCACGTCCGGTTACGTGCCGCTGGGAGCGGTCGTGGCGTCGGACCGTGTGGCGTCGTTCTTCGAGTCGAACGTCCTCCTCGCCGGCATGACGTACAGCGGCCACCCGCTGGCCTGCGCGGCCGGCGTGGCCACCCTCGCCGCATACCACGAGGACGGCCTCATCGAGCGCTCTCGAGTCCTGGGTGAGTCCCTGCTCTCCCGGCTCGCCGAACTCAAGGAGCGTCACCCGGCCGTGGGCGATGTGCGGGGGCGGGGTCTGTTTGCGTGCATCGAACTGGTCCGGGACAGGACAACGCGGGAGCCGTTCGTGCCCTGGACACCCCGGGGCAGCCGCGAGACGCATCCCGCCGTTGCGGGCACCCTGCGGGCGATGATGGACCGGGGTGTCTATGCCTACACGCGGTGGAACATGCTTATGCTCGCGCCCCCGTTCGTCATCACCGAGGCGCAGCTGGACGAGGGCATCGAGGCTATTGATGCAGCGCTCACCGCGGCCGACGCCCACGTGGCCGCGGCATAACGAGACTATCCTTCCGACGTTGTGGGGTCGATGACGGTCCTCACTTCCGATACGCGGTCGGCAGGGAAGCCGCCCCGCCTGGCATGTTCCCTGATCAGGCCCTCGTTCGGAGCGATGTACACGCAGTAGATTTTGTTGTCAGTAACATAGCTGTGGACCCATTGGATCTGCGGCCCGAGCTCGGTGAGTACCCCGCACGACTTTTGCGACACAGCCTGGAGTTCTCCAGAAGAGAGCCTGCCCGCCCCTGGAATATCTCGCTCGATGACATACTTTGGCATATCATCCCCCCTCGGCTGGCAACGATTATAAGTGGAGATTCGCATTTCGACGAGTAACTTCCTCGTGACGGAAGGGGGCTCTGGGACGTCCGTGCGGGGCATATTGCCGCCGGGACTAACTCTCGCCAAAGTAGTGGATGCGAGCTTATGGTATCATGCGGGCGGTGAAGCACATTCTGATGATCTTCATGGACGGCGTGGGGTTGGGTGAGGCCGATCCCGCGATCAACCCGCTGGTGCGTGCCCGCACACCGGCGCTTCGCGCGCTGCTCGGCGGGCCCCTGGCGGGACGGGACGCGATCCGCACACCGGCGGCCGTCATGGTTCCGCTCGATGCCCGGCTCGGCGTTCCCGGCCTCCCGCAGAGTGCCACCGGCCAAACGGCGCTACTGACGGGGGAGAATGCGCCGGCCCTGATCGGCCGCCACATCACCGCCTATCCCACGCCCACGCTAGCCAGTCTCCTGCAATCGCGCGGCATCTTCAGCGTGCTGCAATCGCGCGGGAGCCTGGCGGCACTGGCCAACGCCTACACGGCCGACTACTTCTCCGCCGTCGCCGAGCGAAAGATACGCCACGCCGCCATCACCCTGAATGCCCTGCAGGCCGGTGTCCCGCTCCGCGGCATCGATGACCTCCGCGCGGGCCGGGCCGTCTATCAGGATCTCACTAACGCCCGACTCCGCGAGCGGGGAGTTCCTATCCCTTTGTGCACGCCTGAAGATGCCGGTCGCTCCCTGGCGGGGATCGCGGCCGACCATGAATTCACCCTCTTTGAGTTCTTCCAGACCGACCTCGCCGGGCACGGCCGCGTGGATGACCCCGTCGGCGTGGTGGAGCGCTTCGACCGCTTCGTGGGCGCGGCGCTTGACGCGACCGATCTGGAGATTACCCTGGTGCTCCTGACGAGCGACCACGGCAACGTCGAGGACGAGCGCACAGACGCGCACACGCTCAACCCGGTACCGGCCCTGCTCGTCGGTGCGGGCCGGGAAGCGGTTGGAACGCGCCTCCGCGCGCTCACCGACGTGGCGCCCGCCTGCCTCGACATCCTGGGTGCCGGGAGAACGGTATCGTGATCGCCCGCACCCTCCGCGTTCTGGGCTTCCCCGCGATCTGCGAGCGTCTGGCTGGGCTATGCGCCTCCCCGCTCGGCCGTGAGAAGGCTCTGGCACTTCTCCCATCTCCCACACTCTCGGAGGTTGACCGCCGACAGCGGGAGACCTCCGAGGCGCGCCACCTCGCCGAGACGGCCGGTGGGCTGCCCGTGCGCGGAGCGCGCGACATCCGGGAATCCGTTCACCGGGCCGGGATCGGGGGCGTGCTCGGAGCCCGCGAGGTGCTGGAGATCCGCACCACGCTGGCCACCGTCCGCACGCTCAAGGGGTTCATTGCCGGACGCCGCGCGGAGGCCCCGGTGCTGGCCGAGCTGGCAGAGGCGCTCGGTGTCTTCCCCACGCTCGAGGCCGCGATCGGCCGGGCCATCAGCGACGACGGCGCGATCCTGGACGACGCCAGTCCCGATCTGAGCCGCATCCGGCGGGAGCGCCGGGTCGGCGAGTCGCGGCTGCGCAGCCGGCTGGAAGAGGTGATCCGCGCTCCCGCGATGCAGAGGATGCTCCAGGAGGCGCTCATCACCATCCGGGACGACCGGTTCGTGGTGCCGGTGCGGGCCGAGTTCCGCGACCAGTTTCCCGGGGTCGCACACGACCACTCGGCGAGCGGGGTGACGGTGTTCATGGAGCCGCTGGCGATCGTTCCCCTGGGGAATCGTCTCCGGGAACTCGCCGAAGCGGAGCAGCAGGAGATCGCGCGCATTCTCGCGGCGCTCAGCCAGGCGGTCGGCGCCGCGGCAGACGACATCGCGCACACGCTCACTATCCTCGCCGACCTCGACGTGGCGGCGGCCAAAGCCTCCCTCAGCCTCCAGGTGCGCGGGACGTCCCCCGGCCTCAATGCGGTCGGCCGGGTCGCGCTCCGCGCCGCCCGGCATCCCCTCCTCTCCGGCGCCGTCGTTCCCGTGGACATTTCCCTGGGGGAGCGGTTCCGCACGCTCATCATCACCGGACCGAACACCGGGGGAAAGACGGTCACCCTCCGCACCCTGGGGCTGCTCACGCTCATGGCAGAGGCGGGCCTCCACATCCCCGCTGCCGCCGAGAGTGAGGTCGCGGTCTTTCCCCAGGTCTACGCGGACATCGGCGACGAGCAGAGCATCGAGCAGAACCTCTCCACATTCTCATCGCACCTGACTGCAATCGTGGAGATCCTCCACGCTCTCGCCGACGATCCCCCGGGAGAGGCGGGCGCCCTCGTCCTCCTCGATGAGGTCGGGGCGGGAACGGACCCCACCGAGGGAACGGCCCTTGCCCGGGCGCTCATCGAGACCTTCCACGCCCTCGGGGCGTGCACCGCCGTGACGACCCACTACAATGAATTGAAGGCACTGGCGTTCACCCACCTCGGCGTCGAGAATGCGTCCGTGGAGTTCGACGAGGAGACTTTACGCCCGACGTACCGCCTGCTGATCGGCACCCCGGGCCGGAGCAACGCGCTCGCGATCGCCGCGCGATTGGGGCTCGATGCCGAGATCGTCGACCGGGCGCGGGAGTACCTTGCCCGGCACGCCGCCGACCTCACGCACGTTCTCCAAAAGGTCGAAGAGGAGCGGGCGGCCCTGGCACGCGACCGCGAGACCCTCGCCCGCGCCCAGGAAGACGTGAGCCGAACTCAGACCCGCCTCGCCCAGGAGGCCGAGCGCCTGGCCGCCGAGCGCCGACGGATTGCCGACCGGGCGCAGGCGGAACTCGGTGCCGTGCTGCGGCGGGGGCGGCAGGACCTGGATGCCCTGATGGCCGCCCTCCGCGCGCACCCCACCCCCGAGGCCGCCTCCCGGGTGGGGGCGCATCTCCGGGATCTCGGCCGCGTGGCCGAGGCGTACACCCAGGAGGTTCAGACACCGCCGTCGGGGGCGCCTCCCGAGAATCTCCGCGCCGGCGAAGACGTGCTCGTGGTCTCCTTGGGCCAGCGCGGCGTTGTGGAGGTCGAGCCTGACAACCGCGGGGAGGCGGAGGTGCAGGTCGGTGTTCTCAAGGTTCGCGTGCCGCTGAGCGACCTCCGGCGCGTACAAACGCCGGGAGAGCGGGAGGTGCGCGCATCGCCCGTGTCTTCACCGGACCTCGCCAAGGCCCTCAGCGTGTCGGCGACCCTGGATCTCCGTGGAATGACGGCGGACGATGCCGTCCTGGAACTGGACAAGTACCTGGATGAAGCCGTGCTGGCAGGGCTTGCGCGCGTGACGGTGATCCACGGCAAGGGAACCGGGGCGCTCCGACGCGCCGTGCACGAGCATCTCGCACACCATCCCGAGGTAGCCGGGTTCCGGCTCGGAGGTGACGGCGAGGGAGGGAGTGGAGCGACGATCGTCGAGCTCCCGCGCCGGTGACACAGAGGCCCGCGACACAGAAGCGGTCGCCCGGACATCCCCCCCACGCGGCGGGTCTGGAAGATCCCCGCCGTGCGCTGGCGTTTGCTCTCGGCGTCACGCTCGTCCTCATGGCGGTCGAGGCCATCGGAGGGTGGCTGACGGGAAGTCTCGCCCTGCTGGCCGACGCGGCGCACCTGTTCGTCGACGTGGGCAGCCTGGGACTCGGGATCGCGGGCAGCTGGCTTGCCACACGGCCCGCCACCACGGAGATGTCCTACGGGTATCGCCGGGCGGAGATCCTGGCCGCCGTGACAAACGGCGTGATTCTCGCGGCGATCGCCGGGGTGATCTTCTATGAGGCCGTTCAGCGCCTCCGCGTCCCGCATCCGGTGATCGCCCCGGGGATGCTCGCCGTCGCCGTCCTGGGCCTCGCCGGGAACATCGGCAGCTGTGTGCTGCTCGCCCCGGGCCACCACGACAACCTGAACGTCGGGGCGGCGTTTGCCCATGTCCGCGCGGATGCCGCGGCTGCCACGGGCACGATTGCGGCCGGCCTCGTCATCCTGATGACCGGGTGGACACCTGCGGATGCCGTGGTGAGTTTCGGAGTCGCCGGGCTGGTGCTGGCTGGCGCGTGGCCCCTCGTGCGTGAGGCGGTGAGAATCCTGATGGAAGGCACACCGCGAGGAGTGTCGCTCACCGATGTGGAGCAGGCCATGTCCGCGGTCCCCGGCGTGCGCGGGGTCCACGACCTGCATATCTGGTCGTTGACCAGCGGGATGGAGGCGGTCAGTGGGCACGTGCTTGTCGAAGACCTTTCGGAGAGCCAGCGGGTTCTGCGAGATCTGGGAGAGTTGCTCAGCACCCGGTTCGGGCTGGGCCACGTCACCCTGCAGGTGGAGACGGAGGAATTCACGACGCCCTGGCATCCCCGCTGCGAGCCGGAGGACCGGTCCGCTTCCTGACCTCGTCGGGCGTGATCACATGGTCTGCGTGCTATAATCACGGGCGTGGCGCCGCTGAGTCCCCGGGAACAGCTCGACATCCTCGGGCGTGGGACGACGGAGATCATCACGGAAGACGCGCTCCTTGCGAAACTGGAGCAGCGCCGTCCGCTGCGTGTCAAGCTCGGTCTGGATCCGACCGCTCCTGATCTCCACATCGGCAACGCGATCGTGCTTCAGAAACTGCGCCAGTTTCAGGACTTGGGCCATGACGCGATCCTGGTCATCGGGGACTTCACCGGCCTGATCGGAGATCCGTCCGGAAAATCCGAGACCCGCCCCGCGCTGACCCCGGAGGAGATCCAGCAGAACGCCAGGACATATCGCGAGCAGTACAGCCTGATCCTCGATCCAAACCGCACGCGCGTGGTGTTCAACAGCCAGTGGCTGCGCCCGATGACGTTTCACGACGTCATCAGGCTGGCCAGCCGGGCGACCATTCATCGTCTTCTCGAGCGGGACGATTTCGCGAAGCGCTACCGGGAGCACCAGCCAATCCATTTGCACGAGCTCCTCTATCCGCTCTGCCAGGCGTACGATTCCGTCTCCATCCAGGCGGACGTGGAACTGGGAGGGACCGATCAGAAGTTCAACAACCTCATGGGGCGCGAACTGCAGCGCGAGACCGGCCAGGAGCCGCAGGTCGTCGTCCTGACCCCTCTCCTCCCCGGGCTCGATGGGGTTCAGAAGATGAGCAAGAGCCTCGGTAACGCGATCGGCATCACCGAGCCCCCGACCGAGATGTACGGCAAGGTGATGTCCGTTCCGGACGAGCTGATGATCCCGTACTTCGAGTACTGCACGCTCGTGCCCCTCCCCGATGTCCGGGCGCTCGAGGCCGCCCTGCGGGAGGGCCGGGCGCACCCGCGCGACGTCAAGAAGCGGCTGGCCCGGGAGATCACCGCCCGCTACCACGGTCATGAGGCGGCCCAGGCCGCCGAGCGAGAGTTTGAGCGCGTGTTTGCGGGGCGCGAACTCCCCGAAGAGATCCCCGATGTGGTGCTCAGCCGCAGGCGTCTCCGCGACGGGGCGATCCGCCTGGTCCACCTCCTCGTCGAACTTCACCTCGCCGACTCGAACGGAGAGGCCAGGAGGTTGATCAGCCAGGGCGGGGTGAGCCTCGATGGGAAACGCGTCGAGGACACCGAGGCCGAGGTTGTGGTGCGGGAGGGCCTCCTCGTCCGGGTCGGCCGGCGCCGGTTCGCCCGCGTGCGTCTCAGCGAGTGACGCGGCTTACCCGCGCCCCCGCACCTCCGATCCGCGCGTAGACAACGCTCACGTGCCCGGGAAAGGGACTCTGCCCACGAGCGTGAGGACGCCCCAGATCACCAACGCCGCCCCCAGCGGAGGGGTAAGGACTCTCCCCCAGCGCGTGGCCCTTTCCGCCGCCATCACCGCCCCTAGCGCGAGCATCCACCCCAGGTTGGCGCCGCCCACAGCAAACATCAACAGCATCACGGTCCAGCAGCAGCCGACACAGAACAGGCCGTGACGCGTTCCGAGCCGGAGGGCGTCGCGCCCGGCCTGCCCCCCGCGCCAGTGCTCCACCAGAAACGAGTACGGCGAGCGGCACTTCTCCAGGCACGAATATTTGAGAGGAGTAAACTGGTAGACCCCTGCCGCCAGCAGGATCCCGGCGCCAATCCCGCCCGCGGCGGCGGCCAGTCCGGGGAGGCGCTCGATCGCCCCGTGCAGACCGACGTCACCGATGTACGCCAGGAGCCCGAAGAGCGCCCAGACAGCAAGGTAGCCGAGGACCAGCCGCAGCACGAGCCCGGGACGGTCGGGTCGGCCGCTGACAAGCCTGCGAAAGAGATTGACGAGGGGAAGGCTGCTCGGCAGCATCATCGCGACCGTCATGAGCAGCCAGCCCAGGACGAACACCGCCAGCCGGAGGACCGGGGAGATGGACCCCTCCCCGATCTCGCGGTGGCTGAGTAAACCGGCGAACGGCGATGCGCCCCACGCCGCTAGCGCCGCCCACGCCGACAGGATCAGCGCCCACAGCGACAGGCGGTACCAGCGGGCGTCATCCGGCGTGCGCATCGATGCGATCATTACGCCCTACGCCTCAAAGCGGAAGGTTCCCAGGACCGCGTTGCGCCCGTTAAACTCCCACTGCATGTTGTGTGTGGGGAGGTTGACCTTGTACGACATCGCCTTGCCGAGGTATGCCGGCGACCCCGGAATCGTGCTGAAGATGCTGTCCACCAGCTTGGTCGGCCGCCCCTGGGCGTCGGTGTACGGCTGCATCTCCGCCGAGACCACATTCCCCACACGCAGGGTTCCCTTGCCTTCCACAATGTTGAACTCGATGGGCACGTCGTACACGCCGACTACCTCGCCGATCAACGGCGCAAGATCCCCCATTGGTCCGCCTAGCTTGCCAGTGTGGGCGGCGAGGATCGCCTCCTTCTGCTGCGGGGTGGCCTTGCTGTCCACGTGGGCGGCCACCTTCCAGTTGCCCTTCAGGACGTTCCCAGGAATGTGCGCGACGAGCGCCAGGGTGAGGCCCGCAACGCTGACGCCGTTAATCTCGCCTTTGTCGTAGTGGTAACAGACCACGCCATCGCATGTGCCGCCGTCCGGATCGTCTCCGACCCAGCACGGGCACGGTCCCCCACACGAGCAGGCTTCGAGCAGCCTTCCTTCAACAGAGTATCCCATCCCCTCACCCCTCTCAGTTGTGATCACCGAGCTCTCGAACGCCAAGGACGGTACAGTGATGTCGCCTTCGGTTACGGCGCGCGCGGCTTGCGGGCCGTAAAGATCAGCGATCGGGCGACCGTCGCCTGCCGCTGTGGGGAGATGAGCCGGCGCATGAGCGCAATGAGCTCCGGCGTGAACAGCGGGTACTGGGCGCACTCGTCAACGCCGAAGGGGCGCTCTTCGCCGCGCCGCACATCCCCAAATCCGATCTTCTCTAGTTTGTTCGCGAAGACACGCTCCGCGAGAGCTCCCGAGATTCAGCCGGCCCAGGCGGCAGGATTGGTGAGGATCTCCGGCGGCAGATCTTCGTCAACGACGATGTCGGCCGCCACGAAACGGCCTCCCGGGCGCAGGATGCGGTAGATCTCGGCAAAGACCCGGGATTTGCGGGGCGAGAGATTGATGACGCCGTTCGAGACGGCCACGTCGACGCTTTCGTCGGGAAGAGGGATCGCTTCCATCTCCCCCTGAAGCCATTCGATATTCGAGACGCCGCTCTCGGCGGCGTTGCGAGACGCGACCTCCAGCATCTCGGGCAGCATGTCCAGCCCGATCGCTTTCCCGGCGGGCGCCACGGCACGCGCAGCGAGGATCGTGTCGATCCCGCCGCCGCAGCCGAGGTCGATGACGACCTCGCCCGGCTTGAGGTCTGAGGCGCGAATGGGGTTCCCCACCCCCAGCGCCTGGGCGGTCGTGCCGGGGGATAACAGTGCGATCTGTTCAGGATCGTAGAGACGTTCCGCCGCAGTGCTTGCCTCTCCGATGACCCGGCGGTAAGCCTGGCGCACCAGGTCCTTGATCGCCTCCTGACCAAGCAGGTCGCCGCTTGTCGGAGCGATGGGGTGAACGGCCTCGGCGCTCATCGCTTCCTCCCTCGCTGTTTTCCTACGTCTTTCAGAAATGTCCCCAGCCGCGTGCGAATGTCGGGGGTGATCTCCGACGCGGAGCCGGAGCCCAGGAGCATGGTCCGCATCTGCTTCGCGAACTCGAGCTCGCCGCAGCAGTGCCGGCACAGGCCCAGGTGTTCCTCCAATTCGGCCTCGTGAATGCGGTCAATATTCCGGTCCAGGTAGGCCCACAGCCTCGACACCGCTTCCTTGCATTTGATCACACCAGTGCCTCCTTCTGGGCGATGAGTCCTGTGCTTTGCGCGTACTCCCACAGTTCTCGTTCCATCTGCTTGCGGCCGCGGAAGAGCCGCGCGAGCACCGTCCCCACGGACTTTCCCGTGATATCGGCGATCTCGCGCGCCTTGTACCCGTAGACGTACGCCAGGATCAGCGCCGTGCGGTAGACAGGATGAAGGCCTTGGAACACCTCGATCACGCGCGCGTCATCGAACAGGGCGAGAAAATCGAGGTGGACGCGATCCGAATAAGGGAACGGGTCCTCCTCGGTGATCTTGTCAAAGAGGTCCGGACAGGCCTCGCTATCCAGACGGAGCATCTCATCGGCCCCGTGCTCCGCCCGATAGCGATCGTAATGGCAGGACGTGAGGACCCGCGTGAGCCAGAAGCGCGGCCGCTCGCGGTTGCGCAGGCGCGGGAAGCCGCGGAACGCGCGAAGGAGCGCGTCCTGCACTAGGTCTTCTGCGACAGTCCGATGGCCGCACAGACGGACGGCCAGGGCATACAGGTACTCCAGGTGGGGCCGGACGACGCCCTCGAACTCGGTTGGTGCCCTGACGGCCGTCTCGCTCATCCGGCCCTCCAGAGGTGCCGCTCTCCTTCTCTTGGACCCACGCGATGTCCTGGTCTTTATGATATAGACGTGGAGCGGGCGGGGATTTATTGCGCGTGTCTGCGTCGCGGACGTTCAGTTGACGCTTCTTCGATCCCTACATATACTGAAGAAAGTTCAGTGGGCCCTTAGCTCAGGTGGTGAGAGCGCACCCCTGATAAGGGTGAGGTCCGTGGTTCGAGTCCACGAGGGCCCACCAGATTTATCAAGCGTTCTGAACGGCTGCCCTCCCCGGGCCTTCTACCAACGGCAACTCTATCCAGAAGGTGCTTCCCCGGCCCACGGTGCTTTCCACATCTAGCGACCCTCCCATTGCCTCTGCCAGCCGCCTGGAAAGAGCCAGACCGAGCCCGGTGCCTTCGACTCCTGTCTGCTCGGCCCCTAGGCGCTCGAAAGACGTGAACGCCCGTCTCAGCTTCTCGGCAGGAATCCCGGGGCCGTTGTCGCTCACGTTGAGCCGCAGCCGGCCTCCCCGGATCTCCTCAGAGAACACGAGGACTCTGCCTCCTTTGCTGTTGTTGTATTTCACCGCGTTAGAAAGAAGGTTCAACAGAATCTGCTTCAGCCGCTGGCGGTCGGCGTGCACGAAACGATCGACGATGCCACCCGGCCTCTCCTCGAGCAGGACGCCTCTGGCGACAGCAATGGGCAAGATCAGAGCCAGACTCTCCTGGACGACCTCCTTCACCGGAACCGCCTCAAGAGATATCTCCGAGCGGCCCGCCTCGATACGGGCGATGTCAAGCACTTCATTGATGAGGCTCAGGAGGTACCGCCCGCCCTTGAGGACCTCTTCCACGTGATCGCGCTGATTCGGACTAAGGGAGTCCATCTCCAAAAGCTGGCT
>DASUDA010000071.1:0-8573 GCA_036275835.1 bacterium | reverse complement strand
TCCACAGAGGCGAGCTCCATCGACGATTCCGGCCGGGTCGTGGGGGATTACACGGACAGCGCCCTGAGGCAGCACGGCTTTTCGACCCCCTAGCCGCCGGCGCACCAGGCAATCGAACACGTGCGGAGTGGCAGTCCGTCGGCCGCTCCGCACTCATTTGTAATCTTTCCACCCAGCCGGCATGCCGCCGGTTGACGGGGGTGCCGATGGATGTTATAGTAGGCCCCACAATCGCAGAGCTCTGATGGGAGGAACGTAGGACGCTCCGCCCGCGCGGGAGAGAGCAGCGCCGGTGGTGAGAAGGCTGCCGCGGGCCCGTCCGAACCCACCTCTCTCGCTGCTCCCGGGGTGCGGCTGAGTCCGCCGAAACGGGAGCCGGGTCGCCCGAGATAGCGTGAGTGCTCCGGCCGCGCGGTCGGGGAACAAAGGTGGTACCGCGGAAGCGCTCCTTTCGCCCTTTGGGCCAGGGGGTGCTGTGCTTTTTGCGGAGGGGGCCACGATGCGGATCGACCGGTCTGTCGGACTCATCGGCGTGGGCAACATGGGGGAGGCGCTGCTGCGCGGGCTCATCGGCACGGGAGCCGTCTCCGCCGGACGATGCCTGGTGACCAACAAAAGCAACGACGAGCGCCTGGCGCGGGTCGCGGATCAGTGGGGAGTCCAGACCACGCGGAACAAAGCGCAATTGATGGCTGAGGGGGACGTGATCCTCCTTGCCGTCAAGCCGGCGGACATGCCGGACGTTCTCCAGGACATCGGCCCGCACGCCCAGGCGCGTCACCTCGTCATCTCGGTGGCCGCGGGTGTGCCCCTTGAAACGATCGAGCATCACGTGGAGGGCGTGCCGGCCGCGCGGGCGATGCCCAATACGTCCACCGCCGTCGGCGCCTCAGCCACCGCCGTCTGCCTGGGGCGGTGGGCGACTGAGGCCCATCTGACTACCGTCCGCGACATCTTCGAGGCCGTCGGATCCGTCGTCGTCGTTCCGGAGTCACTCTTCGATGCCGTGACGGGGTTGTCCGGGAGTGGTCCCGCGTACGTCTATCTCCTGGCGGAGGCAATGCTGGAGGCAGGGGTGCGTGCGGGGCTCTCGCGCGACGTCGCTCTTGCCTTGGTGTCCCAGACCGTGCTCGGGGCCGGCAAGATGCTGGCCGAGACGGGCGAGGACCCGGCCGTTCTCCGCGGGCGGGTCACGTCTCCGGGTGGGACGACAATGGCCGGGATTCAAGCGCTGGAAGAAAGCAGATTTCAAGGTGCCGTGCGGGACGCCGTCGAGAGGGCGGCCCGGCGGGCGCGCGAACTTCGGGCCGCCCCACTCCCCCCTCCGCGTTAGCGGCCCTCCGCTGCCAGGTGCGCCCCATCCGGGGGAGGGCCGTGCCCGCCGTAGCGAGTATCTTACCGTATGCTCTCTAAGGGGGGATGCGGGATGCGACGCGTGGTGGCCCGGCGGTACGCGGCGGTGCTCCTGGCGGTGGCGCTGGTGCCGGCCGGGTTATGGGGGGTGGCCCAAGCGCAGGCCCCGAAGACGCTGGTGATCGCCATCGGCGCAGATCAGACCGGCCTCGACCCGCAGACCGTGGAGAACAACGAGTCAGGGTTTGTGATGTCCACCATCTTTGACTCGATCGTCAACTACAAGCCGGGTTCCAGCATCGTCGGGCCGGGGCTCGCGGAGAAGTGGGTGATCTCCCCTGACGGGCTCGTCTACACGTTCACGCTCCGGCGCGGGGTCGCGTTCCACGACGGCACCCCGATGAATGCCCACACCGTGGCCGACGACGTCGATCGGGCGATCAACCCTCAAAACCCGTGCTATGTCCTGGGCCGTAAAGGCGTGGATACATACGACGACTTCACGTTCGGCTCGGTGAAGGACGGGACTGTGGTCAAGATGGACGTCCTCGATGACGACACGCTGCGGTTCACCCTGCCGAAGCCGAACGCCCCGTTTCTGAGTAGCCTGGCGATGATCTGGCAGGGCATCATGAGTCCGGCGGCCACCAAGCAGTACGCGTGCGATGCGAGTCAGCATCCGGTCGGGACCGGGCCGTTCCGGTTCGTCGAGGCCGTCCGGAACGACCATATCACCGTCGAGGCCAACGCGGCGTATTGGGGCGGCCGGCCCAAGGTGGACCGGATCATTTTCCAGATCGTGCCCGAGAGCGCGACCCGAATGCTCAAGCTCGAGCGGAACGAGGTGCAGATTCTGGCCGACGTGCCTCCATCGGACTACGCGCGCGTCACGGCCAACTCCGCGCTGAAGCTCTACCAGCAGGCCGGGTTGACGATTCTCGGGGTGGCGATGGCCAACGACGCGAGCCCCTTCCGGGACAAGCGGGTCCGTCAGGCCATGAACTATGCCGTAGACAAGGACGCGATCAACAGGGGGCTCTACGGCGGCGCGACGACGGCCAGCCAGGGGATGCCGCCGGTGCTCTGGGGCTACAACAAGTCCGTCGCCCCCTATCCGTATGACCCGGAGAAAGCCAAATCCCTCCTCCGGGAGGCCGGGTTCCCCAACGGGTTTACGACCGACATGATGGTGTCCGCCAACCCCCGGGGGTACAATCCGATCGGCGGGGCGAAGCTCGGGGAAGCGGTGCAGGGTTACCTGGCCAAGGTCGGCGCCAGGATCAGGATCACCCAGTACGAGTGGGGCGCTTATCTCGACCGCTTCCGCCACTTCCCGTGGGAGGGGTTCGCCATCTCCGGGTGGTCGGGCGATAACGGAGATCCGGACAACTTTCTGGGTGATCTCTTCGAATGGGACACGGCGGCCGGGAAGGCCCGTGTCAACGACACTTCGCGCCACCACAATCCCGAATATGACAGGCTGATGCGGCTGGGCCGCCAGACCGCGGACCAGGCCAAGCGGACGCTGATCTACGCGCAGGCCAACAAGATCCTCCACGACGATGCGCCGTGGATCTTCATCAATCACACGAACCAGGTGCGGGCGGCGCGGACCAGTGTCCGGGGGTTCCTGCTCAACCCGCTGCAGATGTTCTTCCACATGGAGCTCGTGTCTCTCCAGTAGCACGCCGGACCCTCGCGCCGCCGGATGCTGAGGTATATCGCGCGCCGGTTGGTGCAGCTCGTCCCCGTGTTGCTGGGGGTCAGCGTCCTCGTCTTCTTCGGGATGCACCTCGTCCCCGGCGATGTCGCGCAACTGCTCCTGGGGGACAAGGGGACGGAGGCCGATCTGCGGCGCCTCCGCCATCAACTCGGTCTTGATCAGCCGGTGTATGTGCAGTATCTGCGATTTCTGCTCGGAGCCGCGGGAGGCGATTTCGGCACGTCGATCCGTACCCGCCAGTCGGCGATCTGGGAGATCGGGCAGGCCTTGCCCCTCACGATTGAACTGAGCGTCGCCGCTCTCCTGTTTGCCATCGTCTGCGGCCTGGCGATCGGTGTCCTGGCGGCCCGCCGCCCCCACTCGGCTCTGGACACCGGAGCCATGATCGGCGTGCTGGTCGGCGTCTCGATGCCGGTGTTCTGGACCGGGATTCTGCTGCTGCTCGTGTTCGGGGGAATTCTGGGCTGGCTCCCGCTCGGGAGCATGCTGGACGAAGGAATGACCTTTCGGCGGATCACCGGGATGCCGGTGGTCGATGGGCTGCTCACCGGGAACACGGCGGTCGCGTGGAGCGGCGTCCGCCACCTCATCCTCCCGGCGCTGACCCTGGGCACGACGTCCATGGCCACCATCGCCCGCATGGCCCGGTCCACGATGCTGGACGTGCTCACCCTCGACTACGTCCGGACCGCGCGCGCCAAGGGCATGGCCGAGCCGCGGGTGGTCAACTATCACGCCCTCCGCAATGCGCTGCTGCCCATCGTCACACTGATCGGGCTGCAGCTCGGGCTGCTGCTCAGCGGCGCCGTCCTGACCGAGACGATCTTCGCGCTCCCTGGGCTGGGGCGTCTGGCCATCACCAGTGTCCTGGCGCGAGACTACCCGGTCGTGCAGGGGGTCGTGATCATCGCCGCGGCGGTGTTCGTTCTGGCGAACCTGCTGGTCGACATCCTGTACGCCTACCTCGATCCCCGCATTCGGTATGCGTGAGGACACCGGGCGTGGCGAGACGCCGGGAGGCGCGATCGCCCCGGGCGGGCGCCGCCGCGGGGGCGCGCTCTCGTGGCGCCGCCTGGTGCGCAGTCCCCACTTGGTGGTGGGGTGTGTGGTGCTGGCCCTCGTCATCGGCACGGCACTCTTTGCGTGGCAGATTGCGCCCTACAGCCCGACCGACCAGGCGTTTGTCGAGCAACTGCGGCCGCCCTCCTCCGCGCATCTCTTCGGCACCGATGAGTTTGGCCGCGACATCTTCTCCCGTGTCTTGTTCGGAGCCCGGATCGCCCTCATCGTTGGCCTTCTGGCCGACGGGATCGCCGCGTCCCTCGGCATCCTCCTGGGGATCGTCTCCGGCTACTTCGGCGGGCGGGTAGACTCCGCGGTGATGCGGATCGTGGACGTCATGCTGGCGTTCCCGTACCTGCTCCTGGCGATGATCGTGGTGGCGATCCTGGGATCCAGCCTCACCAACGCCATGATCGCGATCGGCATCGTCTACACACCCCAGTTTGCCCGCCTCGTGCGGGGAGCCGTGCTGGCGATCCGCGGGCAGGAGTTCGTCGAAGCGGCCCGCGCGCTGGGTGCCGGCGCCGTCCGCGTCCTGGTCCGTCACGTCCTCCCCAACGTCCTCTCCCCGATCATCGTCATGGCCACGCTGACCGTCGGCTTCACCATCGTCGAGACGGCCGGCCTCTCCTTCCTCGGCCTGGGGGCGAGCCCGCCCACCCCGGAGTGGGGTTCGATGCTGGCGACGGGCCGGTCGTATATGCTGACGGCGCCCTGGATCGCGACCTTTCCAGGGCTGGCCATCCTCATCACCGTGGTGGGATTTAACCTGGTCGGGGACGGGCTCCGGGACCTGCTCGATCCGCGGCTCCGCGGGCGCGGCTTCTGATGACCGTCTCCGACGTGGAAGTCCGCGTCCGGTACGCCGAGACCGACCAGATGGGCGTGGCCCACCACGCCAGTTACCTGGTCTGGTTCGAGGCCGGCCGGACGGAGTTCATCCGCGAGCGGGGCCGTTCGTACGCCCAGGTCGAGCAGGAGGGGTGGATGCTCGTGGTGGTAGAAGCCTACTGCCGGTACCGCCGACCAGCCCGGTACGATGAGGTCCTGGTCGTGCGAACACATCTTCGGGACCTCCGGCGGGCCACGCTGTCCTTCGAGTACCAGGTTCTCCGCAGAACCGACGGCGAAATCCTGGCGGACGGATATACGGTGCACGCGGCGGTCGACCGCACGGGGCGCCCGAGGCGCATCCCGCGCGGGATCCGGCGGCTTCTGGGCTCCCCGCTGGATGTAGCACGAGACGGCGGGTGAGCCGGGACCGGACCCCTACCCGGCCCGACGCCGCACCGGCCGGCCGCGGGCAGGAGAGGTAGCCCGTCCGGCGAAGTAACAAGGCCCCTGGTCTGGACCCAGCGCGCATGCAGGCCTGCGGGGACCCCAGCACGAGAAAGGTGGTCGTCCGATGGCCGACGAAAAGACACCGTCCCCGCAGCCGGAAGAGATCGACCTTGCGCGGATTCCCGCCCTGGTCGAACGGCAGATCGTTCAGGGGACGGTCGTCCGCGTCGACAGCGAGGGTGTCCTCGTGGATGTGGGAGCGAAGTCGGAGGGGTTCATTCCACCGAAGGAGCTGTCAGCGCACGGGGAGACCGTCGAGGGTCTGACCGTTGGTGACCGGATAGACGTCTACGTGATGAAGGTGGAGGGCGAGGAAGGGAATATCTTACTGAGCAAGAAGCGCGCCGACCTGGCCCTCGCCTGGGACCGGATCCAGAAGGCGTTCCAGCAGAAGACGGTCCTGCACGCGATGGTGGTGGACAAGGTCAAAGGCGGCCTCGTTGTGGACCTCGGAATGCGGGGATTCGTCCCCGGGAGTCACGTCGATCTTTCCCAGGCCCGGGGGCGGCAGTTCGAGTCTCTGGTCGGGCAGAGCATCCCGCTCAAGGTGATCGAGGTCGACCGGGCGAAAGGGCGCGTCATCCTGTCCCACAAGAATGCGGTCGCGGAGATGCGGGCCACATCACGCGCCGAGATGCTCGCCTCTCTGGAGGAAGGCCAGGTCGTGGACGGGACAGTCAGGCGCCTGACGGATTTCGGCGCGTTTGTCGACCTCGGAGCGATCGATGGCCTCCTGCCGATCAGCGAGATGTCCTGGACGTACATCAAGCACCCCTCCGAGGTGGTGCGGCGGGGACAGCACATCACCGTGATGGTGCTGCGCGTGGACCGCGACGCCGCCCGGATCTCCCTGGGTCTCAAGCATATCCTCCCCGACCCCTGGCAGCGGATCGGGGACACCTACCGGACCGGCCAGGTCGTCTCCGGCAGGGTGGTCCGGATCGTCGCGTCCGGCGCATTCGTTCGGCTGCCCGAAGTGGACGCCTTTATCCCTATCTCGGAGATGGGAGAAAAGCGAGTGCAGAAGGTCGCGGACGTTCTGGAGGTCGGCCGGACGGTCGAGGCTCTCGTCACCGAAATCCGCCCTGAAGAACGGCGCATGATTCTCAGTCTCAAGCGCCTGGCGCGCGACCGCGAGCGGGCACAGGTGACAGAGTACATCACCGCGCAAGGGGAGGAGGGTCGGGTCACGATCGGCGACATCGCCGGAGAGCTCCTGCGCCAGGTCGTCGTGACAGCGCCCCCATCGGCCGCGCCGCGCCCCCCCGATGGCGACACACGCCCGTCACGCGGAATGCCTTCGGCACAACCACCGCAGGCCGGCGATCCCCCGGATCCCTCAGCTCCTCCCGCCTGAGCGCTCCGTCCCCTCGCCCGAGGACTGCCGACCCCGCAGCGCGCATGGAGGTGAGGCCACCCATGGAGCCGTCGCACATTCTTTTCGAAGTCCAGGGCGGCGTCGGACACCTGACCGTTAACCGTCCGGACCAGAGGAATGCCATGACCTGGGCGATGTACCAGCGTCTGGCCGAGGTGTGTGACGAAGTCGACCGCGATGATCGCATCAAGGTGCTGATGATCTCCGGGAGCGGAGACCGCGCGTTCATCTCCGGGACGGATATCAGGCAGTTCCCTGCGTTCCGCGGCAATCCCCGGGCCGGGATCGAGTACGAGGAACGGATCGACAGGGTCATCGGACGGCTCGACGCGGTGAGCAAGCCCACGCTGGCATCGATTCGCGGCTATGCCGTCGGCGGAGGGCTCACGGTGGCCCTGGCTTGCGATCTCCGCCTGGCCGCCGAGAACGCCCGGTTCGGGGTCCCCATCATCCGTCTGGGGAATTGCCTCTCGATGAAGAACTACGCCCGTCTCGTCGCCCTGATCGGACCTGCGCGATCAAAGGAGATGATCTACACGGGCCGCCATGTGGACGCCCGGGAGGCCCACGCCTGGGGCCTGGTGAACGAGGTCGTACCCACGGACACGTTGGAGGACCGGACCCGGGAACTGGCCGAGGCGATCGCGTCCGCTCCCCCGCTGACGCTGCGCGTGAGTAAGGAAGCCGTCCGGCGCGTCGTCCGCCGCCTGGACCCCGACGACCCGGGTCACGACCTGGTGAGCGCCTGCTACGACAGCGCCGATTTTCAGGAAGGCGTGGCTGCCTTTCTCGACAAACGTCCTCCTAAGTGGTCCGGACGGTAATCCCGAGAGGAGGTCATGTGATGGACGCGGTGCACATTTCTCGCATTCGGGTCTACCAGGAGAAGCGCCCCAACCGAAGGGCGTATCTGGGGGACTTTCCAGAACCGATCCGCTACGGGGTCAACAGCGGGATCAAGGCGTTCTACAAGATGGAACCCGAGGAGGAGCTCCCGAGCACACTCGATCACCTTGTGGGGGCGGCGGCGGGGTGACTCACGGGCACCCTTGCGGGCGCGCTGGAGGCGCGCGGGATTCCCAGTTACCCGAACAAGCTGTGGACAGAGGCTGAAGGCACGATCGAAGCGCCGGACCGGGTGATGCGGGTCACGGCGATCCGCGTCAGGTATCACCTCACGGTTCCGGAAGGGAAGATGGAGGAGGCGGAGCGCGCGCTGGCCGTCTTCGAGCGCGGGTGTCCGGTCGCCCAAACGTTGAAGGGGTGCGTGGCCATTACCCACTCCTGGGAGATTACCGAGGAGTGAGAGCCGGGAGCGGTGTGCGGTCCGGAGAGGAGAGGGATCGCCCTGACGAGAATACCAGGCCGGAGACCGGCGCTTGTTGCGCCGGCCCGGCGGTGAGAGGATGACGTACGTCTTTCGGTGCGCGACCTGCAAGCACCAATTCGAAGTGAGGGCCACCGTCTCCGAGTACGAGTCCCGGGGCGCGCCGTCCTGTCCGCAGTGCGGGCGCGCCGGTGCGCGCCGGGTGTTCACCCCGGTCCACGTGATGAGCGCGGGTGGCGGCGGCGCCCGGTCCGACCCGGGGGGATGCTGCGGGGGAGGGACCTGCGGGTGCCGGAACTAAGCGACTAGAGACGGCGCGGTTCTTCGCCCGCGTGGTGGTCGCGCCGGCGGCCGGCGCGACCACCACGCGGGCGAAGAACCGCGCCGGC
>DASUDA010000070.1:0-11868 GCA_036275835.1 bacterium | reverse complement strand
CAACGTAACCGCCGGCGAAAATGGGCGTCACGTGACTCCCGGGGTGGATGCGGTTGAAGTCGGCCACCATGCCGTCCATGACTTTGGCCAGCGGGCCCGACACCCCGACCGGATAGTAGAACTTGAGCTCGACCGCCGCGCCCGCCACACTGGTCGATAAGAGAGGGACCGCCAGGACGAGCACAATGAGCGCAGCCAGGCGCTTCATCATCACCTCACACCTCTTTCGCGTGCCAGCTATGAGAACAGCCCCACGCGTCGCCATTCGGGGTTTCCGGCGAGCGCACCTCCCGTACGGGCTCCATGGTGTGGTGGCATCCTGCGAGGGACCGATTCCCCGGACCGCAGCAGGCGCCCTTATCGGAACAGGTCCCGCGACGGGTCCCGGAGCAGCCGGCCGGCTCCGCCGATCCCCGCCGGCACGGCCATCCCGCGGATCAGAACGGCGGGCGTTCCTTCATTACACTGCCCCTGCAGCAGGGTGGCGGCCGCGGCCAGTTCGTCGGCCACCGCCTCGACCGACGTCCGGAGCGTGTACCCGTACAGGTCGGCCCGGCCCACCAGGCTGAGCAGCGGCTCCAGGCCCGCCGCGCCGATACAGACGCCCACGGCGCCCTCGCGGTGCGGCCGGCCGTGGCTGTCGTTGATGATCACCGCGACCGTAGCGCCGAACGCGTCCGCGACGGCCTCCCGGATCGCGCGCGCGGATGCGTCCGGATCGCGTGGGAGCACGCTCACGACCTCGGCGCCGCCTCCGACGTTGCTGTGATCCACACCTCCGTTCGCGGAGATGAAGCCGAGGCGGTGCTCGGTGATCAGGACGCCGTGCTGCACCCGCACGACCCGGATGGATTCCCCGAGGATCACCTCGACGAGCCTGGGATCCTTACCGGTCTCCTGGGCGAGGCGGAGGGCTTCTTCGCCCGGCGTGACGCGGGTGAGGTCCGCGACGCTGCCCTCTGCTTTACTCACCACCTTCTGGGCAACGACCAGCACATCGTCGGTGAGCGGGCGGGGGCCGTGCTCCTGCAGCGCTCTCGTCAGGATCTCGGGGAGGGACATCCCGGGACGGACGTCAGGGATGCCCGTTACCACCGTGAGCGTGGCCGTCCGGGTCATGGAGGCAGCGGTGGCGAACTTCGCGGACCGCATCGCGCAGGGATCAGAGGCCGGTGACCCGGACGCCGAGTTCGTGCCGGCCCACTCTCCGTCCGAGGCCGATGAGGAGGGCCGTCAGCCGCTCGAGCGTGTGCGCCTGCCGGAGCGATCCGACGTCCAGAGCGCGCGCGCCGAACGCGCCCGCCAGGTCCAGGATCCGCGCCTTGGCCGCGGCGTCATCCCCACAGACGAGGACATCGCAGTCGACCGATCGGGAGAGATCTTGTAGTAGGGCGGCCGGAACCGTGTGAAAGGCGGCCACGACCCGCGCCGTGGGGCCAAAATATCGCTGCGCAGCCTCGGCGGCGGACCCTTCCGGAAGCTGCACGGCGTACGACGGATTCTTCGCCAGCGGCACGGTGACGTCGACGAGAATCTTGCCGGCGACGCCCGCAGCGATCGCCTCCAGCGTCTCCGCGTGAGCTGACGCGGGAACGGTCACGACGATCACTTCGGCGGATCGGGCCGCCTCGAGGTTGTCCTTCCCCTCAACCGAAGGCGCGCCGGCAGGCACCTCTTGGCCGCTCGCGGGACTGTGATGAGCCTCGGAACTCGGAGGGCGCCCCGGGCCGGCGGTGGTACGAATCCGGTCGGCGGCGGCTTCGGCGCGCTCGCGTGACCGAGAGCCGATCACAATCGGGACGCCTGCTGCCGCCCACCGGAGGGCGAGCCCCAGGCCCTGCTGACCGGTCCCTCCGATCACGCCGATCACCGGAAGCATGTCAGGGCGCGTCTACGGCGGCCGCCTCGGAGCGATCAAGGTCACGCCGGAACCGCCGCCGCCACGGTGTAGCCGGTGGGCGTGAAATACCGCGTGGCCACCGCCCTGATCTCTTCCGGTGTTACGGCCGTGACCAAAGCCGGATACCGCAGGAGATAATCGAGGCCAAGATCAAAGAGCTCGATCTCGAGGAGGGCCTGGGCGATCCCCGCATCGGTCTCCAGCCGCACCGCGAGTGAGCCGATGAGGAACTCCTGCGCGTCGCTCAGTTCTCCGTCGCGGACGGGTTCTTTCTGGAGCCCTTCGATCTCCCGCAGGATGCCTTGGATGGCATGGTCCAGGTTTCGCGGATTCACCCCGGCCCGAACCGTCCAGGGACCGGCGAGGAGCCCGGCCTGCGCCTGGCTATAGACGTAATACGCGAGCCCCTCCTCGTCCCGCACCTTGGCTCCGAGGCGTCCCATGAGACCCAGGCGGCCGAGGATGAGATCGGCCATCATGCCTGCGTAATACTCCGGGCTCGTGCGGCTGAATCCGGGGACACCAAGAACGATATCGGCCTGGGTCTTCCCCGGAATCGCGATCGTGCGTCGCTGCACGGACGTGGCCGGTCCCGCGGCCGGCAGGGCGGGGACGGGCGGGACAGCCCCGCCCTGCCACCCGCCAAGCGCCGCCTCGATGCGCTCGAGGACGCGGGGAGCGGACACATCCCCCACGACGGCGACGGCAGAGCCCTCGGGCTGATACCACCGGCGATGAAAACCGGCAAGGTCGCTTTGGGAAATTGCCGTGATCGTCTCTTCTTCCCCGTCCGGGATGCGGTGGTGCGGGTGCGCGGCGGGATAGGCCGCCTCCCGGAACGCCTTCTCGGCCATGACCCGGGTATCGTGCCGAGATTCCCGAATCCCCGTGACGATTTTCGCGCGCTGCTTCTCAACCTCGGTGGGGGGGAATGTCGGCCGGATCAAAACCTCCGCGAGAAGATCCAGAAGGCGCGTCACGTCTTCGGCCAGACACCGGACGGCAAAAGCGGCCCCCTCGATGTCCGCGCGGACACTGAGGCTGGCTCCGAGAGAATCCAGCGCGAGAGCCAGGCTCTCAGACGTGTACGCGGCGGTCCCTCGGGTGAGCGTCGAGGCGGTGAAGAGCGCGAGTCCCTCCCGTCCGGGCGGATCGATCAACGCTCCTGCACGTAGGTAGCCGCGGATCGTGACGGAGGGGTTCGCGCGGTTCTCCCGCACTAGCGCGATGACTCCGGCCCCGAGGCGCTGGCGGATGACGGTGTCGAGGGTGATCGGGACGGTCGGGTGCCGGAGACGGGCTTCACGCACCGCGCGCCACCTCCGCCCGCTGCGCGACCGCGCTCTTCGGCTCCCCCGTGCGTTCGGTCTCGGGGAAATACCAGCCGACCGTCCGGTTGCGGTCGGCGAACGTCCGCGCGGCGACCTCCCGCATGACCTCGGGGGTCACAGCGCTCACCTTGTCCCAGAAGTGCGCGAGAAAGTCGCCGTCGGCGACGATCTCCGTGCTCCCCAACAGGACGGCCTGCTGGGAAACGCCATCGGCAGTGTACACCCACTGGGCGCGGGCCTGCTTTCGCACCTTGTCGAGTTCCTCGGATCCCACCGGCTCCTCGCTGATCCGGCGGAGCTCCTCCAGGATCGCCGCCTCGGCGCGCTCGGGGGCGACGCCTGGGCGCAGAGCCGCGCCCACCTCACACAAGGTGGGATCCAGCGACGGCCGGAACGCGCTCCCGGCCTCGACGGCCAGCTCCCGCTCCACGAGGGCGCGGTACAGCCGGCTGCTGCGCACGCCGATCGCCTCGCCGCCGAACACGCCGGGCCCCTTGAAGCCGGAGAGCACACCGTCGACAAGGAGGAGCGGGAAGAAGTCCGGATGCGACACCGCGGGGGCATGGAACGCCATCTGCACCAGCGGAACCGCTCCCCCCGGACGCCGAACCACGACGCGCCGTTCGCCCTCCTGCGGAGGCTCGACGCTCCGGACCGGCGGCGGCGGCGGACCCGGCGGGATCGGACCAAACGCTTCGCGGATCTCCCGCAGAAGGGCTGCGCCATCGAAGTCGCCGACAGCCACGATCACGGCGTTGTTCGGGGCGTAATAGGTGCTGTAGTGCCGCACCAGGTCCTCCCGGCTGATGGCCCACAGATCACTCTTGTACCCGATCACGGCGTGGCGGTACGGGTGCACACGGAATGCGGCCCCCTCCACCTCTTCGTACAGCGCGTACTCCGGGTTGTTCTCGGCCCCTTCCCGCTCGGAGATAATCACCGTGCGCTCGCTGCTCACTTCGGCCGGGTCGAACAGGGTGTTCACCATGCGGTCCGACTCGATCCGGATGCCGAGTCCGATGTGCTCGGCAGGCAGGGTCTCAAAGTACGCGGTGAAATCCTTCCACGTGAAGCCGTTCCACGTGCCGCCGTGGCGGTTGACGAGACGGGAGAACTCTCCCTTGCCCAGCGTGGGCGTGCCTTTAAACAGCATGTGCTCCACCCAGTGGGAGATGCCGGTGATCCCGGGGACTTCGTTCCGGCTTCCCACGCGATACCAAATCCAAAACGTCGCCACCGGGGCGGTGTGGACTTCGCGCAGGAGCACACCGAGACCGTTGGGCAGAACCGTGCGCACTGTGGGCATCATCGTCCGGGACCTCGCTATCGTAGTTTCCTGACCGCTGCCTCCACGTCCGCGTACGGCGGCTCCACGCCGGGAATATCGGACACCCACGAGTAGACCACCGTGCCGTTCTTGTCCAGCACGAAGACCGATCGCTTGGCGATGCCGTCCAGCAGCCCCAGGAAGTTGCCGTCGTACACACCGTACGCCTTCATGGCCTGGTGGTTGAAGTCGCTCAGGAGCGGGAACGTCAGGTTGTTTTGCCGGGCGAACTCTGCCTGCACAAACGGCGTATCGGCGCTGATGCCGATCACCTGGGCGCCGATCGTGGAGAACCGGCTCAGGTCGTCCCGGAAGTGGCACATCTCCTTCGTGCACACCCCGGTGAACGCAGCGGGGAAGAACGCGAGGACCGTGGGCTTGCCACGAAAGTCGCTGATCTTCACCTTATTGCGGTCCCCGCTGATCAGAACCGCATCCGGCGCCTGCTGCCCAACCTGTACCGGCATGACGTAATCCTCCCCTGCGGCCCCCCTGGAACGAAAAAAGATACGCCCGGCGCGCTGGCACGCGTGGGGAAAGCGGGTGGGGCCACCGGAATGTCCTTCCCAATTATACCAGCCCAGGAGGCAAGGCGGGCAGGGGATCGCGGCGCGCGAGAGGAACCGTTGCTCGCGTATGAGCGTCCACGCGCTCCGCGCCTGGGTTCGGGCCGTCGTGCTCGTGCCCGCGGTCTTCGCGCTCGTCATCGCAGCCGTGAGCCTTGCGGCCGCCATCCTCGCCGGGTCGCCGGCTGGCGGCCGGTCTCACCCCCTGGGGACGGTGACGGCAGACCAGCCCACGCCTTCACCGGCGTCTGCCCAGCTCACCCTCCCGGTCGCGTTGCGGACTTTCCCCGGGAGTTTTGTGGTGATCACTATCCGGATCACGACAGATCCGCCCGCACCGGCGGCTCTCGATGCGTCCCGGGAATATGTGACCACCCTGCTCCACACCCTTGTTCGCAAACTGCCCGCCGGATGGAGGCCGGATGCGGCCGGACTCGCGACGCTCAAGCAGGCGATCGAGGAAGCCGTCCCGGAGGTCATCGCAGCGAAGCTTCCGGGAGGGACACACGTGACTGCGTCGGCAGAGGTGACAACCGTCACTCCGGAGACGCCTGACGCACAGGGGAGCCCTGAGGCCCCGGCGGCCCCGGGGACGCAGACGGTCCCGCCGTCACCCTGAGCTGACCTCCGGCACGGCGGGCGGGACAGCTCCGGATCCGGTCCCCGCTACCGGCTGTCCCCGAACCGCTCCAGCAGGTGCGTCATGAGCAGAATCGTCTCCCGGAAATCGCTCATTCGGACGTTTTCATCAGGGGCATGCGCGCGGCCGTTCCAGTACCCGCCCCCGACGCTTACGATCGGGATGCCGAGCACCGGACCCACGTCGTACATCGGCCCCGTCCCGGCGGACGTGGGATAGAGCAGAACGGCGCGCCCCGTCGCGTCCTCCGCAGCGGCCCGGACCATCCGGACAAACGGATCCGCAAGGTCGGTGCGCCATGGGAGTTCCGCCGCGAGCACGGTGAGCGAAATATCCGTGAACCCGTGCGCGTCCAGATGGCGGCGGACGCTCCGCGCAACTTCGTGCGGGTCCTGGTCGGGCACGAGGCGGAAGTCCACCTTGGCGCGGGCGAGACGGGGGAGAACCGTTTTCGAGCCATCGAGCGTGTAGCCGCCCCAGATCCCGCAGATCGTGCACGTGGGCGCGAGCAGGAGCTGGCGGACTGCGTCCGGACCCCCGGCGTCACCGATGAGACGGCCGACACCGACCTGCTGCTGGATGCCTTCCACCACGTCCGGCGGGATCAGGCGGATGGCCTCATCTTCCGCGGGGGTCGGCCGCCGGACTCGGTCATAATGTCCCGCGATCTGGACACGCCCGGCCTGATCCTTAAACGTGCTGAGGGCCCAGACGAGCCGGAACGGCGCTCCCTCGATGACGGCGCCGAACGACGAGTGGAGATCCGCCTTCGCGGTGGCGGCTTCGAACTGTATGTAGCACAGGCCTTTCATCCCGCACACGAGATGCAGGCGCTCCCTGTGGTCGCGCTCCCCGTACTCCCAGATGCACGCGTCGGCCCGGAGGAGATCG
The DNA here is from genome assembly GCA_036275835.1 of bacterium. Taxonomy (GTDB): domain Bacteria; phylum Sysuimicrobiota; class Sysuimicrobiia; order Sysuimicrobiales; family Segetimicrobiaceae; genus DASUDA01. The sequence continues at coordinate 5,213 of DASUDA010000070.1, read as the reverse complement.
GTGTGGGCCCGCGTGATCGCCCCGAAGTGCACGCTGCCGATCTCTTCCTCGCCTTCCACGACAAACTTGACCCGGCAGGGCAGTCCCCCGCGAACGGCGTGAAGCACGCGCAGCGCCGCGATGCGTGTCAGGAGGTCGCCCTTGTTGTCGGAGACGCCGCGCCCCAACAGCAGCCCATCCCGGTGGGTCAGGTCAAACGGCGGGACGGTCCACTCCTCAAACGGCTCGGCAGGCTGCACATCATAATGGTTGTAGAACATGAGCGTGCGTGGGGACCGACCCTCGAACTCCGCGGTGATCACCGGATTCGCCCCGGCGTGCTCCAGCCGCGTCACGCGCCCGCCGGCGACTTCGAGGAGGCCTTCGACGACTTCGACCGCCTCGGGGATGCCCTGCCGCTGCGCCGCGACCGAGGGAATTCGTACCAGCCGGCGGAGATCCTCGAGAGCCGTCGGGATCTCCCGGTCCACCTGCGCCATGAGCGCGTCCACGATAAAGGCCTCGGGAATGAGGCTACGCTTCGGCCCGCGGAAGTTCGGCCTGACCGGCCTGTTCGAGAAGGCGCGCCATCTCGCTGTAGGCCTCGCGCTCCTCTTCCAGCACCAGGTTGGTGACCTCCAGCCAGCGCCGGTGCAGCTCAGAGGTCTCCGTCACAAGCGCGGCAAGCACGGCGGCGACGGTTGTCGGGTCCTGCCCCTCAATCGCATTGACGGCCATATTCTTCAGTTCCCGGCGCCGGTCCATGAACTGCGTGACCTGGAGACCAAACACTTTGAGCGTCTTGCGCGCCTCGGTCTCGTCCATCGCCGCTCCCCTCCGGCGTTCTGGCTCACGCGCGTTCTGGCCTACGCCGTAGGCACAGGCTCAGTAATGGCCCACGCGCGTCCTGGCTCACGCCTTAGGCACAGGCACGGCCAGGCCCCCGCTCCCGGACGCCCTGCCGTGAATTCCCGTTCGCCCCGGCAAAACCCTTGGCGGCGCCGATGATATACTCGGGCCATGACGCACCCCTCACGCCACGGATGTTGACGGGCGTGGTCCTGTCCGGAGGACAGAGCCGGCGCATGGGACGCAATAAAGCCTTCCTGCCGGCGGGGCCGGGAACGCTTATCGAGGTCGTTATCGGGCACCTTCGTCAGGCCTGCGATGACCTGCTGCTGGTCACCACCACCCCGGAGGAGTACCAGCACCTCGGCCTCCGGACCGTCCGCGACGCCCTTCCCCCAGGGCAGTCCCTCGTCGGGATTTACACGGGGATCCTCTACGCGGGAGGCCCGGCGTTCATCTGCGCGTGCGACATGCCGTTTCTCAATCCCGCCCTGATCCGGCACATGGCCTCGCTCGTCCATGGAGCGGACGTGGTGATCCCGCTCCACGAGGGACTCTACGAGCCCCTCCATGCCGTCTACACGCCGGTCTGCCTCGACCCGATCCGGCGCTGCGTGGAGCGCCGGGGGCGGAACACCGACTTCCTTCCCGATGTCCGCGTTCGCGCGGTCGAGCCTGGGGAGGTCCACCGCTTCGATCCCGACATGCGGTCGTTCGTCAACCTGAACACCCCTGAGGAGTATGCGGAGGCGCTGAAGCTTCTGTCACCCGCCTGAAGAACCGCCGGGTCATGCGACCGGCGTCGTGGGCGACGTGACAAAAGTGTGACGGTGGCAGAGTAGAAAGGAAGGGAGGTGAGGCAGAGAGGGAGAGGATGGTGCGGATGATGCGGTGGATTTTGAGCACGATCGTGGTGGTCTGCGTTTCGCTTGCCTGGATCGCCTACCCGGGAGGGAGCCAAGCGGCGACGCCTAATCCGGCGAAGGTCGCCGAGCTCAAGATGGCGCTGCGCGACCTCTACATCGGCCATATCTTCTGGGTGAGAGATCTTGTGATCTCCACTCGGCTTGGCGAGAAAGGCGCGGTGAGCGAAGCCGACGAGTACGGGCTGAAAAACGCCAAGGCCATAGGACAGTCCATCGCCCCCTTCTACGGTCAGGCAGCAGGGGAGAAGTTTGCGACACTTTTTACGGGACACTATTCGGCAGTGAAGGGCTATATGAGCGCCGCGTTCGCCAACAGCTTCAAGGGGAATCCCGCGCGCAAGAAAGCCGCCCTCGACGCACTGACGAAGAATGCCGGAGAGATCGCCGCGTTCGTGAGTTCCGCAAACCCTAACCTGCCAAAAGCTGCGGTGTACGGACTCATGCTTACGCATGGCCAGCAACACGTCATGTCCATTGATGCAACGGCGAAGAAAGATTGGTCCGGTGAGGCGGATATGTGGGACCCCATGGTGAAGCACATCTACACGCTGACCGATGCCCTGGCCGATGGGATCGCCAAGCAATTCCCCGACAAGTTTCAGTAACGGGCCGAGAGGAGCCGTCCGGCGCCCGCGACGCTTCGAGCCTCGCGGGCGCCCGCGGGATTAGGGGCCGCCTGTCGCCTGGCTGAGTTCCCCCAGCACGCGCCCGAGCGCATCGATCTCGCGGCCGTATGCGGCAAAATCTCCGGCCCGGAGGGCGGCCTGCGCCCGGGCGTAGTGTGTGTTTGCTTCTGCGACGAGAGCCGAGAGGCGGGAGCGACCGGACTCGGCAGGGGGCGACGTTCCCGGCGCAACCGTGGAGGGGGGCACCGCGGGACCCGTGGACGGCCCGGGGATGCGCGGGCCCGGACCCTGCGGAAGGGTGCCGAAGATCCGGCCGAGCGCCTCCTCGAGCGTCGGTTCCATCGCGACCCGCGATCCGTAGGAGACGATCACGCGCTTGAGCTCGGGGAGGGCGCTTCCCTCAGCCCGCAGGTACAGCGGCTCGATGTACAGGAGCGCGTCCGCGACGGGAATGACGAGCAGGTTCCCCCGAATGACGTGCGATCCCTGCTGGTTCCACAGCGTGAGTTGGGCGCTGATCTCCGGCTCCTGACTGATTCGCGCCTCGATCTGCATCGGCCCGAACACCGTCGTGTCTTTCGGGAACCGGTACACGAGCAGCCGGCCGTAGTGGGGGACGTCGCTGCGCCCGGCCATCCATGCGACCATGTTATTCTTGCCCGCGGGCGTGAACGGCTGGATCAGCGCGAACTCCACGCCTGATCCCGGCTCCAGCCTCAAGTTCACGTAATAGGGCTGCAGGGGCTGCGGCGTTCCCTCGAACAGCTCGTTGGGAACCGCCCACAGATCCTCGCGATTGTAGAATACGCGCGGGTCCTTCATGTGGAACGTGGCGTAGACATGGGCCTGGATCGTGAACAGGTCGACGGGGTAGCGCAGATGAGCCACCAGGGCCGGCGGCATCGACGCGAACGGGCGGAACAGGTGAGGAAAGATCCGGCCATACGTCCGGATCAGGGGATCGGCCGGATCCACCACGTAGAAACTCGTGGCGCCGTTGTACGCGTCGACAACGACCTTGACGGAGTTGCGGATATAGTTGAGGTCTCCGCTGGAGCGTGAGTACGGGTACCCTGTGCTCGTCGTGTAGGCGTCCACGATCCAGTACAGGCGTCCGTCGGCGAGCACCAGGTAGGGATCGTGGTCGAAGGTCAGGAAGGGCGCGATGCGGGTGACCCGCTCGGGAACCGCCCTGTAGAACATGACCCGGCTGTGAGAGGTAACATCCGTGCTCAACAGAAGCGACATCGCCCCGAACCGGGACGCGAACGCGAACCTCGCCAGCGGTGCGTCGAGAGGCACACCACCGGTCCCCTGGTACGTCGTGTAGACGTTCTGGTCCCCCTGCGCGTAATCCAGTTCATTGGTCCGGGTGTTGACGATCACATAGGGAGTGTCCGCCAAACCGTAGTACAGCTCCGGCCGCGTGATGGTGAGGCCGATCGGGCTCTGGGGCGGGATGTCCTTCACGTAAAAGTCCGGCAGCCCCTCGCTCGCAATCACGTTCACCGGGCTCATCACCAGCCCGTATCCATGGGTGAACACCAGGTGGTCGTTCACCCAGGTGCGCGCCTTGGCGGGGAGCCGCGTAATATCGAGCTCTCGCGCGGAGAGCATCACCTGCCGCTCGCTCCCGCCGATCCGGTACCGGTCGATCCCGATGCTCGTAAACGTGTAATACAGCCGCAAACTCTGGAGCTGGGCGTACGTCTCCAGGAGCGGCCGATGGTCCCACAACCGCACATTGTCGAGGACGGTCCGATTGGCGAGGAGAAGACTCGGGGTGAGACTGACGGTCGCCGGAAACGCCTGTTCCTGAGCCTGGTCGAGGTTGTAGGCGCGGAGGGTCGCCTCGATGCTGCTCCGGATGTAGGGGGTCTCCCTATCCAGCTCGTTCGGGGCTACGGCGACCTGCTGGATGAACGCGGGGTAGAGGCCGGCGCCGGCGAACCAGACGGCGATGAAGAGGATGAGGGCCCCGATGCCGGGGCGAAGGGTGCGCGTGCGGATCGTCGCCAGCATCACGATGCCGGACGCTGCGGCGAGGACCGTCAGCACCCGCAGAGCCGGGAGTGTGGCGTGGAGGGCTGCGTATCCGGCGCCGTAGACGGCCCCATGCGGCGAGAACAAAATCCGGTACGTCTCAAGCCAGAACCCGCCGGCCCGGAGCAAGAGGAGAAGGCCCGTCAGGATCGTGAGGTGGACGCGGACCCCCCGGGGGAGGGCCCACACGCCCCGCATCGCCAGCGGGGCGAGATCAAGGTAGTAGCCGCCGGCCGTGATCAGCAGCGCGAGGAGCAGCCACAGGAACAGCCAGTCGTAGATCGCTTGATACACCGGGAGCGTAAAGACATAGAACGCCACATCCCGGCCGAACACGGGATCCCGAACGCCGAACGGCACCTGGTGCAGAAATGCCTGAAACGTCGGCCATGATGCCGCCGCGCCGGCGCCGGCCAGCACACTCACGATTCCCACCGCAAGCACGGCCAGGTTTCTCGGGTTCAGCCGTGCGAACGGGCGGTACACGCGCCCGCCGGCGGCCCGCAGGTCGATCACGCGGGGCATCGGCCGCAGCCGCACGAGCGGCCAGATGTTCGCGAGCAGGATAGCAAAGACGCTCAGCGCGGCCACCACGCCCACGATCGCGCCGGAGACGAAGGGAACCCAGAAAACGGAGCGGTATCCGACCTCGCCAAACCACAACCATTCGGTGTACCAGCGGGCCACGCTCGGGTACGTGAACAGCAGCACGAACAGAAGAACCAGGAGCACTCTCCGAATCTTCACAGGCCCGTTCCCCCTCGCGTATGCCCGAGCCGCATCATCGCGA
>DASUDA010000069.1:0-14550 GCA_036275835.1 bacterium | reverse complement strand
AGCCGCCTAGGCTTATACGCAAGGCAGCGGCGGTCGTGATGGCGTGCGGGCTGGCCGCGGGGGTACTTGTGGCCCCGGGCAGTGTGATGGGGTGGGCAGCCGGGGTCCCCACCTTCATCTGGGGGAAGTCCGGAGATGCGGGTACCCTGGACGCACCGGTTGACACGAACGGCGAGACCTACGAGGTTATCACGCAGATCTTCAATCTGCTCGTCCGGGCCAAACCGGGAGAGACCAACGTCGAGCCCGACCTCGCCACCAGCTGGTCCGTGTCGACGGACGGCCTCGTGTGGACGTTCAAGCTGCGCCAAGGGGTGACGTTCCACGACGGTACGCCGTGGAACGCCGAGGCGGCAAAGTTCAACTTCGACCGGTGGGCGGACGCGAAGAATCCCTACCACGCCGTCAAGGGGCTCGATTACGAGTACTGGAACGACTTCATGGCCGACGCGTTCCAGGAAGCCAAAGCCGTCGACCCCTACACTCTTCAGATCATCCTGAAGAAGCCCAACGCTCCCTTCCTCTACAATCTGTCCATCGCCGCGTTCGCCTTCACCAGCCCCGCAGCGCTGAAGCTGTATGGGGGGCAAGAGGTCGGCCAGCACCCGGTGGGTACCGGGCCGTACAAGTTCGTGGAGTGGATCCGGGACGACCATGTGACGATGGTCGCGAACCTCAGCTTCTTCCGCAGGGGCTTCCCCAAGATGCCGCGGCTCATCATGCGGGTGATCAAGGACAACGCCGCGCGGTTCCTGGCGCTGAAGGCCAATGAGATTCAGGCCATGGAGGCGCCGAACCCCGATGACGTGAAGGTGGCGCAGGCGGATCCCAACCTCAAGCTGGGATACCGGCCGCCGTTCAACACCGGCTGGATTCGCTTCAATCTGAACAACGAGTACTTCAAGGACAGGCGCATCCGCCAGGCGGTGGCGCTCGCCATCAACCGGAAAGCCATTGTGGACGGCCTCTATGGCGGATATGGGGAGGTCGCCACGCAGCACATGCCCCCCTCGATGTGGGGACGGGCGAACGTCCAGGGCTACTCCTACGATCCCGCCACGGCCAAGAAGCTTCTCGCGGAAGCAGGGTATCCCAACGGGTTCTCCTTCGACTTCTGGTACATCCCGGTGAGCCGCCCCTACTTCCCGAACGGCAAGGACATTGGGACGGCGATCGCGAGCGACCTCGGCAAGGTCGGGATCCGCGCCAACCTCCAGACCGAGGACTGGGCCACGTACCTCAAGGACCGCCGGACCAACAAATTCCCCGCATACATGATCGGCTGGATCGGCGACAACGGCGATCCCGACGACTGGCTCGGGTTCTTCTTCCCGAAGCACGATCCCAATAGCGCGGAGCTCTCCTACAATAACCCGGCCGTGTTCGACCTGATCAACAAGGCGAAAGTGGCTACGAGCGAGAGCGAGCGCGCCAAGATGTACGCAGAGGCCGAGACGATGGTCCTCAACGACTACCGGGATGTTCCGATGGGGCACGCGAGAGTGCCGCTCCTGATGCGGAAGAACGTCGAGAATCTCATTGGCCAGCCCGACGCCAACGAGTACATGGAATTGGTTGTGGTGAAATAGTCTCGATCAGTACGGGTCGCGGTGGGGGTGGAGCCCGCACGGGTCTTCCACCCTCGCCCACACAGTGAACGATGGGCCGCTACATCGTGCGACGCGCGATCGCGCTCATCCCGATCCTGCTGGGGGTGTCCGCGGTCGCGTTTCTTCTCATTCATCTCCTGCCGGGCGATCCGGCAATCGTCTACCTCGGCGAACACGCCAACACAGAGGCGATCAAGCGCGTGCAGCACGAGTTCGGATTGGACAAACCCCTGCCGGTGCAGTATGCGATCTACTTGTGGGACGCGGTCCGGGGCAACTTCGGGGAGTCGCTGGACAGCCACCGTCCTGTGATCGTAGAGTTCTGGCCGCGGTTCCCGGCCACCATCGAGCTCACGCTGGGGGCGATCACGGTGGCCCTCCTCGTCGGGATCCCGATCGGCCTGCTGTCAGCGGCGCGCCCCAACTCGATCCTGGATCGCCTCGGAATGGGCGTGGCCCTGGCCGGGGTGTCCGTGCCGGTATTCTGGCTCGGGCTGATGCTGGTGTACATCTTCAGCGTCTACTTCCACATCCTGCCGACGGCCGGTCAACTCGGGGTGACGTACTCCCTGACGCCAATCACCCGCATCGTCGTGCTGGACGGCTTGCTCACCGGCAACTTCGCGGCAGCGGGAGACGCGCTGCGCCACCTGGTTCTCCCCAGCCTCACCCTCTCGACCTTTTCGATGGCCATCATTGCCCGGATCACCCGGGCGTCCATGCTCGACGCGCTGCATCAGGACTACATCCGCACGGCCTACGCCAAGGGCCTGGCAGGGGCAGCGGTCGTCATCGGCCACGGTCTGCGCAACGCCCTCCTGCCCGTGGTCACGGTGATCGGCCTGCAGGTCGGATCCCTCCTGACGGGCGCGATCCTGACCGAGACGATCTTCTCCTGGCCCGGGGTGGGGCGGTTCATGTATGAATCGATCTCGTTCCGGGATTACCCCGTAATCCTGGCCGGTATTTTGCTGTTCTCGGTCGTGTTCGTGCTCGTCAACCTTCTGGTGGACGTTCTCTATGCTTTCCTCGACCCCCGAATCCGCTACGCATAGCGCGGCCGTGGAGGTTGCCGCCCTCCGCCGCCAGGTAGGACGGTCCGCGTGGCGCCTGGCCGCCCGGCGGTTCTGGGGCAACGCGAACGCGCGGATCGGCTTCTTCCTGATCGCCTTCTTCGCGCTCATCGCGCTGTTCGCGCCTAAGATCGCGCCGGAGGGGGTCGATCAGGAGAACCTCGCGGCGCGGATCAGGCCGCCATCGACCGCGCACTGGTTCGGCACCGACGGATTGGGGCGGGACGTGTACAGCCGCGTCCTCTACGGAACGCGCATTTCGATGACGGTCGGACTTGTCGCGGTCGCAGGCGCCCTCACAACGGGCGCGATTCTGGGGGTCGCGGCCGGGTACCTCGGTGGACGCATCGGGGGACTGATCATGCGCCTCATGGACGTCATGCTCGCGTTCCCGTCGGTGATCCTTGCGATCGGGATCGTCGCCATGCGGGGCCCCGGACTCAACAATACCATCCTGGCCGTCAGCATCGTCAATATTCCGATCTACGCCCGAGTCGCCCGCGCGTCAACGCTCGCGATAAAAGAGTTCGAGTACGTCATGGCCGCACGGGCGAGTGGCGCCGCATCATGGCGGATTCTCATGCGGACGATCCTGCCGAACGCCGCGTCCCCACTCATCGTCCAGGCGACCCTCGGCATAGCCGCCGCGATTCTCGACGCGGCTGCGCTTGGGTTCCTCGGACTCGGCGCCCAGCCGCCGGCTCCTGAGTGGGGAGCGATGCTTGCCGACAGCTACAGCTACCTGCTGACGGCCTTCTGGGCGGCCCTCGCGCCGGGCGTCGCGATTGCCCTGGTGGTCCTGAGCTTCAACCTGGCCGGCGACGGCCTCCACGACGCGCTCGACCCCCGGCTGTCCAGCAGCCTCTAACCGGACACGCCTCTCGTGAATCTGGGGCGGGCTCTGATTTAGCCTCCGGGCGCGGTGCTCAGGCAGTCCTCCGCAACACGCTCCGCGGCGTCCTCCCCCGACCGAATGCAGTCAGGAATCCCCACCCCGCGGTACGCGGCTCCGGCGAGCGCCAGCCCAGGGTGGCGCGCGCAGCGGGCCGTGATCGCCGCGACGCGGTCCAGATGGCCGACGAGGTACTGGGGCATCGACGCCGGGTGGCGGTGGACGCGGACGAGATGAGGGTCGGCTCGGGACCCGAGGAGCGCCCTCACCTGTTCCGTGGCGACAGCGGCGAGCGCGGCGTCATCGCGGTCGAGTACTCCGGCCTCGAGCGCTCCCCCGAGAAACACTCGAAGGAGGACGCGTCCCTCGGGCGCCCGGCCCGGGAACTTCACGCTCGAAAACGTACAGGCCAGGACAGGCCTTCCTTCCGTTCGTGGAACCACAAACCCGAAGCCGTCGAGCGGGTGAGACACGTCTTCCCGCCGGTAGGCGAGCGTGACCGTCGCCGACGACGCGTACGGGATCGCGCCGAGGAGCGCGGACATGTCCGGATCCAGGGGGGCCACGAGCCGGGACGCATGGTGCGCTTCCGTGGCAACGATGACACCATCTGCCGCAAGCGACGCGCCGTCATCGAGCCCGACCCGGTAGTGGCCGGGGACCCCCGCCCTCCCATCGCTCCTCTCCTGCTCGCCTTCCCTCTGCGCGGCGCCCCGGCCACCGGTGGCCTCCCTCAGGACGACCACACGCCGTCCCGTGCGGAGTGCCGCGGCTGGCAGCCGCGCGGCCAGAGACGTAACGAGCGCCTCCATCCCGCCCGCCGGAGTGACGAACAGGCTCCACCGTGGACCGCTGGCGTCCCGGGTGGGCCGATTCCGCCGGAGCGCGCGGATCACGCTCCGGTACCCGCGCTCCATCTCCAAGAACCGCGGCATCGTGGCGGCGAGGCTGAGCGTCTCGGGATCCGCGGTGTAGATCCCGGCAACCATCGGCTGCGCCACCCGCTCCAGCACTTCGCGCCCGAACCGCCGGGTCACGAACCCGGCCAGGCTCTCGTCCCCGCGCACAGGTCCGCGGGGAAGCACGAGGTCCATTGCCATCCGCGCCTTCCCCTTCCAGGAGAAGAGGCGGGACTGCAGGAGCGGCCGCAGCCGGGCCGGTGCCAGAAGGTGGAAGCCGTCCGGCAGCGGATGGAGACGGCCGGCGTAGACGACGAACGTGCGGCGGTGGAATGGCCGGGGTTCGATCAGCTGGGGGGTGAGCCCGATCCGATCGCAGAGGGAGAGCCCCCACGGCTTCTCCGTCAGAAACGAGTCCGGTCCCGCTTCGATGAGATAACCGTCGATCTGTTCCGTCGCGACCGTTCCTCCGAGGCGGGGGCGGCCTTCACAGAGCGCCAGATCGACCGCGACGTGGCGCTCCCGGCAGAGTTCGAGGAGCCGGTGGGCCGCGGCCAGCCCCGTGATGCCGCCTCCGACCACGACAACCCGGAGCGGGCGTCCCTGCTCCGGCCGCGGTGTGACCATGTCTGACGCTGGCGGTGTCACAGGGCCGCCCGCACAAGGTTACTCAGCATCCCGATGAACGCAGGATGGTCCATCACGGTACCCGCACGGTGGAACGCGACCCCGGCCCCTTCCGCGATGTTGCGTGCCCGGATGTCGAGATCATAGAGGACCTCGATGTGATCGCAGACGAACCCGACGGGAACGACGACGACCTCTTCGGCTCCTTCCCGGGCCAGGGTGAGCATCACGTCACCGATGTCCGGCTCGAGCCAGGGGTCCCGCGGGTCTCCGCTCCGGCTCTGGTACGCGACCGACCACCGGGGAGCGTCGAGACGCTGCGCCACCAGGCGGGCCGACGCCGCGACCTCCTCGGCATACATGGACTCCTGCGCCATGCTCACAGGGATGCTGTGGGCGGTGAAGACAAGGGGCGTCTCTCCGCGGCGCGCGGCGGGCACCGCGGCGAGCGCCGTGGCCACGCGGGCCGCCTGCGCCTCGATGAGCCCGCGGTGATCAAACCACGGGTGCGGGTACTCGACCTCCGGCGCGTCTTCTCCAACGCGGGCACGGGCTTCGGCTACGTTCTCCTTATACTGGTCCCAGCTGGCGTAACTGCGGTGCGGCGCCATGACGACCCCGAGGGCCCGGCGCACACCGTCGGAGCGCATCCGCTCGAGGGCCTCGTGGAGATACGGGTTCCAGTTGCGCATACCGACGTAGACGGGAAGCGCGGGTCCGCGCTCCCGGAGGTCCGCTTCGAGCGCGACCGCTTGCCGCAGCGTGAGGGCGGTCAGAGGAGAGCGGCCGCCGAAGATCTCGTAGTGGTGCGCGACCTCTTCGATGCGCTCCAGCGGGACACGTCTGCCGCGGAGGACGTTGGCCAGATACGGGCGGACGTCCTCCATCTTTTCGGGTCCCCCGTAGGCGATGAGCAGGACAGCGTCGTGGGGCGAAGCCATCTCAGTCGAAGCCTCAGCGCCGGCTCAACTCGTGGACGGCCTCCACCATTGCCACCGCGTTCTCCCACGGGGTGTTCGGGAGGACGCCGTGGCCGAGGTTGAAGATATGGCCCGGCCGGCCTCCCGCGGCCGCGAGCACCGCCCGAACACCCTGGCGGATCTCGTTCGGCGTCGTGAGGAGAAGGGCAGGATCCAGGTTTCCCTGCACGGCGACGCCATCGCCCAGGCGGCGCCAGGCCTCTCCCAGATCCACGCGCCAGTCCAGACCGATCACCTCCCCCCCCGCCTCTCGCAGGAGTTCTAGCAGGCCCGCCGTGCCCGTCCCAAAATGGATCACGGGGACGCCCGGAGCGAGGTCTGCGATGACGCGTCGCGTGTACGGCAGGACGTGCCTGCGGTAGGCTTCAGGGGACAGACACCCGACCCAGCTGTCAAAGAGCTGGACCGCGTCGACCCCGGCGGCGATCTGGCCGTTGAGATACCGCGCCGTAAGGCGGGCGAGCCGGTCCATCAGCGCGTGCCACATCTCCGGATCCGTGTGCATCAGGTGCTTCGTCGCGAGGAAATCTCGCGATGGCCGTCCTTCTACAAGGTAGGAGGCGAGCGTAAACGGCGCCCCCGCGAACCCGATCAGCGGGACGCGCCCCGCGAGCGCCCGCCGGGCCAGACGCACGGCCTCAAAGACAAACGGAACATCCTCGGCCGGGTCCACCTCCCGCAGCCGGCGCACGCTGTCCTGAGTCCGCACTGGCCGGTGAACGGTCGGCCCGTCCCCCCGCACAAATTCCAACCCGACCCCGAGCGGCTCCGCGAGAAGAAGGATGTCGGCAAAGATGATCGCCGCGTCCACGCCGAGCTTTTCGACGGCCAGCACGGTGACCTCGGCGGCCGCCTCGGGGGTCTTGCACAATTCGAGCAGGCTGAGACGTTTGCGGATCGCGCGGTATTCCGGCAGGTACCGGCCGGCCTGGCGCATCAGCCAGACCGGCGTATAGTCGGTCGCCTCCCGGCGGCAGGCGCGCAGAAACGGATCCCGGGCCGCGACAGGCGAACGCGCGGCATCAGGCGTCACGCCGGATCACGGGCCATCCGGCGCCTGTCGGATGTGCCCGCCAGGAACAAAGCGAGGAGTGATGTGGCGGCGAGGACGACCTCGACGCCAATACCCAGCGCGGCGGGGTACCGTCCCTCGTGGAGGAAATGGTGGCCCGGAAAGATTGTGGTCCCGGCAGGTGGGGTTCCTTCGCGGATGTGCTCCAGGTCGGGCAGGACTCCCCCCAGCGCACCGGCGAGCATGCCCTTGTCTCCGGTCACGCAGGCGGCGGCGAGGACGGCGAAGACGCCGCAGCCGTTGCCAAAAAGGACCAGGGGATGCTGGGAGTCGTTGTGGGGGAGATAATCAAGGAGGGTGTGCGATGTTGCCCCGGTGAGAAACGTCACCCCGGGCCGGTCCAGAAACTTCCCGAGCACTGCGCCCACCAAGGCGTGGGTTACCGGCGACATGCTCACACATCATAGCATTCCTCCGCGCCGGTGGCAGCCGCCGTTCGAGGGCCTCCAGATGCCCGTCGCCCAGGACCGTGCTAGCATGAGAGAGACCTCGCGAACGGTGTCGCGGCGGAAGTGGATCGACGCGGAGGTATCGATGATGAAGGACCGTGTGGCGCATGCGCGTGACTTTCTCATTCTTCTCATCCTCGTTGGGATTGCCGGCTTTGGGCCCGCCCGGGCGACGCCCGCCCACGGCGGCCTCGGCGCTGCTCATCCGGCGGCCGCCCTCGCTGCGCAGACCGGTCCAGGCCCCGCTCCGGCGGGCCCCGGCCGGTCTCTGCGGGAGTATCCTGTGCCGGCCGGATCTCACCCCCACGATGTCGCGCCCGCGCGGGATGGAGGCGTCTGGTACACCGCGCAGCCGGAGGGCGCGCTCGGATGGCTCGACCCGGCGACGGGCAGGACGCGGCAGGTCAAATTGGGCGAGGGATCGGCTCCTCACGGTGTGATCGTGGGACCTGATGGCGCGCCGTGGATCACGGACGGAGGGCTGAACGCCATTGTGCGGGTCGCGCCGGCCGGACAGGAGATTCGGCGGTATCCCTTACCGGCGGCGCGCGGGAACGCCAACCTGAACACGGCGGTATTCGACCGTCTGGGCAACTTGTGGTTCACGGGCCAGAGCGGCATCTACGGCCGTCTTGCTCCCTCCACAGGGCAGGTGCAGGTCTGGGATGCCCCGCGGGGGCCCGGACCCTACGGAATCACCACGACCCCCGCGGGCGACGTCTACTTTGCCTCGCTCGCGGGGAGCTACATCGCCCGCATCGATCTCAAGACCGGAAGCGCGACGGTCCTCCAGCCACCCACGCCCGGCCAGGGCGCCCGGCGCGTCTGGTCCGACTCGCGGGGACGAATCTGGGTGAGCGAGTGGAACGCTGGCAACGTAGCCATGTACGATCCCGCCACAGGCCGGTGGCGGGAGTGGCATCTCCCAGGACCTGACCCGCACCCGTACGCAGTATATGTAGACGACCATGATATGGTCTGGCTAAGCGATTGGGGCGCAAATGCGCTGGTGCGGTTCGATCCGACGAGCGGGACCTTTACCGTGGTCCCCCTCCCCACCCCCGCGGCGGGCGTCCGGCAAATCCTCGGCCGACCGGGGGAGGTGTGGGCAGCCGAGTCTGGGGTCGACAAGCTCGTGGTGTGGCGGCGGCCATGAGGCGCCGGAGGGGGGTATAAGGAGGGAGGTACACAGGGATCACACGGTTGTGGGAGGTGGACTCATGAGGGCGAACCTGGGGAGATCCTGGCATCAGCTGGTCGGTCTTGTCTGTGGGCTCTTTCTGACGCTCGTCGCGGGAGCGCTCCCTGCTCTGTCGAGCCCGAGCATGCCGATAACTTTGCGCATGCCTGCCATCGAGAACCCTGCGAGTTGGTCGCCGGTTTTCGCGCTGGTTGCGGGGCTCCTGATTCTGATGGTTCCCCGCGTCTTCCACTACATCGTCGCGATCTATCTCATCCTGATCGGCCTGATCGGTCTCCTCGGTCGCTGAGGAGTTTGGCCGCCCGCACCCCCAAGAGGCGCACAGGCCGGTCGAGCACGAGGCGCTGGAGAAGGAACAGGGCCACACGGGCCAGGGCGGGGCTGTCACCGATGGGCGCGGGGACCGTGTGCGACCTCGTCACCGTCGTGAAGGGGGCGAAGCGGACCTTCAGCGTGACCGTCCTGGCCGCGTAACCTCTTTGGGTCAGATCCGCCGCCACCTCGCCCGCGAGGCGCGCCACTTCTTCCCGAATGGCGGCCGGGTCTCGAATGTCGACCTGGAATGTTCTCTCGCGGCTCAGCGATGTGCGCTCCCAGGACGTCACCACCGGGTTCTCATCGATCCCCCGAGCGACGCGGTGCAGGTGGGCGCCATGCCGGCCGCCGAACGCGGTCCGGAGTTGCGCCTCTGACAGGACGGCGAGCTCTCCCACGGTCTTGACCCCGAACGTCTCCCGCAAGAACGCGGCGGTCTTTGGGCCGACCCCCCAGAGGACCCTCACCGGCAGCGGGGCGAGCCGGGCCTGGACCTCCTCCCGAGCGATGACGGTCAGACCGTCGGGCTTGCGCAAGCCCGAGGCGATCTTGGCGACGAGCTTGTTCGGGCCCACGCCAATCGACGCGGTGAGGCCGAGCTCGTGCGCGATCCGGTCCTTGAGTCTGCGGGCAATGGCTTCCCCGGACTCCGGGATGTCGCTGACGTCAAGAAAAGCTTCGTCCAGACCCGCCGGCTCGACAGGGGCGCCGGTCTCCCGCAGAATCGCGTAGACGCGGTCCGACATTTGGGCGTAGGTGTCCATGTCGACGGGGAGAAAGGCCGCGTCGGGGCACAGCCGGTACGCGGTCCGCAGGGGCATCGCCGAGTGGATTCCAAACCGGCGTGCCTCATACGACGCCGTGGAGACGACCCCGCGCAGCCGCGGGTCGCCCTGGCCGCCGACCACCACGGGGCGGCCGCGCAGGTCCGGCCGGCGGCGCTGCTCGATCGCCGCAAAGAAGGCGTCCATATCGACGTGCAGAATCGTCCGGGCCGCCCCACCCGGGTTGGGGAAAAGGGATGTCATCGCGTTTCATGAGGAACAGTGCGCACGATTCAATTTTCCAGATCAGGAAAGTACGATGGGCTCTCAGGAATTCCTGCCCACCTTGAGTTGAGTGCCGCCGGACCAGGAACGCTGCGCTCTCTTCCGAAAATGGATGCGGAGTGCCTGGACACACGTCAACGAGAAAAGAACGCCTGAGCGAGGTCGCGGGGCTTTTTGCCAAGCTCGGAGTGATCGCCTTCGGCGGACCGGCGGCGCACATCGCGATGATGCGCGAGGAGACGGTCTGGCGCCGCCACTGGGTGACCGACCAACAGTTCCTCGATCTCCTGGGTGCGAGCAACCTGATCCCCGGACCGACATCGACCGAGCTCGCCATCTATCTGGGCTATGCGCGGGCCGGGTGGCAGGGGCTGATTCTGTCAGGCACCTGCTTCATTCTCCCGGCGATGGTGATCGTGCTGGCGCTGGCGTGGGCCTACGTCCGCTACGGCGCCACCCCGCAGGCGACCTGGGTGCTCTACGGCATCAAACCGGCGATCATCGCCATCATCGTCCAGGCGATCTGGGGGCTCGCCCGGACGGCAATGAAGGGGGCCGCGCTTGCCGTTCTGGGCGGCACCGTGGTCGCCCTGTATCTCCTTGGGGTCAACGTCATCGCCCTTTTGTTCGGCGCCGGCATCCTCATGATGGGCGTGGATCATGCACGGCGGACGCGGCGGCGCCCGCGACTGGCGATGGTCGCGCCGTGGCCCGGTCTCGCGGCCGCCGGGCTGGTGGCGGTGCCCCCGGGAGTGGCCTCTCTCCACCTCGCCACCCTCTTCCTGACGTTCATAAAAATCGGCGCGGTCGTCTTCGGGAGCGGCTACGTGCTGTTGGCTTTCCTCCGGCAGGACTTCGTGGAGCGGCTCCGCTGGCTGACCGACCGCCAGCTCATCGACGCCGTGATCGTCGGCCAGTTCACGCCCGGACCGGTCTTCACCACCGCCACGTTCATCGGCTACCTGGTCGGAGGCGTCCCCGGCGCGCTGCTCGCGACCCTCGGCATTTTCTTGCCGTCGTTTGTGTTCGTCGCCCTCGTCTATCCCCTGGTGCCAAGGCTGCGGGCCTCGCCATGGGCGAGCGCATTCCTGGATGGCGCCAACATCGCCGCGGTCGGGCTCATGGCGGCCGTGACCTGGCAGTTGGGCCGGGCGGCGATCATCGACGGGCTCACGCTCGTGCTCGCGGTCCTCGCCGGTGTTGCCCTCATCCGCTTTCAAGTGAACTCCGCGTGGCTGGTCGTGGGGGGCGCGGCGGCCGGCATCGGCTCCCACCTCCTGTTCCACTAGCATCTGAAAGCACAGGGAGGAGGCGAAGAGATGAGATCACCAAACAGAGTTGCCATCGTGACCGGCGCCGGAACGGGCGTCGGCAGGGCCGTTGCGCTCGCCCTTGTGCGGGAAGGGTACTCGGTCGTCTTCGCCGGACGCCGCAAGGAGCCGTTGGACGCCACGGCTAAGGCGGTCGCCTCGGCCGAATCGCGAACCCTGGTGGTGCCGACCGACGTCGCCGATCCCTCGTCCGTCAAAAACCTGTTCACCAAGACACACGAGGAATTCGGCCGGCTCGACGTGTTGTTCAACAACGCGGGGATTGGCGCGCCTGCCGTCCCGCTTGAGGACCTCACGTTTGCGCAATGGAAGGCAGTCGTCGAGACCAACCTCTCAGGGGCCTTCCTCTGTACGCAAGAAGCGTTCCGGTTGATGAAGAGCCAGGCGCCGCGCGGCGGCCGCATCATCAACAACGGCTCCATTTCCGCTCACAGCCCGCGGCCGAACTCCGCACCCTATACCGCAACCAAGCACGCGATCACCGGCCTGACCAAGTCGACCTCGCTCGATGGGCGAAAATACGATATCGCCTGCGGTCAGATCGACATCGGCAACGCCGCGACCGACATGACGGCGCGCATGGAGTCGGGCGTCTTACAGGCAGATGGCTCGACCCGCTCCGAGCCCCGAATAGACCCGGTCCACGTGGCGCGCGCGGTGGTCTACATGGCCAGCCTCCCGCTGGACACGAACGTCCAGTTCCTCACCGTGATGGCGACCAAGATGCCGTTCATTGGCCGAGGGTGAGGCCCTCTTGCGCCAAAAGTTCCATTCTGTTAGCATGCTAACAGAGGTGATTATCGGTGAAGCGTCCTCTTCACAACACGACCCTGTACCTGCGCGGAATTCCCAAGAACCTCGTTCGCGAGCTCAAAGCCAGGGCGGCCCGCCAGGGCGTGACCCTCACTGCGCTGGTGATCGCGGCGCTGACCCGTGCCGCGGGGACCGCGCGTCAAGATGATCTGAAGCCCCTCGAGGCGGACATGGCATGGTACGAGGCGCATAGGCGTCAGCTCCACAGGCGTTACTCGGGGGAGTATCTCGCCATCGTCGATCGCCGAGTCCTGGATCACGATCCTGACTTCAGCGCGCTTGCGGCTCGAGTCTTTGCCAAGATTGGCAACCGTCCCGTCTTCATGCCACGGTGTGTTGATGCTGATCACACCGTGCACCTCCGCTCCCCTCGGCTCGTTCGCGCCTAGATGCCGCGCTACCCGTACGAGACGCGGTACACTCCTCCCGCGCCTGTCCTTCCCATGCGCGTGGGCCGTCCTGGCGCTGTGCCGACGGTCTTTCTCTCCGCATTGGTGGATACGGGGGCGGACATCAGCGTCTTTCCACAAGGCCTCCCGGCGCGGCTTAACTTGCCGGCGGTAGACCGTGTCGTCGTTTCGGGTGTCGACGGCCTCCCGCGTCCTCTTCCCGTCTACGCCGCGGAAGTTGCCCTCGACGGGTATCGGACGGTGATCAGAGCCGTCAGTCTCGGCGCGACCCCGCTTATTGGACGAGACTTCCTGAACAGGATCACGGTTCGCCTTCGCGGTCCGGCGGCGATCCTGGAAGTAGACCTTCCTCCCGCGGTGATTCGCCCCACATAAGGCAGTCGAGGGTGTCCGATCGCTTGACGTGCTGGGGGTCCCGCGACCTTCTCAGCGCCTCCGGGCGCCCACACGGAGGAGAAGCAAGAGCAGATTGATGAAATCGAGGTAAAGTGTCAGAGCTCCGATGATCCTCGCTTCCTCGCTAGGCTTTCCGGCTACCTCGTGCCCGCGGGTCGAGGACATCACGGATCGCGTCGCCTAGGATGTTCCATGCGAGGACGAACAGTGTGATGGCGGCTGCTGGATAGAGGATCGTGTACCAGAACAGGAACGCCTGCCCGGGCGAGCCCAGGATCCACCGCCGCGAGAGGGCGATCAATTGCCCCCAATCCGCGTAACCGATCTCCGTGCCCAGCCCGAGGAAGCTCAGAGCAGCCGAGGTAATCACCACGTTCCCCATGTCCAGAGAACTGTAAACGAGGAACGGGAAGAAGGCGTTGGGGACAACGTGTCGTAGGATAACTCGCAGATCGCTTGCCCCCATCGCTCGGGCGGCTGAGACGAACTCGCGCTCCTTGACGGCGAGGATCTCCCCTCGCATCAGGCGGGCGTACGTCGGCCAGTTGACGATGGCGATCGCCGCGATGACCTTGTCCAGTCCCTTGCCGAGCAGGGCGATGATCACCACGGCCAGGACCAGACCCGGGAACGCCAGGAAGATGTCCGTCAGGCGCATCACCACCTCGTCGATCGCGCCACCGAAGTATCCGGACACGCTGCCCAGAACCAACCCGGTCAGGATAGACGCCCCGATGACGCTGAGGGTGACCACATAGACCGTGCGCGCGCCCCAGACGATGCCGTAGAAGAGGTCGAACTGGTTCTCCGTCGTGCCAAAGGGATGCCCAGGGCCGGGGGGACGCGGTTCGATGGCGAACCCGGCCGAGCGAATAAGGTAAGGATTGCGGCCCGCACGTGGAGGAGCGAGAAGCGGTGCCGCGACGGCCACGAGGATGAACGTGACAATCACTCCCACGGCGACCAGCGCCAGGGGGCGGCGGGATACCGCGCGGACTGGCGAAGGACGCCATCGCCGGGCGGGTAGGGAGGGGGCCGTGGCCCGGTTCACCTGAGCCGGATGCGGGGGTCGATATAACCGTACAGGAAGTCGGCCCCCAGATTCGCCAGCACCGTAATCACCGCGACTAGGAGAGCGAACCCGGCCACGGCAGGGACATCCAGTTCGATGGCGGCAGTGGCCCCCCACCGCCCGATGCCGGGGTAGTTGAAGATCGTCTCGGTGATGACCACGCCACTCAACAGCCCGACCAAGATCGCCCCGCTCAGCGTGACGGTCGGGATGAGCGCGTTCCTCCGCGCATGCGTCGCAATCACCCGTGGTTCCGGGACACCCTTGCTTCGCGCCGTCCGCACGTAATCTTGGCTTAAGACTTCCAGCATGGCAGCCCGTGTGATGCGGACCAGGGTCGCCGCCAGGAAGTACGTCAGCG
>DASUDA010000068.1:0-17114 GCA_036275835.1 bacterium | reverse complement strand
AGATATCGGAGAGGCTGGCCTGGGGATCGACGGAGAAGACGAGCACGCGGTGCCCCTGCTGCGCCAGCCAGAAGGCGGTGGCGGCGGAGAAGGTCGTCTTGCCCAGGCCGCCTTTGCCGCCAAACATGATGTAGCGGCGCTCAGGATGCTCGGCGAACACCGCCGCGAGGGGAATCCTACAACTCCTCTCGGGGCCTGCCGTGTAGCCTAGAACACGGCATCCGTGAGGTCCTTCTCACGCAGCATCCGCCGCTTCCATGTCGAAATCTGGGGCACGACGTACGGCAGGAGCCGCAGCGAATAGTACGGGGGAAGGATCGGCACGCCGAGCAAGTCGCCCATGGTGATGAGGATGAACAGGTGTTCCATGCTCGCCCGCGTGCGGAGGGCATAGCGCGTCATATCGTGCGCCGCCATGCCGTACGTAATCTCCCGCACGGTGCTCAGGAGACCGCGCAGACCGCGAGGTTTCTTCGGTGTCTCTGGAGTGTGGGGGGCGTCAGGCATGGCTCATCCTCGTCAAATGCCGTGCAAATCGTATTCGTGGTCGTCGGTCATTTCCCGCTCGCGCAGCACCCGCCGCCGCCACGTGGCGAGCTGGGGGGTGACGTGGGGCAGCAGCCGGAGCGCGTAGTAGGGAGGGATGACAGGGAGCCCAATAATATCACCCACGGTGATCACCATGAACAGCGTTTCAAGGGAGGCGCGCATCTCCAGGGCGTGCCGGGTAAATTCGTATCCGGTCATCCCGAAGAGGAACTCTCGCACGGCCACGAGGAACCCGGTGCCGTGCCTTTCACTGCGCTCGGGGCTCAGCGGTCGAACCGGCACATGCGCCTCCACGACGATACAACGCATCGTTTGTGCGATTGCAACCCCATTGTAACCTGTATTTTCAGACTGTCAACGCGGCGCGTATCATCGGGGTCTCCTGAGCCGTATAATAGAGCGCGAAGCGCGCGTGAGGCCTGGCATGACATCTCCCCTAACCCTCGCCGTGGTCGTGATTGTTCTGCTGTGGTTTGCGGTGGGCATCCAGTGGAACATCAGGAAGGGGAACGCCCTGCTGCGCTGGCTGCAGGGAGGTCTGCCCATCTTGGGCACGCGCACCACGCTGCGCTGGCTCGGCAGCTCAGTGGTCGAGCTCAAGATTACCGAGCCCGCGCCGCCCTTCCTGGACGCCGAGGTGTTGGTCGTGCTCGAGCCGCGAGACGTGGGGCCTCTGTGGGGTTGGGGCCGGCTGCACGGCCGCCGGGATTTCTTGATCCTGCGGGCCCGGCTGCACCGGCCTCCGCGGTTCGAGGTGGAAGCGGGCGACCGGCGCGGCTGGACGGGCCGCGACGCCCTGCAGCGCCTCGCGGCAAGTGAGTGGCAGCAGGCGGACTGGGGAGACGAGTACATCCGGATCGTCCACAGCGGTGGGCGGGCGTCCCAGGTCGCCCAGCGTCTCTGGGGGGAGTTTCAGACGACCAGCAAAGGCGTGTGGCGCCTCTCCGTCCGGCGCGCACACCCGCACGTGGAGGTCCATCTGATGCCGCCCGACATCGCTCAGGTCGGGGCCGAGCGCCTCTTTCGGACCTTTCGTGAGCTGTCGCAGGCGGCGATGACCGACGCCTGAATGCGGCGGGGGACCGCACCTGCGTGCGATCCCCCGTGAACGCCGCGCCGGGCGGGTGGAAACCGATCAGCCCCGGGCCGCGGCCGGTTTCAGCCCGGGACGAGCCGCGTGGTACCGGGTCCACGCCTGCCAGCCGTCGAGGGCGATCACCACGGCGGCGACAAAGAGCAGGAGGGCCACGAGGATCATCACCCACGCGCCGACGACCGAGATGGTCGCCATATTCGGCTTGAGAATGATGCTCGCGTAGAGGTTGTATGCCGTGACAAGGGTCGCCGCCATCGTCGTCACGTACATGAAAACCATCGGGATGCCGGCATAGGCGGGGTTTCGCCGCGCGGAGGCCAGCCACACGGTGACGATGAGCAGGCTCAACGCCGCCATGAGCTGGTTCGATGCGCCAAAGAGCTGCCACAGATAGACCCACGTGCCCGACAAGACGAGAAGCATGGCGATGACCATCGAGGTGATGGTCGCCACGTGCTGGTTCTTGAACCCCACCCACGTCTCGCCCAGCCATTCGCCCAGGGTGACCCGCATGACCCGGAACACCAGCTGGACCACGGTCAGGACGATGACCACAAACACGCCAAACCCCAGGGCCGTGCCATAGCCCACGGGCAGCGCGCCGAACGTCGCGACGTTGAGAAGGCTGCCGACGCCTCCGGCAAAAGCCGTGGGGCCAGCTCCGCCCGCCACGGCCACCGCGGTGAGGGAGAGCAGCGCCAGCGTGTTCTCGGTGAACATGGCCCCGCCCCCCACCGGCAGGCCATCCGTCTCGTACTCCAGCTGTCGGGCCGTGCCGACGGAGCCGAACAGCGCGTGCCATCCCGAAATCGCGCCGCAGGCGATGGTCACGAACAACATCGGCCAGAGCGGCTGAAACGCCCCGGTCGCCTGAAGGGGAAGGAAGCCCTTGAAGGCCGCCACTTTAAAGGCGGCCAGTTGCGGGTTGAGGAAGGGTGCCAGCACCGCGCCCACGGCGCTGCCGAGGATCGTCAGCCCGGTGATCCAGAACCCGATGTAGTTGACCGGTTGCGCGAATCGCCAGATCGGCAGATTCGTTCCCAGGTAGCTGAACACCAGGAGGAACAGGGCCCACAGCAGGTAACTGGGCACGACCTTGATCGTCCCGGTCGCCGCGTCGTAGACGGCGGTGGTGGGACGTTTGCCATCCCTCACCGGCGGGATGCGCGGATCGGCGGCGGTCGGGTCGACCACGCTGTACAGCGCCCCGCCACTATCCAGGGATTTGTTGATCGCCACCACCGACCCACTGATCGGTCCCTGGCTCCAGTCCGCAGGCGCCTTCGTCAGGTTGACGCCGAGCGGCCCCAGGGCCATGGCCAGGATCGTGACCACGACGGCGACCAGTGTGACCATGATGAGATCCACTTTCATCCGGTAGAGCATGTGGCCCGCCAGCAGCCCCATCACGGCCAGGACGAAGATGCCGAACGGCACGTCCGGGCGTGCATCCAAGACCGCCGTCATGATGCCGACAAACGCTCCTGCCACGAGCAACAGGTAGAAGAAGATGAAGAGAAACAGGATCGTTCGAGTGCGCGCCGAGATCAACCGATGCGCGATGGCGCTGAGGGAGTTGCCGTCGTTGCGCACGGCCACCATGATCGCGCTGTAGTCACTCGCCCACCCGATGAAGGAGACGCCGATCATGAGCCAGACAATAGAGGGCGCCCACCCCCATAAGTTGGCCGCGGTGATCACCCCCACGATCGGTCCCGCCGCGGCGATCGATTTGAAGTGATACCCGTACAGGACGTTGCGGCTGGTGGGCATGAAATCCACACCGTCCATGTACATCTTTGCCGGGGTTGCTCGCTTCGGATCCGCCTGGATGACTTCGCGGTCGATCCGCCTGGCGTAGAAGTTGTATGCGAGATAGATGACGACCACGCCGATGACCACTACCCATAGCGAATTCATCGCACCCCTCCTTGTTCCACGGTCAGGCGTGCCTGGAGATAGCTGTCGACGTTCCTCCAGGCCCACGTTCGATCCGCGTCACCACCTCCTCCCGGAAACCCCCCGCTGGTCTCATGCGGGGGACGGTGCCGGCAGGTACCGTTCGACCAGGCGGCGGATGGTCGCCCAATCGGTCCCGCGGCACGTCTCTTTGCCCTCGACGATCACCGCCGGATAGCGGCGCACCCCATAGCGGAGAGACTTCCAAAACCCTTCCACCGACGCGGCATCGATGACTTTGACGACGACGCGTCCGCAGTAGTAGTCCGTCACCGCGCGCACCCAGTCGGAGAGGGCCTGGTAGTCCTGCAGGAGGTCCTCCGGCAGCGCGACCGCGAGCTGCTCTTCACGGATCCGCTGGCCGACCCCGACTTCCTGAAACGTGAGCTCGCAGTGCTGACAGTGGTAAAAAGCGGTCGGGGCATAGGCGAGAACCTCGACCCTGACGGCTTTCGCCGATCCTCTCTCCTGGGCGTTCACACCTGATCCCCCATTCCAAAGTATTGTACGTGCGTTCGGTGAAGCAGGTCAAGACGGGTTGACGAGAGTCAGACCGCACGTTTCAGGCAAGGAGGCGGGCGATTTCCCCCATGTACAGGCGCCCCACCGCCTCGACGTCCTCCCGACTCCGCCGCGACCCGTGCACGCCGGGCCGCTGCGCCGCTCCGTCAGTGCGAATCGGAGGGCCGAAGCGAACTGTGATTCTGCTCCGCCGCAGACGCCGTGCGTCCCGGGGGAAGACCAGATCGGTTCCCAGGACCGCGACGGGGAGAATCGGAGCGCCCGAGCGGAGGGCAAGCATCGCCGCGCCCGGCTCTGGCGGTCGCAGGGTTCTGTCCCGTCCCCGGGTTCCTTCCGGGAACATCACCAGAACGCCTCCCCCGCGCAGAATCTCCAGCGCGGTGCGGAAGGCCCGCCGGTCCGGCTCCCCGCGCCGGACCGGAAACGCCCCGCACGCGGTGACCCACCATCTCAAAAGCGGCGGTATGAACAGTTCCTCTTTCGCCATGAACCGGGTGGGCCGGCGGAGGGCCGCGCCGACGACCAGCGGATCAAGACCGCTCAGGTGGTTGCTGACGACGATGACCGGGCCGACCCGGGGCTCGTGCTGCCGGCCGGTGACGGTAAACCCGCAGAAGAGGCGCAGGAGCGCGCGGATGATGGCCCGGGAGATCCTAAAGACCACGGGCCCGGTTCACCAACGCGACGATCTGGGTGACCACCTGGTCCACCGTGAGGTCCGTGCTGTCGATCACGACCGCGTCCGCGGCCACCCTCAGAGGAGCGACCTCGCGCGTGGTCGCGGCACGGTCATCGTCATCTTCGATGCGGCGGACATCTTCCAGGGGGAGCGCTTCCCCTGCGGCCGCCAGTTCCACCTGGCGCCTGCGGGCGCGGGCGTCGGGCGAGGCGGTGAGAAAGACCTTCACCCGCGCGTGGGGCAGGATCACGGACCCGATGTCCCGCCCTTCCATGATCACGTTCCCTGACGCTCCCAACGCCCGCTGAAGCGTCCCCAGCGCTTCCCGGACGCCCGGCACCCGAGCGACGCGCGAGACCACTCGGTTGACCTCGACGCTCCGCAGCGCCGCCGTGACGTCCTCCCCGTCCAGGTAGGTGCGAAACCCTCCGGCCGCCGCCGGTTCGATCACGAGGCGCATCTCCCGCGCGACCCGCGCCAGCGCCGCGGCGTCATCCGGGGAGATGCCCCGGCGAAGCGCAGCGACCGCGACGGCCCGGTACATCGCCCCGGTGTCCACGTACCGGAACCCGAGCCGGCGGGCGACTTCGCGGGCCACGGTGCTCTTCCCCGAGCCCATCGGGCCGTCGATCGCTACGGCGATCCCGTCGCGCGGCCATGCCACGGAGGACGGATTCGCGGCGCTAAAGGACCGTTCCTACGATTGACGCTCGGACTCTCCTCCCATTACCATTGGCCAGGCATGCCTCGGATTCCCGGACCAGTGCTCGTAGGGTTGGCTGCGCTCACCGCGCTCCGCCTGGTGATCGCAGCCGCCCTCCCGCTCGGGGACGATGAAACCTTCTATTGGGAATGGTCGCGGCATCTCGCGGCCGGCTACGTTGACCATCCCCCCGCGATCGCCTTTCTCGTCTGGCTGGCCACACATCTGGGAGGATCCACGCCGCTCGCCATTCACACCGTGGCCATACTCCTCTCTCTCGCCACGTCACTCGCGCTGTGGGCTCTCGCACGCGACGTCCTCGCGCGTGACGCAGCCGCCACGGGAGCCGTGATCCTGTTCAATCTCATCCCCGTGTTTTCCGCGGGCGCGGTTCTGGCCGCGCCCGACGGGCCGCTCGGGGTTTGCTGGATCCTCACGCTTCTCTGGGCGTGGCGGGCCGCCGGGCGGGCTGAGGGGCAGGCCACATCGGGCGCCACAGCATACCCCTGGCTCGCGGCGGGGGCGTGGCTCGGCCTGGCGCTCGACAGCAAGTACACAGCGGCGGTTCTCCCCTGCTCCCTCGGCCTGTGGCTGGCCCTCTCCCCGTCGCGCAGGCGGTGGCTCTTCCGCCCGGAGCCGTACTATGGGCTCGCGTTGGTTCTCGTTCTCTTCGCGCCTGTCGTGTGGTGGAATGCCACTCACCAGTGGGCGTCGTTTTCGTTCACCGCTTTCACCCGGCCGGCGTGGGCAGAGGGCGGAAACTTTCCCGTGTTCCTGCTGTTTCAGGTCCTCTACCTGGCGCCGCTGATGTTCCCCGCGCTATTGTGGGCCCTGGCCGTCGCCGCCCGCCGAGGCCTGGCGGGGGAAGATCCATGGCTCTTTCTAGCGGCCATGTCCATACCCTTGATCGCCGGGATGTTCGCGGCGAGCTTTCTCGGGCACATCAAGGGGCATTGGGCCGCCCCAGCCTATGCCACCGCCGCGGTCGCGCTGGCGGGGATCGCGACCGAGCGTCCGTGGGCGGCGCGGCCCGGGATCTGGCGGAGCGTCGCGGCAGCCGTGCTCGGCTCCACCGCCCTCATCACCGCGGCGATTCACGCGGTCCCGTTGGTGAACGCTCCGCTCCTGCCCGCGCGGCTCGATCCCACGGTAGATTACTTCGGATGGCCCCAGGCGGCCCGCCAGATCACCGCGGTGGCAGACCGGGGTGGCCGCGGTCCGTTCTTCGTCACGAGCGAACAGTACCAGGTTGTCGCCCAGTTCGACTATGCCACCGAGGGGCGCTACTCTGTGACGACGCTGACGGGCACGGACCAGTACGTCTTCTGGACCCGGTGGGAGGATTTGCGGGGACAGGATGGATTGTTCATCAGGGATGAGCGGTACCCGCTCACGATCAGCCTGACCGAGGGATGCGGCGCCTTGGACACGGAACCGCCGGTGCGCGTTATCCGGCGGGGCGTTGTCGTGCGGACCCTGGGACTCGTCTGGTGCCGCCATTTTTCAGGACGGCCCATCCCACCTCGCCGGCCGTCCCCGTAAGGACCGCCTCGCCCTTTCCAAGACTTGCTGCGCGCGCAGGGCGACCGGAAGATCGACCATGGCCCCGTCCACCACCGTCACACCGGACCCGGTGGCCCGGGCCTCTTCGAAGGCCGCCACGATTCGCCGGGAGCGGTCGACTTCCTCCGCGGTGGGCGCAAATACCTCGTGGACCGGCGCAATCTGCGCCGGGTGGATCACCATCTTTCCCGCATATCCCAGCCGGCGGGCTGCGGTGGTATCGGCGCGCAAGCCCGCCTCATCCCGAAAGTCGGCGTAAATCCCATCGATCGGATCAACGCCGGCGGCGTGGGCGGCGAGACTCACCGCCGCCCGGGCAAACGCCAGCTCCGCGCCTTCGGAGGTCCGCGCCACTCCCAGCTCCGCGGTGAAGTCCTCCGCGCCGAAGGCCAGCGCACACACCCTGTGGCACTCGCGGGCGATCGCCGGAGCGTCCACGACCCCCTCCGGGCTCTCGATCATCGGGAGAAGCCGCAGGCGTCCGCGGGCGAGCCTGTGGTGATCCTCCACCCTCCGCAGACGAGCATCCACGGCGTGCGTCTCCGCCGCGGCGGTGCATTTGGGAAGACAGATCCCGTTCACCCGCGGGCGAAGCGCATCGTGGAGATCGAGGTCAAGAAGACCGCTCCGCAGGCCGTTCACGCGAAGGAAAACGATGAGGGACTCAGGGAACCCTTCCTCGAGCGCGCCGGCGATCACGCGACGCGCGTCAGGCTTCTGGGCGGGCGCCACCCCGTCTTCAAGATCCAGGATCAGGGCATCCGCGCCGGCGCCACGCGCCTTCTCGATCATCCGGGACGCGTGACCGGGGACGAACAAGAGACTGCGGAGCACCCACGGCGCGGCCGCCATCGGGCGGAACGAAGCTCTACAAACCCGGGGGCTTGCGGACGTGAACCACCCGCCCTATCCACTCGACGATCCAGTGGAGCCCAGCCTGGGACCCGACGTCTTGCGCCGCGACCAGCGGGGCCGACTCCATGAGACGCCCTGATGCATAGAAGGCAACTTCCCCGATCCGCTCACCCTGGCGGATGGGCACCGCAAGGTGGGGCAGCAGGCTGATACGGCGCTCCGCCTCTTCTCCCGGCGCCAGGGCGCCGTAGACCGGCTCAGGAACGATGCCGACAACAGGCCGGTCCGCCCCGGCCACCTCGATCGTGGCCAGTTCTTCGCCCGCCCTGGCCAGCTCCACGGACCGGTAGCGTGTAAACCCGTACGACAGGAGTCGTGATGCGTCTCCCCACAGGTCCCGGGCGTGCAGGAGCACGGCGATGAGCCGCCATCCCTGGTGGACCGCCGACGCCACGAGAGTCTGGCCGGATTGGTGGATGTACCCGGTCTTCACGCCATCCGCGCCCGGGTAGCGCGCCAGCAGCCGGTTGTGGTTCCACAAGAAGCGCCTGCCGCCGCCGGGGAGCGTCCACGTCCACCGGCGGGTCCGGACGATCTCACGGAACGTGGGGTTCTGCATCGCCACCCGCGTGAGGAGGGCCAGGTCGTAGGCGGTGGAGTAATGGTCGGGGTCAAAGAGTCCGTGGGGAGAGGTAAAGTGCGTCCGGGTGGCGCCCAGGCGGTGGGCTTCGTCGTTCATCCGCGCGACAAACGCATCGACCGTCCCCCCGACGCCCTCCGCAACGGCCAACGCCGCATCGTTGCCGGACTGCAGCATGAGCCCGTACAGCAAATCGTGCAAGGGGACGCGCCGCCCCTCCGGCAGGCCGATGGCCGACCCAACGCGAAAGCGCGCGACTCGCGGACTGATCCGGATGCGCGCGTCGAGCGGCATCGTCTCGATGGCAACAAGCGCCGTCATGATCTTGGTGGTGCTGGCCGGCGGCCAGGGGAGGTCGGGGTTGTCCGCGTAGATGACCTGGCCCGAGCGGGCGTCCATCAGGACGGCCGCGGTCGCGGTAATGAAGGGCACACCGGCGAGGTGTGCCGGGCCCCAGGAGGACGCCGAGCGCCAGCCGGGTCCCTCCGCGGACACACCGCCCGCTCCCAGAAGCGGGACGAGCAGCAGTCCCAACGCGCCCAGGAGGCGCGCCGGTCTACGGAGGAGGGGGCGGGGCCGGAAGAGGTAGCGAGCGGTCATGGCCATCGAGAGGAGGTAGGGCGCTCAGATCCTTCAGGCCGAAATACTGGAGAAAGCCTTCCGTGGTGCCGTACAGGATCGGCCGGCCCGGGCTGGGGCGCCTCCCCACGGCATAGATCAAGCGTCTCTCCTGTAATTTGATCAGGTGATGAACGGACTGGACGCCCCGCACGGCGTCCACCTCCGCCCGCGTCACGGGCTGCCGGTACGCGACGATGGCCAGCACCTCCACCGTCGCCCGCGTGAGCGGCTCCGTCTCCCGTAAGCGCAGCAGGCGTTGAATATAGTCGCCGTACTCCGGCCGCGTGCAGAGCTGGAATCCGCCGGCGACCTCCTGAATCTGCAATCCACGTCCCCCATATTCGGTCTGGAGCGCCGCGAGCGTGGCGCGGATCTCCGCCTCCCCCACCTCCAGAATCTTTCGAATCTCGGAGATCCGCAGGGGCCCGCCGCGGGCGAGGAGCAGGCACTCGAGCGCGTTTCGGATCTCATTATTCCCCTCCGCACCGTTCTCCAGCCTGCCCGGCGGGGCGTGGGGGCGGGGAGCCGTGTTGCTCACGGCGCTGCCACCAGAATAATCTCGATCTCCCCGAACGCCTCCTGCTGGCGCGCGCGGATGCGGCGCAGTTTTATGAGTTCCAGTAGCGCCAGGAACGTGACGATGATTTCCAGCCGGCTGGCGCTGTCACGGAAGAGCGCCCAGAACGCCACACCGCCCCCTGCGCGCCGCAACGCCGCCACGATGACGTCTATCTTCTGGCCGACGGTGAACTCCTCTCCCGCGATCTCCTGGGGCGCCTCCTGCGCGCGGCGCAGTACCTGCGCGAATGCCGCGAACAGGTCCTGAAGGCTGACTCCGTCCAGGAGAACCCCGCCGCCAGGGTCCAGGACGTCGGGCGGCCGCGTAAAGACGCGCTGCTGGAGATCTTCCAGCACCCGGAGGGCCTGGGCCGCGTCCCGGAACTGGAGGTACTCGGCCATTTGCGCGCCGAGGCGCTCCGGCAGATCCGAGGGTGCCTCGCCCGGCGCCGGCGGCGGCTCCGCGGGGGGAGCCTTGGGCACAAGCGTCCGGGCCTTGAGATCGGTCAAGAT
Source organism: bacterium (assembly GCA_036275835.1). GTDB lineage: Bacteria > Sysuimicrobiota > Sysuimicrobiia > Sysuimicrobiales > Segetimicrobiaceae > DASUDA01. The sequence continues at coordinate 6,856 of DASUDA010000068.1, read as the reverse complement.
CGCGAGGTGAACGAGGACCTCCGTGGCCTCCTCGAGGTCGGGTGACGCGCGGGCGCTCGCCAGGTACTCTTCGGCGATCCGCCGGAGTGGAACGCCCGCCAGATCGATCTGACCCCGGTAGGCGAGGCTGACCAGAAGATCCAGAGGACCTTCGAACGCCTCACACTGCACGTGGTAGGCCACGGCTCATCCCCCGTTCACTGGGTCGACTAAGAGTCCGGCTGCTACTGCGTCTTGAGCCCTGCGCCGTGCACGGCAGCCCTACTTCTCCGGGGTCCGTGCCATTCCTTCCGGCGCACCCGTCGGCTGTCAAAACCCTGGCAAGCCGCCCAAACCGGTGGAGGCGTGGAACAACCACCCAGCGGCGAGCCCCAGCAGATACCTCACTTCGCGGCTGGACAGCAGCACAAAGAGGACGATGATCCCGTAGGGTTGCAGGCGGGAGAACGCAATGGCCTGGGGGGCCGGTAGCAGGCTCTCCACAACCCGCGAGCCGTCCAAAGGCGGGATGGGAATGAGGTTAAAGATAGCGAGAACGACGTTGATCCACACGACGAGCTCGACGAGGTCGCCCGCTGGCGTCCGGGGGAGCAACCCCAGGATCTGCATGAGGGCTCCGACCACGAACGCCACCGTGACATTGGCAAGAGGGCCTGCAAGTGCTACCTGGAGCATGCCCTGCCGGGGATCCTGAAAGTTTCGGCTGTTCACGGGGACGGGACGCGCCCACCCGAACCCGAACAGCACGAAGAAAAGCGTGCCGAGCAAATCAAGGTGGACCAGGGGATTGAGGGTTAACCGACCGAGGGCGCGCGGGGTCGGATCCCCCAGGCGGTCGGCGACCAGGGCGTGGGCGAACTCATGGCAGGTCGTGGCCACAAGCACCGCGGCCAGCGTCATCGCGATGACGACGGGATCTTGCCCTAGCAGGATCGCGCCTCCATCAGCCTGGCGCGGCTACGGCGGGGGAACGTCCCGGGCCAGCAGGTCATCAACCGTCTCTCCCACGACGGCCACCCGAGCGCGCCCGTCACGCACGAAGACGACGGGAGGGCGTGGGTACCGGTTATAGTTGCCGGCCATCGAGTAGTTGTACGCCCCCGTGCTGAACACGGCCAGCAGGTCGCCTGCCCGAGGCTGCGGCACCCGGGCGTCCCAGAAAAGAACGTCCCCCGACTCGCAGCACCGCCCGGCGATCGTCACCGTGGTGTCGGAGGGCTCCTGGAGGCGATCGGCCAGAACGGCGTGGTAGCGAGCCGCGTAGAGGGCCGGTCGGGGGTTCTCGTACATGCCGCCGTCCACGGACGCGTACGTCCGGACTCCCGGAATGACCTTGACGGCGCCGACGGTATAGAGCGTGACCCCGGCGTCCCCCACGATCGAGCGCCCCGGCTCGACCATCAACTTCGGAAGCGGGAGCCGGTGCTCGCGCGCCTTCTCCAGCACGACGCCGGCGACCACCCGCACATACGCGTCAATCGCCGGGGGCCGGTCCTCGGGAAGGTAGCGGATCCCCAGGCCCCCTCCCAGATCGAGCTCCTGCACGGGCGTCTCTCGCTCCCGAGCCATCCACGCCGCGAACTCCATCACCGCCGTCGCGGCGAGCGCAAACGGCTCCAGATCCATGACCTGGGACCCGATGTGGCTGTGGAGCCCGCGAAGGCGCACCCCGGGAATGTCTAGGGCGCGCATGACGGCCTCGCGGGCAACTCCTCCGTGCATGCCGAAACCGAACTTGCTGTCGACGCCCCCGGTCTGAATGGCGCGATGCGTGTGGGGCTCGATTCCGGGCGTGAGGCGCAGGAGAATATCAGCCATCTTACCTGTCCGGCGCGTCAGCGTGTCCAGGATGTCGAACTCGAAGAAGTTGTCCACGACGATGCGGCTTACGTCGACGTCGAGCGCGAGAGCGATCTCCTCCGGAGTCTTGTTGTTCCCATGCAGCAGCAGGTGGCTGGCCGGCACTCCCGCCCGCAGCGCGGTCCGGATCTCGCCGGCCGACACCACGTCGATCCCCAGGCCCTCGTCGTACGCAAGGCGGCACATCGCCATGCAGCAGAAGGCCTTGCTCCCAAAGAATGCCTGAGAGTTCGGGTACGAGGCGCGGAGAGCGGCAGCGTAGGCTCGGCAGTTTGCGCGGAGGCGGCTCTCGTCCATGACGTACAGCGGGGTCCCAAACTCGCGGGCCAGCTCCGCGGCCTCAACACCGCCGATCACGAGGCGCCCGTCCCGACTCTCGCCCAGGAGCACCTGTTGTCCCTCCCGTGTGACCGATCCGCCGTCCATGCGACCTCCCCGGACTAGATGAGGAGACCGGCCGGGAGTATTCCAGGCCGGTGCCGCAACACACCATAGCATGGCCCTCGCGGAAGTGTCAATTCGCGCGGCGCGTCCGGGACGCGCCTCCCCAGGGAATATCCATTGTGCCGTCCAACGTAGGCTACGGGGAGGCGATCCAGATGCGCGACGTCGTGATCATCGGAGCTACCCGCACCCCGATCGGCCGGTTCCAGGGTGGTCTGTCCTCGGTCCCCGCGCCCCGCCTCGGGAGCGTCGCGATCGCCGAGGCCGTCCGTCGGGCCCGAGTCCCGCGAGATCAAATCGACGAGGTTTACATGGGCATCATCCTGGCGGCCGGGCTCGGGCAAGCGCCGGCGCGGCAGGCCGCCCTCTACGCCGGACTTCCCAACATCGTCCCCGCGACGACGCTCAACAAGATGTGCGGGTCGGGCCTCAAGGCCGTCATGCTCGGCACCCAAGCCATCCAGGCAGGAGACGCCGAGATTATCGTGGCAGGCGGGATGGAGAATATGAGCGCCGCTCCCTACCTCCTGGACCGGGCTCGCTCAGGGTACCGTATGGGCCACGGGACGCTCGTGGACTCGATGATCAAGGACGGTCTATGGGACGTCTATAACGACATGCACATGGGCGGCTGTGCCGAACTTCTCTGCCGCGAGTACAAGATCTCTCGGGCCGAGCAGGATGAGTTCGCCCGCCGCTCCTACACGCGGGCGCTCGCGGCGATGGACTCGGGCCACTTCCGCCGCGAGATCGTGCCGGTCGAGGTCCCCGACTCCGGCGGCACCGCCCGCCGCGTGGCCGAAGATGAGGAGCCCCGCCGGTTCAACCCCGAGAAACTCGGCACGCTCCGCCCGATCTTTGAAGAGGGCGGCACGGTCACCGTCGCCAATGCGTCCTCGATCAGCGACGGCGCCGCGGCCGTCGTCCTGGCGTCCGCGGAGGCCGCGCGCCGGCTCGAGGTACGCCCCCTGGCACGGATCGTTGGTCAAGCCGTCTCGGCGACGGCGCCGGAGTGGTTCACGATCGCCCCGGCCGGCGCGATCCAGAGGTTGCTTGAGAAAATCGGCTGGTCGAAAGACGCGGTGGATCTCTATGAGATCAACGAAGCCTATGCCGCCGTCGTGCTGGCCGTCGTGAGGGATGTCGGGCTCGACATGGAGCGCGTCAACATCCACGGGGGCGCCGTGGCCCTCGGGCATCCAATCGGGGCGAGCGGCGCGCGCATCCTGACAACCCTTCTGTACGCGCTGGAGGAGCGGCAGGCGCACCGGGGCGTCGCGGCGGTGTGTCTGGGCGGCGGAGAGGCGGTCAGTCTGGCGATCGAGCGGCTATAAGGCAGCGCTCCAGCAGGCGAGCGTCTCCCAGCCGCTCCGAATACGCCGCGAATACATTACTCGGACCGCGCCACCGCAACTCGTCCACATCGCGGAACAATCGCGCGTCGGTCCTCAACGTCGCCAGATCCTTGAAGAGGAGTGCTGCGCGGCGCCGGTCCTCCCCCAGCACAGCAGGCGGGAAGTTCTCGATGATACCGTGCCGGTTTAGCAATCGGGCCGCCCTGGTCGGACCTATCCCCGGAATGCCTGGATATCCATCTGCCGTGTCGCCGACGAGGGCGAGAAAGTCGGGAATCAAGGCAGGGTCCACCCCGAACTTCGCGCGAACTCCTTGCGCGTCGAGAATCTTCTGCCCTCTGCGGTCAACCTGCACGACCCGGTCGCCGCGGACGCACTGCGCCAGGTCCTTGTCGGGCGTCCAGATGCAGACTTTTTCCACGCCCTCATCTGCGGAGGCGATCTGCGCCGCGGAGGCTAGACCGTCGTCGGCCTCGAGCTCAACCATAGGCCACACAGCCACTCCCATGGCCGTCAGCGCGTCTTCAAGCGGGTGGAATTGGGCGAAGAGTGCGGGCTCGATGCCTTCCCCGGTCTTGTACCCAGGCCAGAGACCGTTGCGGAAGGACTCGATGACGTGATCGGTCGCCACGCCGACGTGAGTTGCTCCCGTCTCGACCATCTGTAACACGGAATTCAGCACGCCGATGACGGCGCCGAAGGGCGGATCCTCCTCCTTGTTGTAGCGGCGAAGGCCGTAGAAGTGCCGGAACAGTTCGTATGTGCCGTCGACGAGATGGACGATCACAATCCTTCGGTCTCGTCCGTGTCCTCGGCGGAGTCCAGAGGGGCTTCCAGCGCGGCCGACGGCTCCTGGCGCTGAACCCTTCGGGCGGTGACGAGAAACCCGGTGTGTCCCACCATCCGATGGACCGGCCGGACGCTCCGGCCGTCGATGTTCCAGGGGCGCACGAGGACTTCCACCGTGTCGATCAAAGCAAACGTGCCCGAGGCCCGGAGCCCTTCCGTCGCCTCGACGGCCTGGGGGACGGTGGGAACGTACGCCAGAAAGATGCCGCCGGGAGAGAGGGCGTGAGTGGCGTGGGGGACGGCCCGCCAGGGCTCCGGGACATCCAGGATGATCCGGTCGAGTGGCAGGTCCTCCGGCAGCACACCCTCATAGATATCTCGGCGCCTCGGCACCAGCGACTCTGTCGGACCGAGGAACCGGTGGATGTTGCGCTCCGCGGTCCGCGCAAACTCCTCGCGGAGTTCGTAACTGATGACGCGCCCCCCCGGGCCGACGGCGCGGAGCAGCGCCATCGTGAGGGCCCCTGAGCCCGTCCCCGCCTCCAGAACGCGCGCTCCCGGAAAGAGATCGGCTCCGATCAGGATGGCGCCCAAATCCTTCGGGTACACCACCTGGGCGCCTCTGGGCATCTCGAGGATGAACTCGGCCATCGTCGGCCGGACGACGAGGAACCGCTCTCCACGCGTCGAGCGGATCGTCCCCCCCTCTTCCTTGCCGAGCAGGTCGTCGTGGGACAGCTTCCCGCCGCGGAGGTCGCTGGTCCCGCCCGGGCGCAGAGTAATCATGTAGCGCCGCCGGCGGCGATCGATGAGGAGAACCGGCTCGCCGTCTCGGAGCGGTCCGGAGGGCACGGGGTCCTGAACTCTCAGGGCTCGGGGATGGACGCCCCGCTCAATGCTGTGGAGGCGGGCGCATCCGGCGTGGACACTGCCGCCCCGGGGCGGGCCAGCCTCACGCGCATGCGCTCCGCGGCTCGCTCCGTCATGCGGCAGAAGGCGCACACCTCGGCCGTCGTCGGCTGCCCGCAGTGCAGACAGCTCCGGAGAGCGGCGTCGTCCTGCGCGCGCACGAGGGTCCGACCGCGCTCCAAAAATCCCCAGTACAGGCTCTGCTTCGTGCCCGGAGAGGCCTGCTCGAGAACGTTCAGGGCGTCCTTGTAGAGGAGAATCTTGGCCCCGACACTGTTGGGGCACTCGTCCACAATGTAGTCGATGCCCCGGATGATCGCGTACGCGGCGGTCTCGCGCTCGGCAATCCGGTAGAACGGCTTCACCTTTCGGACGAGGTGCGGATGAGTGCTCGGGAGCACGGGACTCTGGCGGGCCAGATATTCGGCCTGCCAGTGCAGCAGGTTACCGAGTAAGACGGCGGCTTCGTCGTCCAGGTTGTGCCCCGTCGTGACGACAGAAAACCCGCCGTCCAGCGCGACCCGGTTGAACAGGTACCGTTTGCTCAGGCCGCACGCCGAGCAGCTCACGCGCCCGGTGGCCCGGGCGAACTCCTCGACGCTCATCCCATAGTCTTGGGGAATGTCGACGATCAGCAGGTCAGCGCCTTGGGCCTCCGCGTACGAGAGCGCCTTCTGCTGCGACGCGCGCGAATACTCGCCGATGCCCAGGTTGATGTACATCCCCGTCGCGTCGTAGCCGAGCCGGCGCAGGACATCCCAGAGCGCCAGACTGTCCTTGCCTCCGGAGACCGCCACAAGAATCCGGTCGCCGCGCGCAAACATCCGCTCTTCGTCGATCGCCCGCTCCACCTGGCGGGTGAAGAACTCGATGAAGTGGTCGTTGCAGAACGCCGCGTGGTGGCGCCGGACCTCGACAGTGGCGGTGGCCTTGCACCGAGTGCAGCGCATCAGGCCTCTCCTCCGGAGACGACCGGCCGGAGCTCGATCGTCTCCTCGTCGCCCACCTGCGCATCATGCGTCAGGAGCTGCGCGCCCCGGATGACCAGGACCGATTCGGGATTGATCCCCAATTCGGTCAGCACGTCCCGCACCCGGCGGCGGCCGCGGACCTCCACTTCCCGCTTCTGGTGGCGGATCAGGACCTTCACGCGGCCACGTTCCGAGGTTTGACGTTCGCCCGGACCCAGGCGACGATCTGCTCTAGCGAGGTGCCGGGTGTAAAGATGGCGGCGACCCCAGCCGCCGTGAGTCTGGGGATATCCTCGTCCGGGATGATCCCGCCGGCGAACACTTTGATGTCGGTCACTCCCCCCGCCCGGAGCAATTCCACCACGCGCGGGAGGAGGACGTTGTGCGCGCCGGAAAGGATGCTCAGGCCGATCGCGTCCACGTCCTCCTGAATCGCCGCGGCCGCGATCATCTCCGGCGTCTGGTGGAGCCCCGTGTAGATCACCTCGAAGCCGGCGTCCCGGCAACACCGGCCGCCACCTCTGCGGC
>DASUDA010000067.1:0-46880 GCA_036275835.1 bacterium | reverse complement strand
GCGACTTCGCTCATCATGGGGCTCGGGCCTGAGTGGACGGGCACGTTGGAAGACGCACTGATCGCGGCAGTCGGTGCCCGCCTCAAGTTGCCGGTATGGACGCTCACCTATCGAGACTTCAGCGCACTCCGGAGGCTCGAGTTGTGGACACCGCCCCCAGGGCCCCAATAGATCATGTCCGAGCTTTGCCGGCGCCGGCTCCGATCCTCGAGCGCACCTCCCGCACGAGCGAGGCGACGACCTCGTACCGCCCAAACGACGGCATGAAGTACGCGCCGTCGATACGGTCGAGGAGCGCCAAGAGGAGCTCGCGCGCGAGCCGGAGGCCCTCCTCCCGGCCGGCGTTTCCGGCGGCCTGCATCTTCTCCCGAACCCACTGGGGGATCGTGATCCCGGGCACCTCGTTGTGCAGGAACTCCGCATGGCGGAAGCTCTGGAGGGGGAGGATCCCGACGAGCACCGGGACAGGGATTTTGCCGACTCGGCGCTCGAAGTTCTCGAGGACCTCGGGCTCGTAGACGGGCTGGGTCATGAAGAACTCGACACCGGCCTCCAGTTTCCGCGCCAGCCGGGGCAGTTCGCGGTCCAGCGTCTCGGGGTTCATGTCCAGCGCCCCGCCGATGAGGAAGCGCGCCGGGTGTCCGATAGACTTGCCCGCCAGATCCTGCCCCTCGTTGAACCGCTTGATGATCCGCATCAGGCCGACGCTGTCGACGTCGTAGACGGCCGTGACGTTGGGGTAATCGCCGCGGGGCGGCTCCCCGGTGAGCGCCAGGATGTTTCGCACGCCCATGGCGTGGGCGCCGATCAGGTCCGCCTGGACGCCCACGAGGTTCCGGTCGCGCGTCGTGAAGTGGATGATCGTCTCGATGCCGACGTGCTGCTGGATAAGGTAGCACATCGCGAGCGCGCTCATCCGGACCCGGCCGATCGGGCTGTCGCCGACGTCGATCACGTCCGCTCCCGCGTCTTTGAGCAGACGGGCGCCGTCGAGATCCTTCGTCGCATCGAGTCCCTTCGGGGGGTCCACCTCAACGCTGATGACGAAATGCCGGCGCAGCTTCTGAGCCAGCTGGCTCGGGTGGTCCACCGGGGGCAGCGCCTCCTCGCGCGGCGCGGCCGCGGTGATCGTCGCGGACCCTCGGTCCGGGGCCGGACGCAGATCGGCGATCGCCCGGCCGATGGCGGCGATGTGCTCGGGAGTGGTCCCGCAGCATCCGCCGATGATCGCCACACCGGACTCGGCCATCTTCCGAGCGTACGTCGCCATGTGCTGGGGTGAGGACAGGTAGTTGTAGCGCCCCTCCACCAGGGTCGGAAATCCCGCGTTCGGCTGGGCCGAGAGTGGTGTGTGGGCGGAGGCGGCCATCTGCTGGATGACCTCCAGCATCGGCACCGGACCGACGCTGCAGTTGGCCCCGATCACGTCCACGCCTGCACCCTCGAGAGCCGCCACGACCTCGGAGGGAGCGTGGCCGTATTGCGTCCGGCCGTCCTCGGTGAAGCTCATCTGCGCGATGACCGGGAGATCGCACGCCTCCCGCGCCGCGCCGACGGCTTCCAGGAGCTCGGTGAGGTCCGTGAAAGTTTCTAATATAAGGACGTCCACGCCGCCTTCGATGAGGGCGTCGATCTGGGCCCGGAAGGCGCCGCGGGCTTCCGCCGGCGTGATGCGGCCGAAGGGAGCCACGGGCTTGCCCAGAGGCCCGACCGAGCCGGCGATGAAAACCGCCTGCCCGAAGATGTCTCGGGCGTCCTTGGCGATCTTGGCGCCATGCCAGTTGATGTCCCGGACCTGGTCGGCGAGTCCGTGTGCGGCGAGCTTCACCGGGTTGGCGCCGAAGGTGTTGGTCTCGATGATCTCGGCGCCGGCTCGGAGGTAGTCGAGGTGGATGTTCAGGACGAGCTCGCGCTGGGTCAGGTTGAGGGCGTCGAAGCAGTGATCGAACGCCACCCCCCGCGCGTACAGGAGGGTCCCCATCGCGCCGTCGCAGAGCACGATACCACGTCTCAGGCGCGCGCGGAGAGGGTGGTCGGTCGCCGTCACGGCGCGAGCTGGAGCTGCGGCCCCCCGCAGGCGTTGCACGGCTGCGAGAAATCGGCCTGGCTGCTGAGGACGAACCCGTCCTTCACTTGGCGGAACGTCCGGATGCGGAACTGCACCGGCCAGCTCCGGAAGTCCAGCACCGGGTTGAGCTGGCGCTCGAGGTGATCCACGACGACATACGGCACCGGAATCGAGTTCACCAGCAGGGCCTGGATGTGGAAGAACACCTCCGGCTCGCCATAGACCTGGAAGATCCCCTGTATGTGCACGCGCGTGGGCACGCCGTTGTACAGGACCGTCGCCAGGCCGATGACCGCCTCGCCCTCGATGCGCAAACTCACGTCCTGGACGGGCCCCTGGTTGTTCAGGAACTCCTGAACACTCGCCAGGTCGAGCTTTCCGTAGACCGCGTTGTCGCGGATGTCGAGCACCTTGAGTGACCCCTGGCGCAGGAGGTCCGGATCGAACGACACCCCGACGAGCTTGATCCAGATCTCGTCAATGCGCATCCCTTTGATCGTGACGTTCCGGGCGTACACGCTCACCCGGGCATACCCGCCTTCGTAGAGGTCCGGAACCGACTCCACCCGGATGAACCCCGGATCCCCGAGAAGCTTGCTGAGGATGGGGGGCAAGACCTTCGTGTCCGCGACGGTCAGATCGGCGCGGGCCGGAGCGAGCGCACCAAGGACAAAAAACACCGCCACTAGGGCGGTGCTGAACCGCCTGATCATACGCAGGGATTTCGGGGATCTCGCCCTACACTCCTCCACTGCCGCCCGTCTGTTTCTCATGGTTATATCCGTCTCCTTGGAACTGCCGTGGCTACCTTGTATATTCCTGCCCCGTTACCCCCGCCGACCCGACCCCCCGTTTAGGGCGTGAAGGGGGTAAAGGCCTGCGCCACCGGGCTCAGGCCTATCCCGAAGAGCAGCACGTTCTGCGCGGGGCTCTGCGGGAACATTCGGAAGAGCAGGCTCACCGCGAGGCAGTCGCACGTGGCGTTGACGGCAACGTCGACCTCGCCCCACTGCTGCGTCGTCAGGGTGTACGATCCGGCGAGGCTCAGCAGGAGCGTGGGGCTGAGTTCCAGGGCGGCGTTGGCGCCCACCGTGGTCTGGAGCGCGAGGAAGCTGTACGACACGCTCACCCCGGCCGACTGGAGAAAGCCGGGTGCGATATAGTTGTAGGAGAGGGCCACGGTGCTGTCGGCAGTCACGGCATCGAAAAGAAATGGCGTCGCCCCCCCTATCGACGCCAGGTTATAGGTGAGGGAGAGCGAGTTCGACCGGTCCAGGAGGTCCGTGAGGCCGACGGTGAACCCCACCACGGTCCGCTCCTGCCCTGCCCCATATGCATCGACCCGGGCCTCGCCGGCTCCAATCCAGATCAGACTCGGCGAGAGGCGGATGGCGTCCGGGGTCATGGTGAGCAGGGCTTCCCCACGCGTCGCGCTGACGCCCGTCGCGATCTCCCTGTAGCTTCCCCCCTGCCCCTGGAGCGTATAAGAGGCCCAGTTCCCGAGCCGGTGTGGCTCATACGTGAGGTCCAAAGAGTACCTGTCCAGGATGAACAGGTTGCCGTTCTGGTCGAACCCCTGGGAGCGGCCCAGGTCCAGGGTCCACAGGTGGTCCCCGTCGCGCGCGGTGAGCAAGTCTTCGGCGGTGAACCCGGACGTCGCGCCATAGCGGATACGCAAGAAGTTGGAGGCGCTCCCTACCGGGAAGTAGTGGCCGTACTCAAAATACGCGCCGTTCAGGTTGTCGTAGCCGATTCGCGGGCCGGTCTGCGCTGTCATGTCGCGCTTGAGGGAGATCGTGTATGTGCCGAGCGTGACGACACGCACCCCATAGAGAAACACCGACGCGTTATACGCCGTGATGTGATCCCCCGGGACGACGACGACCTGGCCCGCAGTCACGAGAAAGGCGGGATGCTGGGGGTCACAGGGTGTGAGCGTCGTATTGTAGCCTATCCCCTGCCCGGGTGAGGTCTCGAGCTCGTCGCCGGTCAGGCGCCAGGGTCCGTATTGCGTCGTGACTTGCTGGACCTCGCCCCGCTGCGTCTGGTAGTTGAAGTGGAGAGCCGTCCCGGTCATTATGCGCCCGCCCTGCGTGAGGGTGACGTGCCCGATGGCCTCGACATCCCCGGTGGCGAGGTTGCCTTCGAGATGATCCGCGGTGATGACGGCGTCTCCGCGAGACACGCGCACGTGACCGTCAGCCACCGCGACCCCGGTCCCGGTGTTGTACTGGATGTGGTCCGCGGTGAGGACAATCGGGGCCTCGGGCGGCGGAGGAGCGGCGGGCGCGGGAACGGCAGACCCGAGCAGGAGGAGGCCGGCCGCGCCGAGCGCGAGGGATCTCCGCGGGGCCGAATGGCGGGGACGCCGCATCATCGCCGAGCGGCGTCACATGGCGCGTGTGCTCCTACCATTGGAGGGGGGCCACCTCGGGATGCCGGCGGAGCGCCTCCTCGAGCACCACCTTGATGCGTCGGAGAGCCTCGGCCGTCTTCCCTTCGGCGCGGACGACCAGCACCGGCTGGGTGTTGCTGGCCCGGACCAGGCCCCATCCATCGGGAAACAGCACCCGGGCGCCGTCGACGTCGATCACCTCATAGCGTGACCGGAACTCCCGGGTGAGGGCGTCGACGACGGCAAACTTGCGGTCGTCGGGGCACGCCACCCTTATCTCCGGTGTCGTGACGTAGCGGGGGATCTCCGCGGCCAGCGCCGACAGCGGACGGTCCGCGCGCGAGAGCATGCGCAGCAGGCGGCCCGCGGCGTACACGGCATCGTCGTAGCCGTAGTATTCGTCCGCGAAGAACATGTGCCCGGACATCTCCCCGCTGAACACCGCGCCGATCTCCCGCATCCGGGCCTTGATGAGCGAGTGGCCGGTCCGCGTGAACTCCGGCCGGCCGCCGAGCCGGCGGATCTCATCGATGAGGGCCTGGGAGCACTTGACCTCCACGAGCGCGGTGGCGCCGGGGTGGGCGGCGAGCACCTCCCGCCAGAAGAGCGCCATCAGGAGGTCCCCCCAGAGGATCTCTCCGCTGTCGTCCACGACCCCGATCCGGTCGCCGTCGCCGTCCAGTCCGATGCCGACGTCGGCGCGGGCGTCGCGCACCAGCCGGATGAGATCGGTGAGATTCCGAGGGTCCACCGGATCCGGATGGTGGTGGGGAAACGCGGGATCGGGATCGCAGTAGAGGGGGAGGACCTCGCATCCCCACCGCCGCAGAATCTCGGGCGCGAATGCGCCGGCCGTGCCGTTTCCGCAGTCCAGCGCGACGCGCAGGCGGCGCGGGCCGAGCCGGATGCGCTCCTCGAGGGTCGCGGCGTAGGCGGGCAGGATCGTGGCCTCCCCCACCGTCCCGGCCCCCCGGCTCATCTCCCCGGACTCCGCGATCTCCCGGACGCGCTGAATCTGGGGGCCGTAGAGGGTCCCCGGGCCGTGGGCGAGCTTGAACCCGTTGAACTCCGGCGGGTTGTGACTGGCGGTGACCATCATCCCGCCCTCCACCCGAAGGTGGTGGAGCGCGAAGTACAGCATTGGGGTGATCGCGAGCCCGGCGGTCGCGACGTCGCAGCCGGCGGCCCGCAGACCCCGGATCGCCGCCGCATAGAGGTCGCGAGAACTGGTCCGGTTATCGTGAGCGATCACCGCGGCGCGCGCGCCGGCGGCGCTCAGGTATGTGCCGAACGCGCGGCCGATGACTTCGGCGGCCTCCGCGTCCAGGTCGCGGCCGACGACGCCGCGGATGTCATATTCGCGGAAAATCTCCGGCCGTGGCCGCATCGCATGACCTCCGAAGGACCGCATGACTGCGCAGGGCGTCGTGGCATCCGTCGGGCTCGGGTAGAGAGTTTTTCCCCCACCCCGTCTCCCCCTTCCGGGAGGAGTGTATAATGGCGGTGTGGCTGAACTGCGGCGCCTGACCTCCTTCCTCCGGCCGTACACTCTGCAGCTGACCGCAGGCGTCTGCGCCGCGATCCTGGTGACCGTGGCCTGGCTCTATGTTCCGAAGTATCTGGGCGACCAGGCCGACCGAGTGATCCAGACCGGCAGCTTCTCGGTGCTGAATCACGCCGCCCTCGTCGTCCTCGGGATCTACGCCGTCCGCAGCGCCTTGCTGTATGTCCAGCTCTCGCTGCTGGCGTTTGTCGGCCACCGCCTCGTCGCCGACCTGCGCAGCCAGATCTTCGGCCACGTCCAGCGCTGGTCCCTCGACCGGTTCCTGCACTGGCACAGCGGAGAGGTCATCTCGCGGACCATTCAGGACACGCAGCTTGTCGAAGCCCGGCTCCTCAACGGGATCGTCGACGTGATCACCACGGCGCTGACGCTCGTCGGAATCATCGTCATGGCGTTTCTCATCCAGTGGCGGCTCGCGCTGCTGACCTTCGTCACCCTGCCGGTCTTCTTCGGCATCGCCCGTGCCTTCGGGTGGGAGGTCCAGCGGGTCTCGGCGCGGGCGCAGCAGCAGGTGGCGTCGCTCACCACCCTGATCAAGGAGTCCGTCATCGGCGCGCGGATCATCCGGGCGTTCGTCCAGGAGCCGCGCGAGGTGCAGCGGTTCGGGCGGGAGACCGAGCGCACGTTCCAGGCGAACTACCGGATCCGCCGGCTGATCGCGCTGGAGGTCTCGGTCGTCAGCCTCCTGACCGCGCTGGCGCTCGTGTTCGTCCTGTGGGGAGGCGTTCGCTACGTCACGGGGAAGGAGATGACCCCCGGAGCGCTCCTGGCCTTCCTGGGCTATCTGGCCCTGGCCATGGAGCCGGCCATGGGCATCACCCGCTACTACTCGGAGGCTCGGCAGGCTGCGGCCGGCCTCGTCCGCATCAATGAATTGCTGGACGTCCCCGAAACCGTGGTGGAGGCCCCGCGCGCCACGCCGCTGCCGCCCATCCGCGGCCGCGTGCGGTTCCGCAACGTGTCGCTGGCCTACGAGCCCGACCGGCGGGCGCTGCGGACGATCTCCCTGGACGTCGAGCCGGGCGAGCACATCGCCATCGTGGGGCCGAGCGGGGCGGGCAAGAGCAGCCTCATCAACCTGATACCCCGATTCTACGATCCGACGGAGGGGAACGTCGAGATCGACGGCCGGGACCTGCGCCGCGTCAAGATCGCGTCCCTGCGGCGGCAGATCGGCCTGGTTCCGCAGGAGACGATCCTCTTCGCCGGGACCGTGGCCGAGAACATCGCCTACGGCCGGCCCGAAGCCTCGCGGCACGAGATCCAGGAGGCGGCACGGGTCGCGGCGGCGCATGCGTTCATCGCCGGGCTGCCCCAGGGATACGACACCGTCCTCGGCGAAGGCGGCATGCAGCTGTCGGGCGGCCAGCGGCAGCGGCTCGCGTTGGCACGGGCGGTGCTCAACGACCCCGCGATCTACATCCTGGACGAAGCCACATCGGCCCTGGACAGCGAATCGGAGGAAGCGATCCAGGAGGCGATGGCCCGGCTGACCGCACGGCGGACAACGTTCATCGTCGCCCACCGCCTCTCGACGGTGCGCAGCGCCCACCGCATCGTCGTCATGCTGGAGGGCAGCATCGTGGAGATGGGCTGCCACGACGACCTGGCCGCGCGCGACGGGGTGTACAGCCGACTCGTGCGGGGCCAGCTGATCGAGGAGATCGGCCGGGCGGCCAGTCCGGCCCCGGCGCCGTGACGGTCGACCTCAGCGTCATTACGTCGACCCGGAACCGGGCCCCGGTGCTCCGTCGGTGCCTCGAGGCGCTGACGGCGCAGACGCTGGACCCCACCCGCTACGAGATCCTCGTGGCCGACGACGCGTCCACGGATGAGACGCGCGCGGTCATCGCGGCGGCGCAACGGAAGACGGGGTGCGCGATCCGCGCGATCACGCTCTCGCGGCGCTCCGGCGTGGCCGGCTCGCGCAACCGGGCCATCCCCGCGGCGCGGGGCGAGGTCATTGTGTTCGTGGACGATGACTCGCTGGCGCCGCCCGTCTTTCTCGCGGCGCACCTGGACGCCCACACTTCCCACGCGGACGGCATCGTCTGCCGCGGCCCGGTGATCGTGACCCGATCGCTCGACCGTCCGTTCGGAGCCCGCGGCGGTCTCCTGGACATCTCCACGGCGTACTTCGACACCGACAACGGCTCGGTGCGACGGGACGTCCTCATGCGCGTCGGGCTTTTCGACGAGCAGTTCTTTCCGTATGGATGGGAGGGTCTCGACCTGGGGCTCCGGCTGCGCACGCTCGGACTGCGCCGCGTGTACCGGCGCGACGCCGCCCTCTACCACTACCAGCCCGAGGTGTCGCCCGGGAGCCTCGAGACGATGCTCACCAAAGAAGAAGAGCGGGCTCGGACCGCCCGGCTGTTCTACGCGAAGCACCCGACGCTCGAGGCCCGGCTCGCGGTGCAGATGACGCCGTTCCACCTCTGGCTGAACACCGCGCAGCGGGGGTTCGGCCTCGTCCACGCCGGCAACGTCGAGGCGTGGTTCGCACGCGCGCGCCGGTGGGGCGTCCCCGGCCTCGGCCGCCTCCTCCTCACCGGCGTTCTCAACGAACGCTACCTGTCGCGGCTGCATTCAGGGGCCGCGGTCCCCCAAAGGGCGCATGGAGATTAGCGTCATCGTTCCGACGTTCAACAACCGGCGTGTGCTCGAGAAAACGCTCGACGCGCTCCGGACACAGACGTTTCGGGCGGCGGACTACGAAATCATCGTCGTCGACGACGGCAGCACGGACGGCACAGCCGAGATGGTCGAAGCGATGCGGGGTCCCGTGCAGATCCGATCTCTGACACAATCGAACCTCGGGCGGGCGGCGGCCCGCAACTTGGGCGCCCGCGCGGCCCAGGGACGCATCCTGCTGTTCATCGATTCGGACATCTGGGCGACGTCCGGGGTGCTGGCCGCCCACCACCGGCACTATCCCGCGGGAGCGGGGCGGCGTGGGGTCCAGGGCCGGAGCGTCACGCACCCCGACGCGCGGACGACGACATTTATGAAGACTCGAGACATTACCCCCGACCTCACCGTCCGGCGACGCCGCAATCTGTCTCCCGTCCACATCAACGCGCGCAACTTTTCCATCCTGCGGGCAGAGTTTGAGACCGTCGGCGGGTTCGATGAGAAATTCACCGGGTATGGGTGGGAGGACATCGAACTGGCGGTGCGGCTCCAGGGTCGCGGCGTCGTGTTTGACTACGAGCCCGACGCGCTGAGCTACCACTTTCACGTGGAGACGCTGGACGGCCTCCGGAGGAAGATGCGCCAGATGGGCGAAGGCGCCGTGTACTTTGCGAGGAAGCATCGCTCCCTCCGGCTGGCCCTGTTTCTGGAGATCCTTCCCGCGCTGCTGCCGCTGAAGTGGCTCGTCTATCGGACGCCTCTCGTCACACCGCTGGTCCGCCGGCTCCTCCCTCGCCTGGAAGCACGGCGGCGGCTGCTCCCCCTCGGCGAATGCTACAACCACCTCCAGTGGGAGGCGTACTACGACGGGGTGTTCCACGCCCTCCGCTCTCCCCGGCAGGCGGTTTCCGCGCCGGGCATGGTGGTCGGGCTGCACGGAAAGAGCGGTCATGGAGATTAGCGCGGTCATCTCCACGTACAATAACCGGGACGTCCTTCTCCACACGATCGAAGCGCTGCTGGTACAGGAGTTCCCCCGCGACCAGTACGAGATCATCGTCGCCGATGACGGCTCCACAGACGGCACCGCGGAGATGGTCCGGGCGCTCGACAGCCCCATTCCGATCCGGCACGCCGCGCAGGCCCACCGCGGGCTGTCCGCGGCGCGGAACCTGGGACTCCGGACGGCCCGGGGCCGCGTCGTGCTGTTTCTGGACTCGGATTTCTGGGCGACTCCGACGCTGCTGGCCGCCCACCATGAGCACTACCCCCCCGGAGCTCGCCGAATCGCCGTGCAGGGGGTCTGGCAGACCCATCCGGCGACACTCGTGAATCCCTTCATGAGAGCGAGGACGCTCAACCGCGATCTGACCCCGCGCCGGCGGCAGAACCTGTCCCCGTATCACGTGACCGGGCGCAACTTCTCGATGTTACGCGAGGAGCTCGAGGACGTCGGAGGGTCCGACGAGGGGTTCACCGGGTACGGATGGGAAGACCTCGATCTGGCGCTTCGGATGAGCGCGCGGGGCGTGGTCTTTCACTTCGAGCCCCGCGCGACAGGCCAGCACTACCACGTGGAAACCCTCCCGGGAGTCTGCGCGAAATTGCGGCAGGCAGGCGCGGGCGCCGTCTATTTTTGGCGGAAGTACGGGCGATCCCACCGGCTGGGGCTGTTTTTGGAAATCCATCCGGCGCTGCTGCCGCTCAAGTGGCTGGTGTACCGCACGCCGTTCTTCATGCCGGCCCTCCGCTGGCTCCTGCCTCGCGCGGAGGCGCGGGGGTGGTTGCCGATTCAGAACGAGTGCTACACCGAGCTGATTTGGGAGGCCTACTATGACGGGGTGTTCGCGGCCCTGACGCGCCCCGAGCGGGCCCTCCGCGCCTCAGCATCCCTTGCGACGGCTGACTTAACTCGTCGCGGTCACCAGGAACCCGACGACAATCACGGAGACCCCGATCCACCGGTGCACGGACACGGGCTCGTGCAAGATCCACGCCGACATGAGCACGACGAGGACGTAGTTCAGGCCGAGCAGAGGGTACGCGTAGCTCAAGGGGGCTCGGGAGAGAACCGTGATCCACAGGAGCGTCGCGGCAACGTACAGAGAGAGGGCCACGAGCGTCGTCGGCCTCAGCAGATTTCCGATGAGGTCCCCGGGAGTTAGCACGGGCGTGTGGGCTCCCAACTTGAGGAGAACCTGTCCCGTCACCCCCAGACTGATCGACGCCAGGACTAAGAGCACCACCATGGGCAACAACCTCCTCGCCTCCGCTCCGCGCGTTACGGCCGGAGCTTCATGACAGACCGCACAAGCCGCCCCGCGCCCGCGGCCAGACGTCCGGATGCCGTCGGGTAGTACCGGCCTCTGTCCGCAAAGACCAGGCGGGTTCCCTGTAAGACGTCCAACCTCTCGGTCACTAAGACCCGGAGCCCGGAGACGGCCTCGATCTGCGGGAGCGTCATGGAGTTCCTGGGAGCTCGTTCGAACGCCGCCAGGAGGCGCAACGTGATCGAGTTGTGAAAGTGGGAGTAGAAGAGCACGCACGTCGCGAAGAGGAGCACGAGGATCAGAGCTCCATCCAGGATCCCCAAGAGAGGCGGGGTCGCAGAGAGTCCCGGCGGGAGAATCCCTAAACTCGGCGGGGTCACCACATATGCGACGACATATGCGGGGACGGCCGGCGAGAACGACGCGAGCATCATACTCAAGGCGCTCCGGGGGCGTCGTGCCTGCAGCAGCAGAAGCTGGACGACGGCCCACACCAGCACGAGAGAGCTACTGAGGATCCACCCCTTGAGCATTCTCTAGTTCCCCTCTTCTCTCACTCCCGGTCGCCGATGGCCTGCCTCACGCGAATCAACAGGCGGCCGACCGCCCTTCCCCGTGCCAGCAGCCTGTACACTCCGTCCTCTTCGGTGAGATATCCGCCGCTCATGAGCTTCGGTAGCCGTCTGCGCAGCAACGTATTCTCGCGGTCTCCGCTCCGGAAGTGGAGCAGCGCCTCGTCCTCGCTCATCCCCCGGCCCCGATGTCGACTCATCTCCATCAAGAGCCGCATCGTGGGCCCTGTCCAGACCATGTAGGAGAAAGCCCAGAGTCCGTGAAAGATCATCGCCAGCGCGAGCGCGCCGTTCGCGAAGTCCACGACAGCGGCCGGCTCCATGACAGCCGCCGGGAGGAATCCCAAGTCTCGGGGGAGCGCTCCAAAGAGGACCGCGTACAGGATCAGCGCGCTCCCGAAGGAACCCAGGAAGACTCTATACTCCTTGTCGCCCCGGTAGAGGCGCAGAATCGCACCGCACGCCGTGACGAAGAATCCGATGGAGACCGCCGAAAGGATTAACCCCTTCATTCAGTGATCGTCCAGCAGTAGTCCCCCGTGTACCCTGCCTCGGCAAAGAGGCCCCGCCAGCCCTCGGGATCAAAGTAGGTCAGCGCCGTGAGCTGCCACCGCTCGAAGTTCTCCCGCTGTTCTCCCGTGAGGAACGAGTCCACCTGCAGGTATTTGTGTTTCCGGCTGACCCGCTCCATCTCCTCGATGGCCCGCCTGCACCTGTCCGGCTCGAGATTATGGACCGTATTGATCGACACGACGAGGTCGAACGATTTGTCGGCGTAGGGGAGCCTGTCGGCGGACCCGACGACCAGAAATCGCCTGACGTCTTCCATCGCGCGCTCGAGCGCATAGGACGAGATGTCGAGACCGGCGGCCCAGATTCCGGGGATCAGGCGCAGGAAGTCGTGGAGCAAGAACCCCTTGGCGCACCCGACGTCCAGGATCCGCTGCCCCGCCGTCAGGCGATAGAACTCCTGCATTCGCCTGACCACCGGGATCCATCGTCCGTCGTACCGATATCCCCCATACCCCTGGGTCCGGTCGCCGTCGAAGTATTCCCGCCCAAAGCGCTTCGCCACCTCACGCTGGAGGTGCTTTGCCTGCTCGCGCTCCTGGATTGGCCGCTTGATCCGCGGATACGAATCCAGGAGGTTGACTTCTCGCACGCTCAGGCCCCGACCGTGGCGGACAGGCGCTCGAACGTCTCTCCCAGCGCCTGTTCGAAATCCGTGAATCGAAATCCGGGGGCGAGCCGCGACAGCCGGACGATGTCAAAACGGCGGTGGGTCACGGGTGTCTTGCGCGGAAGGTGTGAGGCGGTGAAATCGTAGGGGACGATGCGACGCAGAGATTCGACAACCTCGGCAAAGGAGCGGCTGACCCCCGTCGCGAGGTTGACGACGCCGACCGCGTCGGTCTCGATGAGGTGGGTCACGAGACGGACCAGATCCCCGAGGTAGAGGTGATCGCGCTGCTCCTCTCCGTGACCGAAGAGCCGGACGGAGCGGTCCGTGACGACGGACCGAAGGAACGCATTGGGCCCGTAGGAGTTGTGGGTGTCGCCCGGTCCGAAGACCCCGGTGGGACGAAGAACCAACAGGGGAAAGTTCTTCGCCTCCGCGGAGCGCCGCAGCACGCACTCCGCCGTATACTTGCCGATCGCGTAAAGCGTCCCGCCGGGCGCGGCGGGCGTCTCCTCCGTGACGGGGTCGTCCTGCATAGGATACACCGCGTCCGAACTGACGCACACGCACGCCGCCGGAGGGTGTGACTCCAAGTACGCTCCCAGGTGGCCCGCCATGCTGACGTTGTCAACCAGAGTCGAAAGGGTGTCTCCCTTGTCGCGGGTGATCGCCGAGGCGAAGACCACCACCGTGGTACGGTCGATCATGCCGTCCAAGGCCTGGGGGCCCTCCGGCCGCCGGAGGTCGGCGGTGCGCGAGGAGAATCCACGGACCTCGTACGTGTCGGAGCGTTCCAGGTGCGCCTGGAGGGCCCGACCGATAAAGCCGGTGTGGCCTAAGATGACCACTCTGCGCATCACGCCTGCTCCCCGCGGCCCATCGATACATATCGGATCCCATCCAGACGGTGGCGCTGGACCTCGAGCACGCCGGCGCAGTCGATCACGAGGGGCCGGCGCATCCGGCGGCGGAGAGTGACCGGGTCTGCCGAGGCAAACTCTTCCGCGTCTGTCATGATGAGCAGGCAGTCCGCGCCCTGGAGAGCGTCATCACGAGTCGGCACCACCGTGGCCTCGCCCCGCGATTCCGGAGGACGGACGAGGGGGTCATACACGCGCAGGGTCGCCCGCCCTTCGAGACTCGACATCACCCGAAGCGCGGGCGAGTTCTTGACAGAGAGAGTCCCCTTCTTGTAGGCGAGCCCCCAGACGGCAATGGTCGGTGTGGGGACCTCCGCAAAAACCAGCGCCTCGAGCTTTTCGAGGATCCACCCCGTCCGCCGGGCGTTGTATGCGATGATCGTGTCGATGAAAGAGGCGTCCACCCGCGCGTCGTG
Organism: bacterium; assembly: GCA_036275835.1. Lineage (GTDB taxonomy): Bacteria > Sysuimicrobiota > Sysuimicrobiia > Sysuimicrobiales > Segetimicrobiaceae > DASUDA01. Next base: position 32,861 of record DASUDA010000067.1, on the reverse strand, counting down.
CGCGAGACGGCTGAGCGTGACGAGGTCCCTCTCCAAGTTCCCCCCCGAGACTCCCAGGCTGGGCCGAAGGTACGCCGCGGGGCCGATTCGGGCATCCGAGCGCAAGGCCGGGACGACCTCGGACCAGTCGGCGCCGATTTTCTCGCACAGGTCCGCCAGAGTGTTGGCGTAGGTCACCGCCCCCGAGAGGTAGAGGTTGATCGCCGTCTTCGTGAGTTCGGCGCTTTCGAATCGCATCGGGAAAACAGGGCACCGGAAGACCTGAAGGACCCGGGCGAGCAGATCCGGGAGCGGTGCACGCGGATTCTCACACCCCACGATGATCCGCTCAGGATGAAGATAGCGGTCCAGGGCCCGCCCCATCACAAGGGTCTCGGCCCAATAGTACACGCACAGTCCGCTGCCGGGCCTGGCCTGGCCGACACGCGCGGCCACCGAGCGCGTAAAGCCGGGGGGGACCTGGCTCATAATGACGAACGTGGCCTGGGGCCGGAGATGAGGGATCGCGGCCTCCACGAGGCGCTCCACCGCGGACAGGTCACTGCTGTTGTCCGCGCCGGTGGGAACATCGCGCGAGAGGATCACAAGCGCGCACTCCGCCAACGCGGCGACGTCCGTCGTGAACGTCAGTGAGGTCCGCGACGCCGTGAGCAGTTCACCCAATCCAGGCTCATAGACGGGAAGCCTCCCCTGGGCGAGGGCGTCGACGATCTCTCGATCGGGATCAACGCCCAAGACGGGATGGCCCCGTGAGGCCCAGCCGACGCTGCTCACGAGGCCGAGATGGGACAGTCCCAGGAACCCGATCAGCTCATCCATAGGCCTGTCAACTCAGGGGACACGACGCGGCGTGCAGAAGGGTCCGGGACAGCCAGACATCATTGTCGTAGGATGTCTGGCCCGTCTCGACCATCCGCTCGAAATAGGCGATGTCCGCGGCCCATGTGGGATCGGGCCCATCGACCACTTCCCGCTTTTCCTCGGGGACTCCGCTCGGCCGCCTCCGCCGCTGGATGACGAGTTCGCTCGGTCCCCATTTGGTCAGCCCCTCCATGTGGAGGGCGCCCCCTTCGCCGACCACCTCGATAGACCACCGGTTCTTCCAGGATAGGTAACTGCACTCGATCACGATCTGGCGGTCGGTCGTGGCCAGGATGCAGTGGTCCACACCCGTGAGTTCGTGCGCAGCCCGCTCCCAGACCCGAAACTCCGCTCCGAACCTCCCGAACACGTACCCGGTCAGATCGATCAGATGGCTGGCGAGATCCTGCAGGACCCCGCGGGTGTCGTCCCGCCACGTCCCGGCGACAGTGCCCGCCGTCCCATATCCGTAGAACATCCTCACCCGATAGATCCGCCCGACCGCACGGTCGGCCACGAGACGGCGCAGCGCCGTCACGTGCGGCTCGAACCGGAAGTTGTACGACGTGTACCAGACGACCTTGTGACTCTCGGCGGCCTGCCGGAGCCGCTCCGCGGTGATCACATCGGGAAACACGAGCGGCTTCTCGACCAGCACGTGCTTGCCCTGAGCCAGCAGAGACTCCATCAGGTCGATCTTTGCCTGGTTGGGCACCGCCAACACGGCTGCGTCGTACGTCTCGGGCGGGCACGCGCTCAGCGACTCATAGTCCGCATCGGCATTGAACGGGTCAACCGTGCCCACGCACCGCTCACCCAGCACCGCCTTGCGCTTCGTGCCGATGTTCCCGTAGCCCACGACGAGATATCTCATTGGTAGCGCGCGAGCTTTTCCACCGCGTCGATCTTCGCGATCACCTCTGGGGGAGTGACGGACACATTTCCCTTCCGTTCGCAGGAGACGGCCGCGGCCGCCGAGCCGAGGATCGCGGCGATCACGATGTTGCCTGAGACGCGCTGGGCCAGCGACGCGTAGGCGAGGAGCGCATCGCCCGCCCCGATGGGATCCACCACGGGATCGGCGAGGCTGTCGACCGTGAAGAACTCCCGAGGCTTGGGGCCGGGGGTCCGGTACCCGAGAAGACCCCGCTCTCCCAGCTTGAGGATCAGCCATCGACACCGCGCGGCCTGGAAGAGCTTCAGGGCCAGCGGGCGGATGACGGAATCCTGGTCGGCCAGCGCGAACCTGGCCTCCCGTTCATTCGGTGTCAGCAGGTCGAACTCGGCGAAGTCCAGGATATTCCCCCACCGGCTGCTCACCTGGCTGTCCGCGACCGTCAACGCGCCCGACGGAATATACTCCCTCAGCATCCCGACGGTCTGCCGGTTGAAGATCCCATGTCGGAAGTCGCTGAACACCACCGCGTCGGCCCGGCCGGAATGAAGCGATTCGCCGATCCTTTCCAGAGCGCCCTCGGAGACCGGACGATTATCGACCCGATCGACCTGGAGCAGCTTGCTCCCATCCGCAAAGAACCGCTCCTTGTACGTGGTGGGACGCATCTTGTCGATGACCGTGTGCAGGCGTATCCCGGCCTCGGCCATCTCCTGCTCGATGAACTCCCGCGGCCGGTCGCCGCCGAGCACCGTGGAGAGCGACACGTCCGCCCCGGTGGCCCGCATGTGCTTCGCCACGGCCGCCGCCCCTCCCGCGAACTCCTCTTTCTTCTCGAGCCGGATGCTGAGAGTCGGCGACTTCGCCGTGGCGCCGAGAACCGAGCAGTCGGAGTAGGCGTCCACAATCGTGTCGCCCACCACGTGAACGTGCGCTCCCGGAAACTGTTCGACCGTCGTCCGGAGGTCGGAGAAGCCGATCCCCTCCGACTCCATCAGGATCAGCAGCTTCTCCACGGCGATCTTCGGCGGATGGGATTCGATCAGCGCCGACGAGGAGTACACCACGTCGCCCGGCGTGAAGATCATCTCTCCCCCGTAGGACCGGAGGGCCGCAATCTCCTCGCGGGTCCTGATGGGGATGCCGGTGGCAAAGTACTCGTACCCCTTGGCGAAGAAGTCCGGTTGCAAAAACAAGATGTTCTCGATCGGGGTCGCGTTGGGGTCGATGATGACGAAGTCCACGATCTCCAGCGCCGCGAGGTTCACGGCGCGCAGCTCCTCGGGGACGTACGGTCTGTATTCCGCTTTCGTGACCTGCGCGTCGGCGGTGATGCTGGCGATGAGCACGTCGGCCTTTCCCTTCGCGTAGGCCAGGTGCCGGAGGTGCCCCGGGTGCACGATATCAAATGTCCCGTGACACATGACGACCGTCCGGCTCCGGGGCCGCGTCCCGATGATGCGGGCGACGTCGTCCCGGGTTTTGATCTTCTGGCGGAAGTCCGAGCTCACCCCCCCGCCCTCCCCGAGGAGCGGGCCTGACCGAGGTACTTGAACCAGGTCTGGGTCTCCACCTCGATGGTCTCCGGAGTCCAGACCGGGGCGTCGGCCCACTCGTCGATGGAGCGGAGCATGTGGGCGACGCCGGCCTCAAAAGACACCTGGGGCGTCCATCCGAGCCGCTCCTGGATCTTCCGAATCTCCGCCCACGTGCAGTCGGGTTCTCCCGGACGCTTCGGGACCCTGACGACCTCCCCCCCGAGGAGCTCGACGAGGCGGTTCACGCTGTGCGGAGCCCCCGCCCCGAGGTTAAAGATCTCCTGCGTGTAGGGCGATTCGGCCGCCCGGAGAAACGCACGGGCCACGTCTGTCGCGTACACGAAGTCCCGCCTCTGCGTGCCGTCCCCGACCACCGTAAAGGGGCGGCCCCTGAGCTTCTGGGCGAGGAAGACCCCGAACACGGCGCCGTAGACGCCCCCGGTGCGGGCTCGGGGGCCGTACGCATTGAAGATGCGGAACGAGATGACGGGCAAGCCGTACACCTTCCCCCAGTGCAGCGCAGCGCACTCTCCCAGATACTTACTCAGGGCGTACGGATATTCCGGGCTGACCGGCGCCTCCTCCGGCGTGGGAACCGGGGGCGTTGATCCATAACAGGACGAGGACGCAGCGTAGACAAGCTTCTTGACTCCCGCTTGCCGGGCGGCCTCGAGAACTGCGAGCGTCCCGGTGACGTTGGCGCGCATGTAGTCCAACGGACGCTCGATGGACGGGATGATGTCCCCGATCCCCCCAAAGTGAAAGACGTAGTCGACACCGGCACACCGGGGACGGAGAGCCTCCAGGTCGACCATATCGGCCTCGACGATCGTGACCCGGGGGTCGCCCCGGTGGTGCGCCAGGTTCTCGAGGCGTCCCGTGCTGAGGTTGTCGATCACGCAGACGGCGACGCCGCTGTCCACGAGGAGGTCCACCATGTGGCTTCCGATGAACCCCGCGCCCCCCGTCACCAGAGCCCGCACGCCCCACCGTCCCTCTCGCGCCCCTCGGCCGAGGAGCGCCACCGTTAAATGAGCTTGGATGCCTGAATTGCCCTGACGTTATAATACCGGACGTCCTCGAGAGGGTTGGGAATCTTTCCTCGGCGGAAGGCCGCGCACATGTCTGCGACCGCATCCTCGACCGTCCGCCGCGGCAGATATCCCAACTCCCGCCGAATCTTTTCCGAGGACACGTGGTACGATCGAATGTCATCGGTCGGAGTGGCCTCCACGACGATGGGAGACAGGTGAGGCATCTCCCGGGTGACCACCGATCGCACCGTCTCGCCCAGTTCGGCGATGGTGTGGTTCTGGTAGGAGGCATTGTAGATCTTCCCGGCGATGCGCTCCGCGGGGAGATCCAGTAAGTCGGCATAGAGATCCGCGATATCCTCGATGTGAATATTCGGCCGCTTCTGAGCGCCGCCGAAGATGGTGATCTTCCGTCTATTGACCGCCAGGTTCGTCAGAATGTTGACGCTGAGGTCCAGGCGCATCCGGGGGGAGTAGCCGCAGACCGTCGCCGGCCGGATGATCACCGTGGTAAACTCCGGGGACTGGTATTCGAGGAGAACGGGCTCGCAGAGGCCCTTGTACTTGTTGTAGTCGGTCACGGGAACGAGCGGGTGGTCTTCCGTCACGTTCTCGCTTTCGGTCACGCCGTACACGCTGGACGTGGAGGCGTAGACGAACCTCCGGACTCCGCTCTGTCGGGAGGTCGCGACGAGAGGCTCGAAGGCGTCGTAATTGATCGACTTGCTGAGCCGGGGGTTCAGTTCGAAGCTGGGGTCATTGGAGATGCACGCCAGGTGAATGACCGCGTCGCATCCGGGGAGAACCCGCCTGAGGAGCGCCTGATCCCGGATGTCCCCCGTGATCTGTTCGAGCAGAGGATCCGCTGTGTACTCGGCCAGCCCGTGCTGCCCGAAAAGGTAGAGATCGAGGACTTTGACACGGTGCCCCCGCCGGAGGAGCTTCGGAACGAGGACCGCCCCCACATACCCGGCGCCGCCGGTGACGAGGACCGTGGTCACGGCGTGGAGCCCGCCCGGTGGTCGTCCGCCGCCACGCGGGCAGCCGCGGGCCGCGCCTTTCTGATGCGAAGGGTCCACCACGTCCCGAAGATGGCCTGGAGGGCCGTCAGAATATTGGACAGGGTGACCGCCTTCGATTTTCCGAAGGCCCGCTCCTGATGAAGAAGCCCGACTTCGACATACGTGCATCCGGCGTCGAGCGCGTGCACGAGCATCTCGGTCAGGAAGAAGAATCCCCGGTTGTGCGACGGCAGCGTCCGCGCAAGATGCGTGGGATACACGGTCGGGCCCTGGTAGTAGCGCAGGCGGCGCCTGAACAGCACGTTGAGAAGTGTCGTGGAGACCCAGGTCATCACCCGGCGGTGCCAGGCGCGGGCTTCGCGGTTGGCGTGATAGGGGACGACGAGGTCGGCCGATCCTACGGCCCGGAAGATCTCCCGAACCGAGTCCGCGTTGATCTCCCGGTCTCCGGGGATGAAGGCGAAGTATCCCTTGGTGGCCAGACCCAGCGCGGAGCGGTAGCCGATGGCAATGCCGCGCTTGGCGGGATTGTGGATGACCCTGATCCGGTGATTGCGGCGGGCGAGGCCTTCGGCGACCTCCGCCGTGCCATCGGTGCTTCCATCATCCAGAAGCAGGATCTCGTAATCGGTGAATCTCTCCTCGGCGGCCGCCGTGACGTCCCGAATCGCCCCTTCAAGGTTTTTCGCCTCGTTGTGGGCCGGCACGAACACCGAGATTGAATCGTTCCGCTCTCTCACGCCCCACCTCAATACGGCCCGGAAAATCTCGCCTGCACGTCCGAGAGGACGCGGGTCGCCGGCGCGTCCCGCCCCAGAACGTCCAGGCATGCCTGCGCGATCGTCGTGGCCGTCGGATGAAAAGCCTCTTCCAGCGGTCTCGAGACCGGCGCCGGACAGTCGGGAGGCGTCACCCTCCGGACCGGCGCCCGGAGCCACGCGTGTCCCTTTTCCGCGGCGACGGCCGCGATCTCGCTCGCGAATCCGTACATCGCCCAGCTCGTATCGGCCACGACCAGGCGCCCGGTCTTGCGCAGCGAGCGAAGGATTGTCGACTCGTCGAGCGGACGCATGCTCCGCGGGTCGATCACTTCGGCGCTGATCTCGCGCTCGGCCAGGAGATCCGCCGCTCGGTCCGCCTCATAGGCCATGAGCGAGGCCCCGACGATCGTGATGTCCGTCCCTTCCCGAACAACGCGGGCATGGCCGAACGGAATCGGGACGGGGTCTTCGGGAACGTCGCCCTCGAGTTCGTACAGAGCGCGATTTTCCAGGAGAACTGCCGGCGTCTCTCCTCGGAGCGCGGCGCAGAGCAGACCCTTGGCATCGGCCGGTGACGCCGGCGCCGCCACATAGAGTCCGGGGAAATGGGCAAAGAGGGCCTGCAGGCTCTGTGAATGGGTCGCTCCCTGTCCCCACCCACGTCCCACGATCCCGCGAAAGACGACCGGCACTCCCCGCTTCGCCGCGTACATGTACTTCCACTTTGCCGCGAGATTGAGGATCTGGTCCAGGGCGAGGAACATGAAGTCGTTCCTCGGGTGCACGACAACGGGTCGCTTGCCCATGGCCGCCGCCCCGATGGCGATGCCCGTGAATGCGTTCTCACAGTTCGGGATGTCGATGACTCGGGCGGACCCAAAGCGCTCGAATGCCGCGCGCGTGGTTCCGAAGACGCCCTTGAAGTCATCGACCCCGATCCCCGCGATGAAGATGTCCGGGTCTCTCTCCATGCTCTGGACGAGCGCCTGACTAATCGCCTGCCAGTACCTGAGTCGCTGCACACCTGCCTCCCGGTGGATCCTCGTGCCGCGGGGCTTAGTAGGTGCCCTCGAGGATACTTTCGACGGCGGGGAAGGGGCTGCGTTTGGCTGCGGCCACCGCCTCGGCCACTTCGTCTTCAAATTCACGCCTCCACGCGTGCAACTCCTCCTCGGTGCAGATGGAGCGGGCGAGACACTGCTCCGAGAGGCGCTTGATCGGGCAGCGCGCCATCCACTGCTCCACTTCTTCCTTCGACCGGTACCCGCGGTCATAGTCCCAGAGCGGCCCCACGTGTTCACGCCAGCGATAGGTCGTACACTCCAGAAAGTACGGTCCTGCTCCCTCCCGGCACTGCGCGACCGCCTTCGCCGCCGCCTGGAACACCGCGAGCACGTCGTTCCCGTCCACGCGCGCGCTCACAATACCGTAGGCTCGCACCCTTTCGAAGATCGGCTGGCTCACCGGCTGTCGCACCTGCAACGGCGTGTGCGTGGAGTACAGATTGTTCTCGCACACGAACACGACCGGGACCCTGCGCACGACGGCCACGTTGAGGCTCTCATGAAAGACGCCTTCCTCTACGGCGCCATCGCCAAAAAAGCTGACCGAGACGCGCGGCGCGCCATCGAGGGCGAACGCGAACGCGGATCCAACGGCGACCGCGATCGTCTGCCCAAGGATGGCCGACGATGCGATCACCCCAACGTCTGGGTCTGTCAGGTGCACGGATCCGCCCCGTCCCCGCGCGGCCCCGATCTCCTTCCCGTAGAGTTCGCCCACCATGGCGAGCAGGCTCCCCCCCTTGGCCAGGTAGTGGGCGTGACACCGGTGGCCGCTGTAGATCACGTCATCGACGCCAAGCGCCGCGCAGACGCCCACGGCGACCGCTTCCTGACCGATCGAGAAGTGCGTCGGAGTGCGCATCTCCTGCTCCGCGTACAGGTCGGCCAGCGTCTCTTCCGCGGAACGAATGCGCATCATTCGCCGGAGCAGGTCGCGTACCTGGGCCTGAGGGAGCTCTACACGCTCGCCATGTGATGCGGTCATATTCCCCTCGGAGGAGGCGGGCGACGTCAAGGACGAACGAGGCGTTCCGTTATGTCCGTGCGGCCCCCATTTTGGACAGCGCTCGCTGTCCATCCTCTACGAAACCACGCACAGTGTCACGCGAGTACTTGTGGTCCACGAGCTTCTGCATAAACTGGGGCGGCACCGTAATGACGTGTGCCCCTGCCACCGCCGCCTCCTGGATGTTGTATACTTGCCGAATGCTCCCCACGATGATCCGGCTCTTGTACCCCCAGCGGGCCAGCCACTCCGCGGTCATGCGAACCACGGCGCCCGCGTCATTGCCTTCATCTGAAATCCGGCCGGTAAACAGGCTCACGTACGTGGCCCCGACTTTGGCGGCCATCGCGGCCTGTCCGAACGAAAGGCACGCGGTCACGTTGACGCGGATCCCCTCTCCCTCCAGCGCCCGCACGATGCGGAGGCACGGTTCTCCGAACTGGTTGATGACGGGAATCTTCACGACGATGTTCGGGCCGAGGCGGGCCAATGCCCGCCCCTGGCGCAGCATTTCGTCTCGGTCGTTCGTGGTCACCTCGACGCTCACAGGCCGGGGATGAACGAGCTCGGCAATCTGCACCGCGCCCCGCTCAACATCATGCACGCCGTCGGCGAGCATGATGGAAGGGTTTGTCGTCACACCATCGACGATCCCTTCGTCCAGCCAGCGCTGGATTTCCTTGACGTTCGCGGAGTCCAGAAAAATCTCCATCCCGGACGTCACGGGGGTCCCCGGCACGGTTCACCTCCCGGTCTTCACGACTTCTCTCGAACGGTTGTTTGACATTCGACTCACGCTTCCAGATTCCCTTTCCACGTGCGAGTTTGGCGCCGTGAACGGCGTGGGAAACCGGCCTGGCGGCGCGGGCGAGTTGATACAATCGGAGCCGTAATGGGAGCGTCACGCAACAAGACCTGGCGCGTTCTTGTCACCATCGCCTGTCTGGCACTCCTCCTCGGACTCCCCCTCCCGCACATCGACAGTGATGCCGTCCTCTCAGGAGAGGTCGCCAAGAATATCCTCGAGACCGGCGACTGGCTGACTCTCCATTTCCCGGCCAACTATCACCCGGACTTGATCGTCGACAAACCCCCCCTGACCTTCTGGGTCATGGCGATCTCCATGCGCCTCGGCGGTCAAAATAATGCCGTCCTCAGGATCGGAAGCCTCCTGTTCACCATCCTTCTCGTCCTCACCGTCTACACGATCGCCCGCCGGGACCTCCGGGAGGATGAAGCCCTGATGGCGGCGCTGATCGTCGCCACGTTTCTGCAGATCTTCTACTCATCCGCCCTGGTGCCCCAGCACGACATGCTGATCACTCTCTTCATCACGCTCGCCTTTCACGCATACCTCCGGTACCGACAGGATGGCGCCGGATGGTGGACAGCGCTGGCGGGACTGTGGACCGGCTTGGCCGTCCTCACGAAGGGCGTTCTGCTGCTGCCGCTCGTTGTCAGCATCGCGATCGTGGACGCGCTGGTCGCCTGGTGGAGTGGGGAGCGCCCCATCGTGCGGTTCCGGCACCTCGTCGGAGGAGCCGTGGTGTTCGCGCTCGTCGCCGCCCCCTGGTACATCCTCGAGGTGATACGGGTCGGAAGCCCGTTCGTCCGCGTGATGCTTATCGACGCGGGGAGCATCGGGCGGCTGCGTCATTCCTTTCTCGGACCCGGCCTCGTCCCGACTCGCGGGTTCCTGGCGCTGCTTGTCGCCTACGTCCCGCTGCTCCTCATCGGCATGCTCCCCTGGACCGGCCTGTTGCCCGGAGCCGTCCGGGAGGGGTGGCGCAGCCTTCGCGTGGGTCCACCCGCTGTCCGCCTGTGCGCGGTGTGGTTCGCTCTGTACTTTCTCGTCCTCTCCGTCTCCCAGGGGGACAGAATCGCCCGGTACCTGCTCCCCTGCTACCCCCCGCTCGCCGTGCTCGCCGGCCGCTCACTCACAGGGCCTCTGGACGGCCGAACTCGCCTGCAGGCGGTCACCTTCGTGGGGCCGCTTTTCGGAGTGGGTCTCCTCGGAGTCGGCATCTGGGTAGCGAGCCGCTCGTTCCCGCGTGAAATGTACTTCTACACGCCCATGCTCCTCCCCGTGTTGATCGCCCTCGGGCTGGCCGCCCTTGCCTCCTGGGCACTGGCGGCACGGGCTCGCGGCAGGGAGGCGATCGCGGTCCTCGCCGCCGGCGCGCTTCTCTCCTATGCCGTGACGTACGCGATGATCCTGCAGCGCTGGAATCAGCTGTGGCCGTGGCCGGCCATCGGCGCCGCTGTCAACCGCCTCTATCACCCCGGTGACATGGTCGTGGTTGTCGGCGTCCACGAGGTCGAGGCGAACTTCGCGGCCTATTGGATCCGGGCGACGCTTGAACCGGTCGACGAGAGCGCGTTTCGCGACGCCTGGCGGCACCGGCGGGTGTTCGCGCTGCTGGCACCCGACCAGCTCGCCCACCTCAGCGACTCTCCCCCACCCATCGTGCTGGTACGGACGCCCCTCGGGTGGGGCCTGGTGACGAATCGCTAGATCGGGAGAGCTCTCGGAGGGAAAGGCGCCTCTAGAGGGTGTCCGGGAGCGGGGCCGCCCGAGAGGCGAACCGGTGAGCCGAAATCGCATCTACGATAGCGGCGACAACCCCTCCAGCCGCGCCGCCTCTTGCAGGCGACGATCGAACACCACCATTTCGCCGGAAGGCGGGGTCCCCGCCCACACAAGCGCCGCTGCCAACTGCAACGCATCCGCCGACCGGATGGCGTGAAGGCGTAACAGTCTGCCGGCATGAACACGAACATCGTCGCCAGGGAAAATCTCAATCCACGATCCGTGCAGGGTGTGGAGAAGACCGCGCGCGGCATCCTCGTTAGCGACGGTGAATACCTCCTCGCGCCGAAGCCGCGCGAACGCAGACCAACATTCGACAATGGAACCCCACCAGACCACCATTACCCGGTCCTCTTCGAGCAGTGCTCTCGCCCGATTGGACTCTGGCTGATCGACGCACAGCGGAACGAGCCCCGACGCGTCCCAGAATCTCATCGCCCCTCTGCACGTTCATCGATCAGCGCTGCCAGCGCTCGGGACTGCCGGTCCCGGGGACGGGGCCGCTCCCAGAAATTCCTGGGCAGACGGCGCCGCGCCGGCCGGGCCAAACCCGCACGGACCAGCTCGATGAGCCGAGCGTCTCCACGCATTGGCGCAGCGACCGGGCCAAGCCTGGCAACCGGTCTGTTGCGATCCGTCACGATGACCTCTTCACCGGCTCTAGCCGCCTTCACATATTCACTCAGGCGAGCTTTCAGTACGGCAATTGACACGCGCCTCATTCTGGGCAGCCTCCGGCATCTCCGCAGAGCCAGCGCAAATCTTATATGACTATAATAGTCACATACCCACGTTCCGTCAAGCCAGCACCTGACCGCGGCAAGAGAGGCTGCTCAGGGACGAGAGCAGCTCACCGAGGCCGGCTTGAGCAGAACGTTCGTCCCACCCCGCTCCGCCAGCGTCCGGAGGTCTCCCGGCAGCTCCGGCCGGGCGGAGTCCCACTCCTTCTGCGTGATCACGAGGAACACCCGCCCCGGAGCGCACACCGCACGGCGCAGATCTCCCGGAGCGTCAACCCACTCGACGGGATGATCCGTGTAGTAGATCAGCGACGCGTCGATACTCAGGCGATACCCCACGATGCGGTCGCCGGGCTCTAGCGCACTCCGAATCGCGAGCGCGAGGGGCTTCATGGGCTTCTGGGCCTCCACCACAGGGACGACCCAGGTGAGCACGCCGACCCAGGCCACCGCTGTCGCCACGCACAGTGTCGTAAACGCGGCGACTCTCCAGCGGGCGGCGGCGAGCAGGAGAACGAGGCACACTCCGGCCGCCAGCACCACGGCGGGCACGAGGAGAATTCGCGCGTAGGTGTGGTAGGCGTCCGGGTAGAGGCCCACAAGATATCCGCGAACACCCGCGTACAGGGCCGCCACCAGCGCCACGAGAAGGGCGAGCGAGAGGCTGAGTCCTCGGTCGACACCAGGGGGGCGAAGGGCCGCATCCCAGAGCGCCGCGACGCCCACGGCGGCGAACGGGTAGATCGGCAGAACGTAATTTGGCAGTTTCGTCCCGGCGGCGGAGAAGAAGACGAAGATGAGCCCGCACCACAGGAGGACGAGAAGGCTGCCATCTTCCCTTAGGCGGCGCGCATGGAACGCGGCGGCCGCCGGCCAGAACGCCGTCCACGGGAAGGCCCCCAGGAGCACGACCGGGACATAGTAGTACCACGGGCCCGCCTGATTTTCGACGACCCCGAAGAACCGCCCCAGGCCATAGTACCCAAGGACGGTGGAGACAAACTCTCTCCCGTGCAGCCACGTCTCCGCCGCATACCAGGACAGCCCCACCACCGCGTAGAGAGCGAGGCCGGCCGCCCACGGCACTTCGCGCCACCGGTGCCAGGAGCGCCGGAGAGTCACGAACGGCACGATGGTGAGGCCGGGGAGCAGAAGGCCGATCGGGCCTTTGGTCAGCGTGGCGAGCCCGGTAAACAGGAAGAACCGCAGGTAGTCGTCCCTGCGCCCGCGCGCGTACGCGCGCACGAAGGCATACATCGCGAGCAGCATCCAGGCGAGCAGCACCGTATCGAAGACGGCCAGCCGCGACTGAAACAGAAACTGCAGCGTGACGGCCAGAATCGCGCCGGCGAACACACCCGCGCGAGGACTGAAAAGCGCCCGGCCGAGGAGGGCCGTGGCGTACACCGCGAGCACGCTGGCGACCGCCGACCAGGCGCGGACGGTGAACTCGGTGAATCCCGCGGCGCGGCCCGTCGCGGCGACCAGCCACATGTACAGCGGAGGATGCACGTACCAGGGCCGGCCGTTGATGTGGAGGGTCACGGGATCGCCGGTCTCGAGAATCTCGCGGGCCACCTGCGCGTACTTCGTCTCATCCTGATCCCAGAGCGACCCGTCCCCGAGCCGGTAGAACGTCACAATGGCGGTCCCCAGGAGAACGAGCGCGACCCACAGATGCCAGTGCGCCCCGACGGCGCAGGCCGCCCGTTCGGAAACGCGAGCGCGAAGCGCGCTCGGGCCGGTGATCGCCACGTTGGTCTCGACCTCGTTCATCGCGTGTCAGGGGATCTGAGAACCTCTTATGCGCCGAGCTTCTCCAAAAGATAGTGAGCGATGGCGGCAGAGCCTCCGGGTTCTCCCTGGCGCTCCCGGCCGATGCGGCCGCGCCGCTCCCGGTCCGCGGGATCGCCGAGGAGCACCCGCACAGCCTGGGCCGCCTCCTCGGGAGATCCGGCAACGACCAGGGCGTCGCCCAGAAGTTTCTGCTGTTCGCGGAGGAAGCGCACCGTAAACTGCGGCCCCATCCCGGGGAACGCCACCACAGGCTTGCCGAGTCCGGCCGCCTGCTCATGGGCGGCGCCGGCCATACCCAAAACGACCGTCGCCCTGGTCAGAGCGTCGGCAAAGTGATCGGTCGTGACCGTTGCCTCGATCCCCTGCATGCGGAAGCGATGGGAGTCGACCCAGAGGCCGCCCGACGCCCCGATGGCGCCCCGAAGCCGCTCCGCGGAGAGTTGGGGAGGCCACGCCACCAGCACGGCGGGAGCGGGCGCCATCCCGGAGGAGGCAGTCGCCGCCGCCCGCAGCAGCAGGACGACGTTGTCGAACGCCGCGGGCTTGCTGCCGGGCAGAAGCGTCAGGACAGGGCGATCGGCGGGGATCCCAAAGGTTTCGCCGGACGGCGCCAAGGTGTCCATCAACGGAAAGCCGAGGCACCGGGCCGGAATCCCCCGACGCCGCAGCGCGGCCGCCGTCGCCTCGTCCCGGGTGAACACCTGGCAGGCTATCCGCCTGATGATCCACTCCTCGAGGAGGGAGTGGGGCGCGATGTACTCCGACTTGGGGAGGGCCAGATAGACGGTCGAGCGGCCCGCCGCCGCGGCCATCACCAAGCAGTACACATCCCCCGCAGCGACCACGAGGTCCACGCGCTCCCTCATCGAACGGAGCGTGCGCCGCTGGGCCAGCCAGAATCGTCCAAAGCCGCCCCGGAGATCTGCCCACAGCGTCGCCCACCCCGCGCGTGCGACGAACCCTCCGCTCGGAAACTCCCGCCGGGGCTCCAGGAGTGTCACCCCCGGCGGATAGGCGCGACCGAGCCCGACGAGGGGGTACGCGGAGATCTCCACCGCTCCCCGGGGCAGGGCCCGGAGGATCTGGGAGACCTCCAGATCCTCCCCGTACCCGTTGCTGACGATGAGGAGGCGTTTCACGTCACGCGAGCGCCGTGCGGCGATCGGCCGCCGGGAGGAGATGCGGCGCCATCGCGTCGAGCATCCGCTGGGCGACCCCACGCGGCGTCGCGTAGAGGCCGCGAAGATCCCGCGCCGTCTGCTCGAGACCCGGCTGGTCCTCCAGCAGAGCGAGCGCGCGGCGCGCGATGTCATCCGGAGTGATGCGGCCGACCAGTTCGGGAACGATCGAACGCCCAGCCTCGCGATTCGGCCACGCCAGAAGCCTCGGGTGCCGCATCTGCCGGAGGGCGATCATGCCTTTGATCGCATTCCCAAGCACGGGGATGCGGCCGAGCCATTCGGACATCCCCTCCATGCGGATGCGTCCCGGCCGATGAAGCGGCACGGCAACCAGCATCGGGACGCCCAGAACGGCCAGTTCCACCGTGTTTGTCCCGGGCAGCGTAATCGCGAGGTCGCTCTGGGCCATGGCCGTCAGGCGATCATCCTGAGTCACGTCCACCCCCAACGCGACCAGCGCGTCCCGGTGCGGCTCCAAGATCCGTGCGAGCGCGTCAGGCGGCAAGAAGGGAGAGGCGATCAGGGAGAACCGAATCTCGGCCCGGCGGGTGCGCATCGCCTTCGCCGCGTCGAGGAAGATCGGCAGGACACCCTCCACGAGCCACCGGCGGCTTCCGGGGAGGAGCGCGACGCGCACGCCGGGGCGCCGTTCGCCGGCACGCGTCCGAAACGCCGACAGATGATCCACGCGGAGATCACCCACGACCGCAAGCCGCTCGGACGGGACGCCGTCCTCGGCGAGACGGCGGGCCAGCGCCTGCGAGGGGAGGAACACCCGCTCAAACCGATGGGCGCGCTTCCGGACAAGCGGTGTCTCCGCGTAAGCGAAGGCGGGATACCCCAGCCGGCGTCCGAGGGTGGCGGAGTACCAGAAATCTCCGCCCAGGTGCAGGAGACATCCCGGGCCGGTGGCCGGAAATCGCGCCAGTCCGGCGACGAGTGCCAGGCACGCCCGGGGGCCGAGGATCCGCGCAAACACTTCCTGACGCCGGGCGAACGCAATCTCCTGCCCGCTGGCAAACTGGCACGGGGGCAGGATCAGGGAGAGCGTGAGCGGGATCCCCCGGGCCGCCGCCCACTCCTTGGCGGCGCGTACCATCGGGACGGCCCAGTTGGACAGTTCCCCCGGACCGCTGGAGACCAGCACGAGCTCGGTGGGTCGAGGCTCCCCCTCGTCGCTCGAGCGAATCGCGGGAGATTGGGCGGGCGCGATGGAGCGAGTGAGCATCGCCGTCACGCCAGGATTATACGCTACCCCTCCTGGAGTGTCACTAAGGCATCTGGACGAGCTCAGCAACCGCGCGCCCGCGCGCGACCACGAAGGCATGTCCCGGAGTCACGCCCGCCTATGCCGGGGAGACACCCGGGCGCCCGGGCGAGGAGTTCCTTCCACCAAGCCGAATCTTTCTCGCCGTGATTATCTCGCGCACTCCCCTCCGCATCAGTTTCGCCGGGGGCGGATCCGACTTTCCCGCTTTTTACCGCCGCGAGGCCGGCGCGGTTGTGACGACGGCCATCAACAAGTACATCTATATCACGGTGAACAAGAAGTTCGACTCCAAAATCCGGGCGAGCTACGCCATCACCGAGATGGTGGACCGGGTCGAGGATCTGAAGCACGAGCTGATCCGCGAGGCGCTGCTGCTCACCGGCATCACCGGCGGGATCGAGATCACGTCCATCTCGGACATTCCGTCCCGCGGCACCGGACTCGGGTCGAGCAGCGCGTACACGGTCGGGGTCCTGCACGCGCTCCACGCCTACGCGGGCCGGCACGCGGGGGCAAAGCGCCTGGCGGAGGAGGCGTGTCAGATCGAAATTGAGCGCCTGCGCCACCCGATCGGGAAGCAGGACCAGTACATCTCCGCGTTCGGGGGGCTGCAGTTCATCCGGTTCGAGGAGGACGCCGTGTCCGTGGAACCCCTCCTGCCGGGCGCCGAATTCCGGGAACGGCTGCAGGAGCACCTGCTGCTCCTCTACACCGGTCTTACACGAAGCGCCGACGCGATCCTCGCCGAGCAGCAGCGTAATCTCGAAGAAAACACCGGCGCGCTCGATGATACGCTGCGCCTCCGCAACCTCGCCCTGGATCTCCGCGCAGCGCTCGTGAACCGCCGGCTCACCGACATGGGCGAGATTCTGGATGAGGGATGGACGATCAAGCGTCGCCTCGCCTCAGGGGTCACGACCCCCGACATCGACGAATGGTATGAGGCGGCCCGCGCCGCGGGCGCGATCGGCGGGAAGCTCCTGGGCGCCGGCGGCGGGGGATTTCTGCTCCTGTTCGCTCCACCGCGCAACCAGTCCACGATCCTCGAGAGGCTCCCCGACCTGCGGCCGGTGCCGTTCCGGCTCGAGCCCTTCGGCAGCCGGATCATCTATGTCGAAGAGTAAGTCTTCCCTCCTGCGGGCGGCGCCGCCGGCGGGAGCGCGCGCTGTGGCGGAGGCCCACATCACGCGGCTCCGAGAGTGTCTCGATGCCGTCCAACCCGCCCAGATTGAGAAAGTGGCGGAGCGGCTCAGGCAGGTTGTCCAGACCGGCGGGCTGGTGCTGATCGCCGGGAACGGCGGGAGCGCAGCGACAGCCTCGCACATGGCGCTCGACCTCGGCAAGTCCACCCTCGGCCGGCCGACGCGGGTGGGAGGGCTGCGCGTGCGCACCCTCTCGCTGAGCGACCCGGCCCCTGTGCTGACCGCCTGGGCGAATGACAGCGGATACGCCGGAGTGTTCGCCGAGCAGATCACCACGCTGGCGCACCCGGGAGATGCGGTCGTCCTGGTCTCGGTGAGCGGGAACTCGCCGAACGTCGTGGCCGCCGCCCGGGCGGCGCGGGTCGCCGGCGCCACGGTGATCGCGTTTCTCGGCCGGGGCGGCG
This sequence comes from bacterium, assembly GCA_036275835.1. Classification (GTDB taxonomy): domain Bacteria; phylum Sysuimicrobiota; class Sysuimicrobiia; order Sysuimicrobiales; family Segetimicrobiaceae; genus DASUDA01. The sequence goes on along the minus strand of DASUDA010000067.1, from coordinate 15,496 downwards.
GAGCCGTCCGCGCGCTCGCGGATCTCGCCGTCACGGTTCCGAGCGACGACTATGGCGTCGTCGAGGACGTGCACCTGGCGCTCAACCACATGATTACCCGGTATCTCGCAGGAGTTCTTGCGGAGAGTGCAGGCACTCCGAAGCCTCCTGCCGCGGTCCGCTCAACCGGCAGGACAGCCTCTCCGCCTCCCCGGCGCCGGGCACGCGGCAGACGTCGCTAAACCCTTTGCGTCCGCGGCCGAAGTATGCCATACTGGGGGGGCATCAGCCAGACTGCAAAGTCGGTTGGTAGCATTGGTCAATAAGGTGGGTGTGAGATGGCGGTTGGTACCGTAAAGTGGTTCAATTCAGAGAAGGGTTATGGTTTCATTACCCCGGAAGATGGGAGTAAGGATCTGTTCGTGCACTTCAGCGGCATCGTGGGCGACGGGTACAAATCCTTGAACGAAGGCCAAAAGGTCGAATACGAGGCGTCGCAGGGGCAAAAGGGTCCTCAAGCCAGCAACGTTCGCGTTATCGGGTAACGGCGGACACGTTTTCGGATAGTCGAATACACCGGAGGAGAGCGGCTGGTTCAGCCGCTCTCCTCATTGATTAGTACGCTGAATCGCTCGGATAGGATTAGCCGACAAATTTCCATTAAAAATAAATGTGATGGGAACGCGGTCCCCTTCCCGGCACCGTAACGTTGGGCCGGGAACAGTTCCATTGAAGGTCCATGCCGGGGAAATAGATCGTAGAGACTCTTTAGTAACTTGTCGGAGAGCATTTGCTCCTGTCGCGTGAGGGGGAAAGATGCGAAGACAAATTCTCGTCTCGTTACTCGGTCTTGCTTTCCTGACGTCATCCGGCCTGCTCCTCGTGGCGTCCACAAGGGGGCAACCCGTTTCGGATTTCGTATCACCCAAAGACACTGTGCAGCGGTATTTCGACAGCATCCTGCGCCCTGCCCTCGGGGAGCGCAAATCTCCTCCGGACGACATAGTCCGCGTATTCTACAATGCTGGTTTGTCCGACCGCACGCGCGAGCAGGTCAGTGAAAATCAATTCACGGAATATTGGAAGTACGTCGCGGATCGCACGGCGCGGGCACTCTTGGCCATTGTCGATTTGAAGTACTCCATCGGCGAGCCTGTCGAGAGCGAAGCCCGTGACCAGGCACTCATCCTCGTGACCGGTTCCTACCAAGGACTGTTCGATGCCCCCGCGATCGTCGGATGCATTTCGGACATGCACCGATCTTCCTCGGACTGCACGCGAAGATCGCGTATCGACTCGGGCGGAGAGTTTGAGGCCACGTACTGGATTGTCAGGGAAGACAACGCGTGGAAACTGGTGCTGCATGACGATCTGGTCAGGGAAATGCAAAACTTGACCCGTCCGGTGAGGCGGTACAGGCCGAACGTCGCCGCAGCGCAGGAGGGGCTGATAATTCGTGTTCAGGAGGTCACCTTGCAGACGGAGGCGACGACCCTGCGTCTGCTTATCGAAAATACCAACGATGTGGAGGCTGGGTTCCGGAACGCGCTCTCTCTCGCCTCGCTTACAGACGATCGGGGGGTGACATTCAACACGCGCATTTTGCGAAGTACAATTCCCGAAACAGTCCCGGCGCACTCCTCTGCCGTTGCCGACCTCACCTTCGTTGGAAACCTCACCATCTTCGAGGCGGTGCCGGTTGACGCCAGAAAGTTGTCTCTGTCACTGCCCTACGTTCGCGTGCGGGACAGTGAACTCACCTTAGCACTGGATATCGCGCTCCGCCCGTTCCCCCATGCCGCGGTGATCCGGACGTCGATCCCGGGGGAGCCCGTGCTCGTCTATCTCCTCACACTGTTCCGCCCCAGGGACCCGACGGGGGAGACACTGAAGACCCTGTACCAAACGCTCTTGTCGAGTGAAACCCGAGGTCAAGTGACGGAGCAGGAATTCGTCGAGTACCATCAGTCGGCAGCGCTCGATGCAGTGCTGTGCCGGCTCGGCGTCCCCGACGACTTCACTATCGGAGTCCCCACCTACCCGGCTCCGCGACAGGCGTCCATTCAAGTGACGACTGCTCGGCGGGGCCGGCTCCCCGCGCGCATCAAGCCGGTCACCACTGTCTTGACATTCCGCGTCGTCAAGCAGGAGGATGCGTGGAAAATCGTGCTCGAACAGGATTTCGTTAAGGAGATCAAAGCGCGCCCTTCGCCCGAGAGGCGCTATCATCCGGATGCTAAGGGCAGTGAGGGTGGCATAGACGTCAGAGTCAACGAGGTAGAATTAGACCCGCATACGACGAGGGTGAGTTTGTTTATTCAGAACTTCAATAATCGAGATATTAGCCTCGCCAACGTTGATGCTGCGACGAAATTGAGTGTTAAAGGGGGTGGGACCTATTCTCTCTATAGGAGTTGGGATGTTTTCCGCTTGAGTTGGGGGCTTCCCTCGGTGGTACAACGCTCCCTCGCCGTCTATGCGACGCTTGAATTCGGCTCCATCCCTCTTGAAGCACGCGAACTTTGGTTGACCCTGGGGAACTTTGATACCAGCAAGTTCAGCGTCGGCGTGAAGATTGTGCTTGACACCGCATCTGCCTGTCCCTAATATTCACGTCCAACGCCCGCAGTCTCTGGAGATCCCCCCTTAGGATTGTTTTTGCCATCGCGCGGTATTCTCTCTCTTCCTTCTGGCAGCGATAGGTTCGGGCGGCGGCCCGCTGTTGGTAGTCAGGGCACGCGGCAGCAGGAAGGAGTCCGCAGACTTCCCCCGTCGTGTCGCTATGGGAACGCCGGACGATCCGTCGCCTGGGGTTGCAGCGACGCCGAGCAGGGGACGTGCTACCGGGCCAGGCTCAGGAGAACCACGATCCCCCCGACGATGAGGACCGTCCCCACCGCCGCCCAAAACGATGACCCGGTCATGAAGCTGCCGGGCAACTTCCCGAGACCCTGCAGGAGCCACACTTCACCGGCCATGACCATCATGATGCCGAGAATCGTCCGCACCCACCGCATCGGCCGCCTTCCTCTCCTCGGGCTGACATTCTTTTCGACCCTTGAGAGTCGACTGAATTGCTTGTTCCTGGATCCTCGAACGCGCCTCCGGACATGCGTTGACGTCCCGCGGACGGGACGCTTCCCCTCGGCAGGCGCGGAAAATTCAGATGATAATCCCACATGCCGGAAATGGCGTGCCTCTAAATAGAGACCGTTCTCCCCAGCTTAAGCCGGTGCTCCTGCCATGGCCGCTTTCATTCGTTTCTCCATTTCCTTGGGGGGCACTTCCTCAATGTGCGTGGAGATAATCCACTTATGTCCGAAGGGGTCTTCCAGGTCTCCGGATCTGTCGCCGTAGAACTGGTTCTTGACCGGCCGGGTCTGCTTGGCTCCCGCCGCTAAGGCCCGGTTGAACACCTTGTCAACGTCCGGAAAGTAGAGCATCAGGCTGACCGGCGAGCCACCTAGCGCTTTTGGCCCGCGAGTCCCCATGGGCGGGGCTTCATCAGCCAGCATGATTCGGGAATTACCAATTTGTATTTCGGCATGGCCTATTTTGCCGCCAGGCCCGGGCATACGCATTATTTCCTTTGCTCCGAAGGCCTTTTTGTAAAATTCAATCGCCGCCGCCGCGTTGTCCACAGTAAGGTAAGGCGTCTCAGTATGGTAGCCATCCGGTATGTGCTTTACTTTCTTCTTGGTGGGCCTCGCTTTTGTCTTCACGGGTTTCATCCTACGCGTCATGAAAAACCTCCCCCTCCGCCTTCCCCAATCAAATGAAATGAGGATCAGGCCGTTAAGTTGGAAGTCCTGGAGTCCATTCTATTCTATTCCATTCACAAAGCCAGTCAAGGCAGTTCGACACGTCACCGTAGATGTTGCCGAAGTTCGGCAAGCACCCGCAACTGCACGTCGAGCGGTGGCGGTACGTCCGACCCGAAAATGACGTGCGTGACACCAATGTCGCGAATGCGCTCGAGATCGTCCCGCCACTGGTCCACCGTCCCGGCGAATAACAGGCGTCCGTCGGCGGGGAGGCGCGTGTCCGTCAGTTGAGCGTTTGCTCGGAGGACGACGGGCAACAGGGTCCCGTCCCTGCCTGCTTCCTGGGCTGTCCGGCGAAACAGGGCGACATCGCGTTGGAGACGCTTGAAATCCATGGTGGCAAATGGATTGACCCCATCCCCGATCCGGGCGGCACGTTTGAGGGCTCCATCGCTTTGGGCGGCGAGCAGAATTGGGATGCCGCCCGATTGCACAGGCTTGGGGCCGATGTCGGACTCCGGGATCGAGTAGAATTCACCCTGAAAACTCACGGGGTCAGCACCCCACACAGCGCGAACTGCTCCAACAAACTCGGTCATCCGCCGGCCTCGGCGAGCCATGGGGATGCCGCTCGCCGTGAACTCCTCCTCGAGCCACCCCAGCCCGAACCCCGCAATGACGCGCCCGCCGCTGAGCTGGTCGAGCGTTGCCAGCCGCCGGGCGAGCACGACCGGCGAGTGGAACAGGGCGAGAATCGTACTGGTTCCCAGTTGGACCCGCTTGGTCATCGCCGCAGCATACGTGAGTGTTTCCAGCGGGTCGAAGACGGTCGCGTACACTCTTGGCATAGGCCCGGGGGGCCTGCCGCGGAATGGAATGGGGCGCGTCGTCCGGAGGAGCCGGTCCCACACCCACACCGAGTCGAGACCAATCTGCTCGGCGTGGGTGGCAGCAGCTGCGATCGTCTCGCGTGAGGCGATGTCACCTCCGTGGGGCAACTGAATCCCGAGTTTCATTGAGGTCCTCCCAGCGAGAGTCGTATCAGCGAGCCTCGCTTCGCGTGGACAGGAACCTAAATGGAAACGTCAAACATGTTTATAGGCAGTCGGAAGGGCGTCTCATCAGGGACGTCTCGCCCGGGCAGGGTGCGCAGGCTCACCAATGCAATGACCTCTTGCGCGCCCCAATCCGAGAACCAAAGGCGGCCATCGTGCCATCGTGGCGACTCGCCGAGTAAGAGACCGGTCATCAGAGTTTGCACTTTAGGCGCGGGAGACTCCCTCGACGGCATCAAAAACCTCCTTAGTCACGACCGGTTACAGGTGTCAGTTGATAGCGGCTCCGCAGTACACGCCGATTCTAAAATCTTCGGGAGGGACGCGCATGGTTACTTTACCGGGAAACGGCATGGTTCACCTCCGCAGCCACTACTCCGTGTTGGAAACGCTGCAACGGCTCGAGTCCGTGTTGCACGCCCATGGTCTTACCATCTTCGGCCGCGTGGACCACAGCGGCGAAGCCGAAAAAGTCGGGCTGAGGATGCCCCCCACCCAACTACTTATCTTCGGCAGCCCCAAGGCGGGCACACCCCTGATGGTCGTCTCTCCAACGCTCGCCATCGATCTCCCTTTGAAGGCGCTGGCGTGGGAAGACGCCGACGGCACGAGTTGGCTCTCCTACAACGACCCTGACTACCTCAAGCAGCGGCACAATGTCCCCGACGTTCTCATGACGAACATTGCCGGTGCCGGGGCATTACTCCACCAGGCCGCAGAGTAGACGATGCTCAATCAAAATGTCAGATCCGGGAGGAGCCAGAACGCCTGTGACCACGCGGTCGTCTGGGATCCCCTGTCGGGGGCGGGTCGGCCGAGGCACTCCACCCGCACAAACCCTTCATCGCCCTGGGGAGAGTACGCTGCGTCCGGACCCGGAGCCTCATGCCGGACGGCATCACCCGCGTCGAGAAACCGGATCCGGGCGGCATCGGTGGCGCAGCGAATCGCGCCGCCGCGTACGCCGAACTCCGCCTCAGGTCCCGTGGACGCGTACAGCGCCCCCGCCCGCAGCGCCGCCAGGAAGGCCTGCGCCGTGACGGCGGTGGTCTTGACCATCACCCATCCGGTGTTGAGGTCGCGATCCCGGTGAAGGTCGTCGCCCGCGGCGGCTCCGACCGGCGACGCCGGTCCGCGGTGACGGAGCACCGCCGTCCACCGGCGCACGTCCGCTTCGCTGCGGCTGTGGTGATTGCTGATCTCGATAAGGTGATACCCGCGTAGCCGGACCATCTCGGCCAGGGACCACCCGCCCGTCCACAGATTGCCGCTCCAGGAGGGGTGATGCAGCGACACGACGCCGCCGGCGGCAACGGTGGCGTCGATACACGCCTGCGCTCCGCGAACGTGGAGAGGGCCGGGAGCGCCCAGGCGACCCAGGTGGGGCCCTAGTGGGCGAAACGGCCGGGCGATCGTCGTCTCGACGCCAGGCAGCGCGACAAAGGTGGCGCAGTTCAGGTCCTCGCATGCCGTCACGCGGTCGTGGTCGGTAAAGACGACGAACGTGTATCCGGCGGCTCGGTACCGCTCGAGGAGGTGACGGGGAGGGTATCGTCCGTCGGACTGTGTCGTGTGGCAGTGGAGCTGGGCCTTGCGATACTGGCCGGGGACCGCGTAGGGGTCAGCGATCCGAGTAGGCATCACCTCCGGAGATTCGGGGGCCGAGGACGGTCACCCTGTTGACCGGCCTCACCTGTTGGACGGCCGAGGGAGAATCTGGGGCGCTCGGCCCGGCCACCTGATAACCCATCTGCCGGAGCTCGTCGTGGATCGCTTTGATCCGATCGGGCGTAGGAGGATGGCTGGCGAAGGCGGAACCGAGCGCCCCCTGCTTCTGCTCTAAAGCCTGCAGTCGTTCGAAAAACGCGAGCGATGCTGTAGGATCGAATCCGGCTTTCCTGGCAAAGATCACACCGAAATGGTCTGCCTCGTACTCTTTCTCTCGAGAGTACTGCGCGCCGATCAGCGCGCCCGCCACTTGAGAGAGCTGGTACGCGGTTAGGTTGCCTCCGAACAGCACTTGAGTGATCAGGGCCGCCCCCAACTGCAGCTCCAGTTGGCGCTGGGCCAGATCAACGGCGTGGCGATGAGCGATGTGGGTTGTTTCGTGTCCCAGGACAAACGCCAGTTCATTGTCCGATTTGACGAACCGGAGCAGGCCGGACGTGACAAAGACGTAGCCGCCGGGTGCCGCCAGCGCGTTGACCTGGCTGTCGTTGAGGATGCGATACGTCCAGGGGAGATTCGGCCGCTCCGACACCCGGGCGAGCTGGAGTCCGATGTGTGCCACGTACTTGGTCTGCGCGGGATCGTGCACGAAACCCGGCTTGATCGCCAGCTGGCTCTGGACCTCGCGCCCAATGCGGATCTCCTCTTGCTCGCTCATCCCGAAGAGCTGGGCGTGCGCGGCCGGCACACGTCCGGCGAAGGGGACCGAGGTTGCGAGGACCACCACCACGGCCAGCGCGAGGTACTTGATACGGCGGGTAAACGCTACCATGGATCCCCCCTCACGGCGTGCCTGAATGAATCAAACGTCCCGCGACAACGGAAAGTTCCCGACCCTCGTCTCCATTGTACTCTCTTCCCGGCCTCCCGTGTGATCGAGCGAAGCCGCGCGACGCGCGTGTGCTACAATCGTGACGTGAACGTCACGGTTCGCCTGTTTGCATCGTACCGGGAAGCCGTGGGGAGTCCGGTCGTCGAGGTCCCGCTGGACGACGGTGCCGGCGGGCAGGCGCTCTGGCGCGCCCTGGTGGCCAAGTATCCCGCCCTCGCCGCGCTGCCAGCCCCTTCAGGATACGCGGTCAACGACGAATACGTGCACGACCTGCGCTCCTTGAAGGATTCCGATCAAGTAGCCATCATTCCGCCGGTCAGCGGAGGCGAGGAGAGAGACGCGCAGGCAGACACCCGATCCCCTCTGATCGAACTCACGGGTCGCGCGATCTCAGTGGACCGCATTCTCCAGGAAGCCGCGGACCCGCGTGCCGGGGGGGTTGTGCTGTTCCTGGGGACCGTCCGGGACAACGCCCGAGGACGCCGGGTCCACCATCTCACCTATGAGGTTTACGAGGCCCTCGCGCGTCGGGAAATGGAAAAGATCGCCGCGGTTCTCGCCGAGCGCTGGCCGGTCACCCGCGTCGTGATCGTCCACCGGACCGGCCGCCTCCAGGTCGGCGACATCAGCGTGGCGATCGGGGTCTCGGCGCCCCACCGGGCCGAGGCATTCGACGCGGGGCGGTTCGCCATCGACACGCTCAAGAAGACCGTGCCGATCTGGAAAAAAGAAGTCTGGGAAGGCGGCGAGGCCTGGGTGGGCTCGGAGCTGACGCCGCCTAGGCGGTCTCCAGCATGATCCGCTTGATCTCCGCGGTGAGCCGCAGCGCGTCGGCGAGGGGCCGCTGCCACATGTTCCGCCCGAAGATGAGGCCCGTCGCCCCCGCTTCCATGCAGTGGCGGGTCTTCTCCAGAAGGTCCTCGTCGCTGACCTTGCTGCCGCCGCTGAAGAGCACGAGCGTCCGGCCGGCGCTCCGCACGACTTTCTCGACCGCGTCCCTGTAGTCCAGGCGCAACGTACTGTAGGGCTTCGGCGATGCGGCGGCCTTGTCGTCGAACTCGGGGACGTTCAGCTTGACGACGTCCGCGCCCAGTTCGCAGGCCAGCCGGGCCGCGTAGTCTACCGCATAGAGACTGTCCCGGCCGCCTTTCTTGTCGATCCCCTCCCCCCGGGGGTAGGACCAGACGATCAGCGGCATCCCGAAGGCGTCGCACGCCCGCCGGACATCGGTTAACTGCCGGATATCCTCGTCCTGGCGGGGCGAGCCGACGTAAAGCGTATATCCCACCGCGTCCGCCCCCAGGCGCACCGCGTCTTCGACACTCCCGGTAAGCCCGCTCAGCGGCTGCGCGTCCGCGGGGATGTTCGTTTTCCCGTTGATCTTGAGGATCAGCGGCACCCGGCCGGCGTACGGGCGCATGTGCTTGCGCGCCAGCCCGTAGTGGAAGGCTATCGCGGAGTACCCTCCCTCCACGCACAGCCGCAACTGGAACTCGGGGTCCGCGCTGTCGGGGTTCGCGAAGAAGTCCACCGGGCCGTGCTCGATTCCCTGATCGATCGGCAGGATCAACGCCACGCCGCGGCCCGGGCCATGCTCATAGAGGATCCGGTGGAGTCTGACCCTTTTCCCCACGGGCAGGTCCATCTCGTCAAGCGTCAGCCGCCTCACGCGCTGCACAACCATGCGAACACCTCCCTCAGCACACCATAATCGAGACAGCGGTCAGGGCGCGACTTCACCCAGATCGGTCAAGGTCGCGCGAGTCGCCCCTTCGGCGATAATCCGCCGGTCGCCGTAGAAGATCGTGGCCCGGTCGGCCCACATTGTGCCCTGCTGCCGCATGACAACCACACGACCGGCGAAGACGGCGGCCGATGTCCGGAAGTCGATCGTGGCCTGATCCCCGGTGATCGTCGCGCCGGAGAGGTCCGCTTCTACAGGGCCGTGCACCACCGCGCGGCCGGCGGCGCGGAAGAGTTCGATCCAGTCGCCCTGAAGGCGCCCCTCCTTGCTCGAGGCGGCGGCGTGGCCGGTGACGACTCCGTACTGCGTGCGCTGGTCGTAGGCGCCGCGCTCCCCGGTGATGATCAGGTCGGGCGCGGAGAACGCGGTGAGGTGCCCCTCGGCTGCGAGGCGGCCGGACCGCTGGTCTGCCGTGATCTGATCTGCCGAGAGCGCATACTTCGGGCTCTCGAATCCGGCGTGGCCTGTGACCACAAACGAGACGATCTGATCGTTGGGCCCCAGGCGCAGCGTCACGGCGTCACCCGACGCGCGCCCCCGCGGATCGGTCACCACCACGTGGCCGCTCAATTCCGCCGCCCTGGCCGGCCGGTTCAGGCGAAACAGATCCGACTTCGCCAGGGCTCCTCCATACGTCACCTGCACGTGGCCACGGGCCACCACGGTGGCTCCCGCGGGGTCGGTCGTGAGGTCGTCCGCGGCGATCTTCAGGAGTGTGCCCAGGGGACGCGGCACCGCCCCCGCGGAGGGAACGCCGGCGAAGATGGCGCTGCTCAGCATCGCGCCCGCGATGACCGCGGTTCCCCCCGCCCTCAGACCGAGTACGGTGGACCGGCGTTGGAGGCGGCGCATACCCGTCGTGGGAGACTCGGGGGGCCCGCTCAGGGAACGGATACCAGCGCCGACGCGGAGGACCGGCAGGCGGCGCAGTACCCGTGGAACTCGAGCCGGTGGCCGACAACGGTGAATGCGGGGTCTGTGAGGGTGGACTGTTTCCGCTCGAGGGTCTCCGCGACATCCCCCCGGGCCAGGTCCACGACGGCTCCGCATCGGAGGCACGTCCCGTGGTAGTGAGGATGCAGGTTAGGGCAGAACACGCTCCGGCCGTCCCCGTAGGTGTGCCGGCGGACCAGCCCGAGCCGTCCGAACAACTCCAAGGTGCGGTATGTGGTCGCGAGGTTGACGGTCGGACACAGCGCCCGGGCGCGGCGGCAGATCTCCTCGGCCGGGACGTTCATCCGCCCGGCGCCCAGCATCCCCGCCAGAATCGCGCGCCGCTGCGGGGTGGCCCGGTAGCCTTCCCGCTCCAGCGCCCGCAGCCGATCGGTCATGGCTCGGGTCCCCGACCTCACCGGTCCTCCCGGCGATCCGCCGTCCTCCCTGAGGTGACCGACGCTTCCAGCCATTCGCTAGAAAAACTCTCGCCGCAGCGCGTCCGCCTGCTGCGCCCCGAGCGGTGCGAGCGGGCGCGTGGCGACCGGACCGGCCTTGAGCGCCGGGACCTGATCTTCATAGGTGGGCTCGCCGGAGACCTGGTAGAAGATCCCGATGGGGATCTTCTCCCCCCACTCATGCGCCCGGGCCATGGCCGCGTCGCGGTTGGTCGGGTCGTGACCGGCCTCCTCGAGCTTGTACACGCGCTCCCGGTAGTAGTCGTACGTGTTCACCTTGTTGTAGATCACGCACGGCTGCAGGACGTCCACGAGGGAGTACCCGTGGTGCTGGATCGCCGCCATGATGAGCTTGGCCAGGTGCTTGGGATCTCCGGAGAAGCCCCGGGCGACCATGGTGGCGCCGCCGTTGATGGCCGTCGTGAGCGGGTTGAACGCGATCTCGATGCTCCCCTCCGGGGTCGTGCTGGTGACGAATCCGCGCTCACTCGTCGGAGCGTACTGACCCTTCGTCAGGCCGTACACCATGTTGTTCTCGGCGATGTGCACAATGTGGGGGTTGCGCCGCAGGATGTTGATGAAGTGGTTCCCCCCGATCCCGTACCCGTCGCCGTCTCCGGTGATGCAGATCACGTGCAGAGCCGGATTGGCGAGCTTGGCGCCCATAGCGATCGGGAGAGACCGGCCGTGGATCGTGGTGAAGGCGTTCGCGTTCATGTAGTCGGGCAGTTTGCTCCCGCACCCGATCCCGGAGAAGAACAGGACCTCGTGGGGATGGATCTCCAGTTGCGCCAGGGCGCTCTTGACCGCGTTCAGGATGCCGTAGTCCCCGCACCCGGGGCACCACGTGACCTTGATAGGGTTGTTGTACGTCTTGACATCAAGCATGGACCTTCGCCTCCTCGAGCTTGGTCAGGATGTACTCCGGGCTCATCGGCCGGCCGTCCCAGCGGAGCACCAGGCGGTCCGCCCGCCGTCCGGTCATCGCCCGCACAAGATGGGCGAACTGCCCGGTCTGGTTGCTCTCCACGGCGACCAGTTCGCGCGCGGCCTCGATGAGCGGCGCCGCTTTGGCGTCGGGGAAGGGCCAGATGTCCACGAAGTGGAGGAGATTGGCGCGCGTGCCGCGGGCGTTCAGCAGGTCCACCGCCTCGCGCATCGCGCCGTACGAACTGCCCCACCCCATCAGCGTCAGCTCCGCCCTCTCCGGCCCGTAAATCGTGGGTCCGCGCAGGTCCTCCACGATGTTGTGAAACTTCCGCATGCGCTTCCCGGCCATGCGGAGGCGGTTGGCGCTGTCCTCGTCTTCGAAGTGGCCGTACTCATCGTGCTCGTCGCTGCACGCTTGGTGCACGGCCTTCGCGTGACCCGGCAGAGCCCGCGGCGAGATACCCGTCGGCGTGTCCTTGTACCTCAGGTAGGGGCCGGGCAGGCGGTCGAGCTCCTCGGGCGTGAGCAGCTCCCCACGGTCGATCGTCACCTTCTCGATCGGGAGCTCTGACGGCAAGAGCGGCCGCATCATCGTGGTGAGGTAGAAGTCGGTCATGATGATCACCGGGCACTGCCACTTCTCCGCCAGGTTGAACGCGCGGACGGCGGTGTGGAAGCACTCTTCCTGCGTGCCTGGCGCCAGGACGATCCGGGGGAACTCGCCCTGGCTCGCAAACAGGGCGAACAGCAGATCCCCCTGCTCCGTCTTGGTCGGCATCCCGGTCGAGGGGCCGGGCCGCTGCGCCTCCACGATCACGATCGGCACTTCGGCCATCCCGGCCAGGCCCAGGGCTTCGGCCATGAGCGAAAACCCGCCGCCGCTCGTGGCGGTCATCGCCCGCGCGCCCGCGTACCCGGCGCCGATCACGCCGCAGATCGCGGCAATCTCGTCCTCCGTCTGCTTGACGACGATGTCGTACTTTTTGGCGTGGGAGGCCATGAACTCCAGAATCGAACTGGCCGGGGTCATCGGATACCCTGCCATGAACCGGCAGCCGGCGGCGATCGCCCCAACGCTGAGGGCCTGGTTGCCGTTGATCAGCATCCGGTCCGGCCGCGCCGCGAGGGGTGCCACCTTCCAGTCGAACGGGGCGGCGTACTTCTCCCGCCCGACCCGATAGCCTTCCTCCGCCACTTTCAGGTTGCCCTGGACGACCTCGTCGCCCTTCCGGGCGAAGTTCTTCTTGATGACGTCGGCGACGAACTCGAACGGGTACTCGACGATCCCGGCGAGCGCCCCCAGCGCGCAGGTGTTCATCATGATCTTGTTGCCGCCGATGTCCTGGGCGATCTTCGCCAGCGGCATCCCGTACAGCTGCGTTCCGCGCCGGGTGACCGCATCGTGGTCGAACTTGAGCGTGTCGTCGAAGAGCAGCGCCCCGCCGCGGACGATGTGCGGTCCGTAGTCGGTAACCGCGTCCGGGCTGAACGCGACCAGGATGTGCACGCCTTCCGTGTGGCTCCATAGCGGGTGATCCGACACGCGGATCTGGAAGAAGTTGAGGCCGCCGCGGATCCGGGACATGTACTCGGAGAAGTTGTGGAGCCAGAGCCCCCCGTGGCTGAGGGCCTGCGCGAACCCGGCGCCGCCGGACTCTACGCCCTGCCCCGCTTCGCCAGCCAGGCGGATCGTCATGTCATTCACGTGCTTTGCCACGGTCTCTCACCCCCGCTGAAGGTTGGGCCTCCCCGCGTCGGCCCGAGCGCCCTCATGGGACGCCCCGGCCGCGCCCGGCCCGGTCGTCACTTTCTTATTCCTTTGTGCCCTGCTTCCTTGGGGCCAGCATCTCCTGTGCCCTCCGCCCCGCCCTCCGCGCCCCCGGCCCGGCGCTCCTCCCACATCGCGTCCAGCCGCCGGTACTTCTCGGGGAACTGCCCGGTGTACCTCAGCCAGGAAGGAATGGGGTAGCGCACCCCGCCCTTCTGGGTTCCCTGGAGCCCGGAGACGAGCCCTTCGGCCTGCGCCCACGGGAAGGAGAACGCCATCTCGTGATCCTCGGTCTGCCCATAGATCCGGTCGCCGTAGCAGGGGAGAATGACCTGAGGGAGACCGGAGTGCATCGTCTCGATCACCGCATCGGCGCAGTCCAGCCGGGCGGCGAAGCTGCTGTGCAGACGCCCGCCGCCGTGGTAGAGCGCCGCGGCGACGAGCCGCATCACCTGCGCCGAGTTGGCGTACACGAGGGCGACGTGCGGCTCAAACGCCGCGCGCCCGAGCGGGGCGACGATGATCCGCTCGTACTCTCCCAGCGTAAACTTGGGCACCTCCGCCTCGGTTCGGGCGGCGGCCTCCGGGGTCGCGGCGTACATGCCGCACGCCAGGTTGCCCTCCGCGTAGTACGGCAGGACCGGCTCAAAACCGAACGCCGTTTTGGCCAGGGGGCAACTCAGGTCGTCCCGGCCGACCGCGAGCGCCCACCCGTAACGCCGGGCGATGGAAAACGTCTGGCAAATCGCCACCTGGATCCCCAGGTCGCGGCTCGGGATGCGCACGCCCTCCGGCAGGGCTTCGCCCGGCCGCACCATCCGGATTCCCAGGGGGAACGTCTGCGGGCGAATGTACTTCTCGATCTCGGTGTTGACGTCGTCAGGCTTCATTCTCGCAAGAGAGCGTCCGCGATCTCGTAAAAGACCCGCGCCGATGGCGCCTCCGGCGAGCCGAGCGCGACCGGCTGTCCCCGATCGCTCCCTTCCCGGATCGCCGGGTCGAGCGGGATCCGGCCGAGCAGCGGGGCGCCGACCATCTCCGCCAGCTTCTCGCCCCCACCGCGCCCGAAGATGTACACCGGTTCCGCGCCGGGCGCCGGCAGATAGTAGGACATGTTTTCCACCACGCCGACGACCGGCGTGTTGACCTTTTCCGCCATCCTCCCGGCGCGGTAGGCGACGCCGGTCGCGGTGGACTGGGGGGTCGTCACGATCAGCATCTCGCCCCGGGGCACCGTCTGGGCGATCGTCAGCGAGACGTCGCCGGTGCCCGGCGGGAGGTCAATCAGGAGATCGTCCACGCCTTCCCAGTACACCTCGGTGAGGAACGTGGTGAGGGCCTTGTGGAGCATCGGCCCGCGCCAGATGACCGCTTCCTCTTCGTTCACCATGAACCCGATCGACATCACGCGAACCCCCCACCGCTCCAGGGGGATGATCATTTGATCGATGACCGTGGGCTTCCCGGTCACCCCCAGCATCTTCGGAATGCTGAACCCGTAGACGTCGGCGTCGATCACGCCCACGACCCGTCCGCGCCGCGACAGCGCCACCGCCAGGTTGGCCGTCACGGTCGACTTCCCGACACCCCCCTTGCCGCTCGCCACGCTGAGGATCCGCGTCTTCGAGGTCGGAGTGAGCAGCGTGGACTGCCGCTGAGGGCCCGGGCGGAGCTGGGTGATGAGCGCCTGCCGCTGTTCCTGCGTCATGACGCCGAGGGTGACCTCGACGCGCTCGACGCCGGGGAGTCCCTTCACCTTGCTCTTGATGGAGTCGATGATCGTTTCCCGCAGCGGGCAGCCGCTGATCGTCAGGAGCGCCTCCACCTGGACGGCCCCGTCCTTGATCGTCACCCCTTTTACCATGTTCAGCTCCACGATGCTCTTGTGGAGCTCGGGGTCCATCACGTCCCGGAGAGCCTCCACCACCTGTTCTTTCGTGACGGCTACCTGAGGGGTCGACATCGGAGGTACATGCCTCTTTTACTTCGAATCTGACCGCGGCCTGGGTATCGCCCGCGGCGCGCTTCCTGCAACGCTGAGAACCATTCTCACTTCCTGAAAGAAGCGTAGCACTCGGCCTCCACCCCCGTCAAGGCGGTGAGGCCACCAGAATGCACACGCGGGTTGGGTTTGTCTCGAATTGTCAAGACTCTTCATGGAGATTTGCGGGAACCACCAACCCGGGCGATTCCCCCGTCAGGGGGCCGGCGGGCGGGGACCGCCGGGCGCGCCTCCTCCGTGGCGCCGCCGGCGACGGCGGCGCTTGCGGCGCCGGCCGGCTGTTGACCCGTCGAAGCCGGGGCG
>DASUDA010000066.1:0-17210 GCA_036275835.1 bacterium | reverse complement strand
CCCCTGGGCAGCAGGTAGTTACGGGCGTATCCATCCTTGACCTCGCGGACGTCTCCGGCCCGGCCGAGCGCAGGGATGTCTTTCAAGAGGATGACCTTCATCGGCGGTCCGCCACCTTGGCGCGGCCGCGGTCTCGCCGCGGTCGTCTCGGCGTTTCGACACCCCTGGGTGCGCCTCTGCCTGCCCCGGGGTCTACCGTGGGCGGCGAGACCGGAGCGGAGAGGGGAGCGGGAGGACCAGCCAGCCGGCGGTAGTCGAACCAGGTGTCAAGGATTCCGATCACCGCGAGGCCCGGAAGGAGGTTGCCCAGCACGAGGATGCCCGCCATGACCTGGGCGAATCGGGGGATTTCCCAGCGGTTCATCCATGTGACTCCGACCAGAGCGCCCTGGAACCCGAAGACGAAGAAGCCCGCTATCACGGCGTTAAGCGCCGGGCCGGCTGCCGGAGGGACCCAGTGGCTCAGGAGAGACAGCCCTGCAGTGATCCAGAGCATTGCGGAGACGAGCAGTGGATGGATGCGCCAGGCGAGAAGGGGAGGGACCGCCGGAAGCTCATGGCCTACGCGGCGGAGGACGGCGCGCGCCACCGTGTAACACAGGTACGCCCACAGCAGCGTTCCCAGGGCGAGGACGGCAGGAAGCGCCGTGTGCAGGAATTGCGGCATGACCGAGATCGCCGTGCGCAGCTCATCGAACTTCTGGGACGGGACTCCGAGGCGCTGCCAGACGGACAGGCTCGTCTGCATCGCCAGTACCTGGCTTCGGATGACCTGCCCGATGAGGTCTTGGTGCAGCACAGCCGTGGCGACCGCGACGGTCGCGATCGTGGAGAAGAAAAACCCGGCGGCCCCCGCGAGGATCGTCAGCGGAGCCGCGAGCCCCCGCCGGACGCCCCATCCCATTGTGAGACCGAGCGGGGCAAACAGCGCGGCGCTTGAGAGCGCGCTGAGAGGCCCGAAGAACTGCAAGAGAAGCAGCGTAGCGACCACAGACGCGAGCACGGCGATGCGGAGTCCCCACCGGATCACGAGGAGCATGATCGGAAGAGGGGCGAGCAGAACGGCGACAGGCGGCGCGATCAATCCGACCGCGCCCACGATGACTGTGAGCGCCGCGAGGGCGGCTCCTTCGGTCAGCCCCCGGGTCGGATGCCGTTGCGCGCGAAATCCCAGCGCGGCGCCTCCTCGGATGCGGTTATCCCGCCTTGCGGCGGGGACCGTCCTCACTCTCCCGTGTACGGCAGAAGGGCCAGCTCGCGCGCGCGCTTGATCGCGCTGGCGAGGGCCCGCTGGTGCCGGGCGCAGTTGCCGGAGACCCGGCGCGGCAGAATCTTCCCGCGCTCGGTGACGAACCTGCGAAGCCGGTTCACGTCCTTATAGTCGATGAACGCGGACTTCTCGGTGCAAAACGAGCAGACCTTGCGCTTCGGCCGCCGCCGATAGTCCCGGCGCGGCCGGGCGTCTTTCTCCCTCGCCTCAGCCATCGGTGTCCTCCTGGATCGCGGCAGCGCCGCCCGTGAGGGTGCGGCGCCGCCGTTCGCTTATCAGAATGGAACGTCCTCGTCAGAGCCGCCCTCCGCGCGTTCATCAGTCGACGCCGGTTCCGGCGGGCCGCCGCCGGCGGGCGGGCCGCCGCCTCCGGGCCGGGCACGATCCAGGAAGCGGACGCCGTCGGCCACGACCTCGGCGACCTTTCGTTTCTGGCCGTCTTGCGCTTCATACGAGCGAATCTGGAGGCGGCCCTCGACCGCCACCATCCGCCCCTTGGACATGTACTGGCTCACCTGTTCCGCCAGCTTGCGCCAGGCGACGACGTCGATGAAATCGGTCTCGCGGTTCCCCTGTTGGTCCCGAAAGGGCCGATCGACTGCCAGCGTGAAGCTGGCGACGGGCGCACCGCTCGGGACGTACCGCAGTTCCGGGTCTCGCGTGAGTCTTCCGATGAGGATAATCCGGTTATACATTGGAATCCTTCGGCGGGGTCACGGGCGGGCGCTCCTCGGCTCCGGCGGGGAGAGGGGACGGCACGACCGATGCGGCGGAGGGAGAGGGAGCAGATGCCGCAGGCGCGGTGGTCGGGTGCGCTGCCGGCGTCGGCGAAGGGTGATGCGTCGCGACCGTGAACCGGAGAAGCTCCTCGTGGAGTCCAACCGTCTGACGGAGCTTGGCGACCTGGCCCGGTTCCAGGGTGAAGATAGTCAGGACGTAGAACCCATCGCGGTACTTCTGGATCTGGTACGCGAGGCGGCGCTTCCCCCACCGCTCCGAGGTCTTAACCGTCCCTCCGTGCTCGGTGATCCGCTGGTGGATCCGCTCGATCGCGCTGCCAAGCGCATCCTCATCGAGGTCGGGACGAATGACTGCCACAATCTCATAGGTGCTCACCCTACACTCTCCTTCCTCTGGACGGTCAGCATTCTTGCCCGCGGCCCTGGAAAACGCATCCCGGGCGCACCACTTCCCGGAGAGCGGACCAGGGCAGGAAGGATGCGGTCGCGCGGGGCGCAACCGCATCAAACGTAGTGGATTATAGCACGTCCGGCGCGGCCGTCACAAGGAACCGAACCGGAAGGTGATCACGTCGCCGTCCCGCACCTCATAGTCTTTTCCTTCCAGGCGCACCAGACCGCGCTCCCGGGCCGAGGCCAGCGAGCCGGAAGCGGTGAGATCCCCGGCCGCGATGACCTCGGCCCGGATGAATCCCCGCTCCATGTCGGTATGGATGCGCCCCGCGGCCTGAGGCGCTCGTGTCCCCGCCGGAATGGTCCAGGCGCGGACCTCGCCGGCGGCGATCGAAAAGAATGTGCGCAGGCCCAGCACTGTGTAACAGGCGCGGATGACTCGGGGCAGGCCGCGTTCGCTCAACCCCAGGGCGGCGAGGAACTGTCCCGCCTCCTCGCCGGGGAGCTCGGACAGCTCCATCTCGAGTTTGCCGCGGATCCCGAGCGCGGGGGCGCCGGCCGCCTCCGCGTGCCGTTCCACCGCCTCAAGGCACGACTCGGCGGGGGGGCTGCTGTCCGGAAGATTGGCCACGTAGATCACCGGCCGTGCGGTGAGGAGGTGGAGCCGGACGACCGTCTGCGCGCGACGGTCAGCATGGACGCCGGTGCCGAACGCGCGCGCCGGCCGGCCGCTCCCCAGGTGCGCCTCGAGACCGCTCAGGACATCCTCCTCTTCTCGCGCGGCGCGGTCCCCCGTCCGGGCGCGGGGACTCACCTGCGCGCGAGCCCGCTCCACCGACGCGAGGTCGGCCAGGAGCAGTTCGGTCTCCACAATCTCGAGGTCGCGCACGGGATCGATGCCGCCCTCGACGTGCACGACGGGGCCTCCAAAGCAGCGGACGACGTGGACGAGGGCGTCCACTTCGCGGATGCGGGCGAGGAACTGGTTCCCGAGCCCTTCGCCCTTGTGGGCATTGCGTACGAGGCCGGCGATATCGACGAGCTCCAGCGTGGCCGGGACAATCCGTTGCGGCTGCGTGACTTTCGCGATCGCGTCCAGGCGGGGGTCGGGGATGCGGACGACGCCGACGTTCGGCGCGATCGTTGTGAAGGGGTAGGACGCGATCTCCGCGTGGGCGGAGGTGATTGCGCGAAACAGCGTCGATTTCCCTGCGTTGGGGAGGCCGATGAGTCCGCAGGTCAGAGGCACAAGACTCCCTTAGTCAGAGGCGCGCGATTCCCTTGTCGGTGAGCGCGAGAGTGCTCAGAGGATCGTCGTCATCGCCACGGAGTTCCCCCCCGACTCCTTGGCCGCGTACATCCTCCGATCGGCGGAATCGACGAGTTCATTTGTGTCGTCCCCATCTTCCGGGTATGCGGCGACCCCCAGGCTCAGCGTCACCGAGGTCACCTTCCCGTCCACGATCAACGACGAGGTCTCAACCGCCTTGCGGATCCTCTCCGCCATCGCCGCGGCGGCCGCCTTTGGCGTGTTCGGGAGCCCAAGCATGAACTCGTCGCCGCCGTACCGCGCCACGATGTCGGTCTGTTCCCGGTGCTCTTTTTGGAGCACGCGGGCCACCAGCCGCAGGACATCGTCTCCTCGGAGGTGCCCGTACGTGTCATTGTATTTCTTGAACTTGTCGATCTCGATCATGATGAGTGAGAGGGGGCGCGCGTAGTGTCTGGCCTGCTGTACTTCCCGGGTCAACGCCTCCCTGAAGGCGCGGTGGTTCAGCAGGTCGGTGAGCCCGTCGCTCACCGCGAGGCGGCGGGTCTGCTCGTAGAGCTGAGCGTTCTCGAGCGCGACCGCCGCATAGCCCGCGAGCGTGGTGAGGATGCGTTCGTCGCGCTCGGCGAGCGCACCGGCCCGGGTCGTCCCGACGCTGAAGACCCCGATCACGCGACCTTCCCTGACGAGGGGGACGGCGAGCGTGGCCCCTTCAACTGGGGGGGAAGATGCATCGGCCCGTCCCCGGGTGCCCCGAACCAGCACCGGGCGGGCCTCCTTAGCCGCTCGTCCCTCCGCTCCTTCCCCCATCGAGACGTGCTGGCCCACATGAGCGGGGTGGCCGAGGGCCGCGCGGACCACCAGCTTCTCGGACGCATCCACGAGGAGGATCGCGCTCCGATCGTACCCGAACCTTCGGACAGGGATCGAGACCAGGGCCTCCAGGACGGTCGAGAGCTCAAGGGAGGCCCCCAAGGCCTGTGCGGATTCGTGAAGCGCCTGCAGCTCATCCCGCGCCTTCTGCACCTCGGCGAACAGGGCCGCCGTCCGGGTCGCCGCCCTCGCCTCGCCTGCGAGTGTCGTGAGAAGGTAGAGCAGGACGATGAAGCTCCCGATCAGGAGCGGCACCAAAGAGTTGATGTCGGCGGGCGCCAACATGCCGGACAGGAGCAACGCGATCACCAGGCCGGAGACCCCGAGCACCGCGCTCGTGGGCACCTGCCACAACGTGTTGTCGCGCACCACCTTCCAAAACGACTGCCGGTTTGTGGCGGCTAAAAAGAGGTCGACGAGGAGGGCGCTCGTCAGAACGTAGGCGGCGATCGCTCCGAGGATCGCGGTCAAAATTCGATTACTGGGAAAGGGGGGGAGCGGACCGAACTCGGCCGGCCCCGAGAGCAGGGAAGTCCAGATCCCTCCGGCCACCAGGATCGCGATGATGTGCTGCCCCATGTTGAAAGCCGTGGCCGGCAGGGGCTGGCGCCTCAGGAGCCCGTTGCCGATGCCCACGCCGAGAGCGGCCACCACGGCGGCCGGGACGGGACCAAGCATCACGATGGCGGGGAGCATGGCCATCGGGCCCACCGTCTGGTCCCCGCCCGTCGAGAATGGAAAGATCACGAGGAACTGCCCCAGGGCGACGAGCAGCGTAAAGAGCGCCATGAGAGACACGGACGGAAACGGGGCGCCGATTCCGAGAATGATCAGCGCCAGCCCTCCCGCGGCCGGCGGGCCCCAGGTAGCCAGGTCTTTCCAATTCATGCGCGGGCGTTTCCGCACGCAGTAATAATGCCCACAATTTGCCGCCTCTTAGACTCCTCCCGGCCGTGTCCCCCGGCGCGGCTCCGCGGTCCGTGGCGCCCCCGTGCCCTCGTCCGCGCCGCGGCGGACAAACTCTTTTATCCGCCGCTCCAGCTTCGCCCGCGCCATCAGGACCCGCCGCCCGCAGCCGAGGCACCGGATGCCGATGTCGGCGCCGAGACGCACGATCTCCCACTGATCGCTGCCACACGGATGCGTTTTGCGCGTCCGGATGATGTCCCCGATCAAGAGTTTGAGAACCGGCATCCGTCCGTCACCGAGGGGGCGAGAACAGGATGTCGGTCGGCGCGTAGTCGTCCGTGAGAAGGGGAACATCGTGCGTATCGATGGGTCCCTCGAACAGATCGCCCGCGTCACGGGCGAGGGTATCGATGCGGACCTTGCCGGTCGTCTGCGCCGACGTCGCCAGGGACACGATCTCGGCGCGGCTCAGGCCCGCGCCCGCGGTGCCGACGAGGATGATGTTCTGGAGGGCCTGGGGGAGTTCCCCGTTGACCGGGAAGACGTAGATATGCGGGAACGCCGAGCGAAAGGTCTTGTAGATCGCACGGAAGAGGCGACTCCGGGGACCCCTAAGAGCTCCGATGACGTTGCTCGCCACGACTCCCCCCGAGGTCAGGCGGGCGGCCGCGGCCGCGTAGAACTCCCGCGTGGCCAGGTGGAACGGGATCGTGTCGATGAGGTACGCGTCGAGCACGATCAGGTCGTACCGCTTAGAGGTACGTCGAAGCCACAGCCGCCCGTCCTGGATGTGCACGGCCAGACGCCTGTCCTGTGGCAGGTCGAAGTACCGGTGCGCTGTTGTGACGACTTCCGGATCGATCTCGGCCACCTCGATCGCCATTCCGGGGTAATCGTGGTGGAAGCGGCTGGGCGCGGTCCCGCCTCCCAGGCCTACGAACAGCACGCGACGGATCTCCGGGCGGAAGAGCAGGGGGAGGTGCAGGTAGTCGGTATAGGGGAAGACGGTGCGCAGCGGCGCGCTCTGGTCCCGCCCACTCTGCCAGTACCGGTCCAGCCTGAGGTAGCGCAGATCTCCATTGTCACTCACCGTGATCCTGTGGTAGATGGTATCGCGCGCGTACACGACGTCGGGGCCGTCCGAGGGAACGGTGCTGCTCAGGCTCAGCACGACGGCGATCCCGGCGCCCACCCCGGCGCCGGCCCGCACCCTGCGGGTCCACAGGAAGCCCAGGAGGGCCAGCCCCATCTCTGTCGCTCCGAGGAGCTGAATAATCGCCCTCACGCCCAGCGCCGAGATCAGCACGAATGCCGCCAGCAGCGTCCCGACGATGCTCCCCAGCGTGCTCAGCGCGTACAGCATGCCCGCGACGTTCCCGATCCCTTCGACCGACCGCGCCCGGAGCCGCACGGCATAGGGGGAGATGGTCCCCAGAAGGGCGCTCGGCAGGAAGAACAGCGCGGTGCTTCCCAGGAGCGGATCCGCGCGCGGGCCGTAGTCGTGGGCAGCGATCCATCCCAGGATCGTTCCGGCCACGTGGGGAATGGGGTAGATACACGCGCCGGACGCGAAGATCAGCGCAAGAAACGGTCCGGGCGACGGCCACAGGGTGGCGATTCGACCGCCGAGGTAGTACCCGAGGCTGAGCGCGGCGAGGAAGACGCCGATGAGGCTTCCCCAGACGTATACGGAGTTGCCGAAAAAGGGGGCCACGACGCGGCTCGCCACGATCTCGAGGGCGAGGAGGACGCCGCCGCTCACGAAGACGATCACTTCGAGAATGGTCCGGCCCTCCGCGGACGCAGGTGCAGTCCTCGTGCCGGAGCGGTCCTACACCCGCGCCGGTGCGCCCTTCCGCAGGACGATGTCGCTTGCCTGGGCGTCAACCACGATCGTGTCCCCCTCGCGGAATTCGCCGGCGAGCAGCCGGCGGCTCAGGGGGTTCTCCACAGCCCGCTGGATCAGACGGCGCAGCGGCCGGGCGCCGAAGTCGGGGTTGTAGCCCTCGCGCGCCAGGAGATCCTTGGCCTCCTGCGTCACTGTCAGGGTGATGCGGGCGCCCCGCAGGCGGGCGACCAGGGCCGCCATCTGCAGGTCCACGATCTTCATGAGATCCTTCTTGGTGAGCGGCCGGAAGACGATCACTTCATCGATCCTGTTGAGGAACTCCGGCCGGAGCGTCCGCCGCAACTCCTCCTGAATCTGCGCCCGCACCAGCTCGAACGACGGTTGGTCCTCCGGGTTCAGATTGCGAAGGTATTGGCTGCCCAGGTTGCTCGTCATGATGATGATCGCGTGCCGGAAGTCCACCGTTCGACCGTGCCCGTCCGTCAGGCGCCCATCCTCGAGGACCTGGAGGAGGACGTTAAAGACATCCTGGTGGGCCTTCTCGATCTCGTCGAACAGGATCACGCGGTACGGGCGCCGGCGCACGGCTTCGGTGAGCTGGCCCCCTTCGTCGTAGCCCACGTATCCCGGCGGCGCGCCGATCAGGCGGCTCACGGTATGCTTTTCCATATACTCCGACATGTCGATCCGGACCATCGCGTCCTCGCTGTCGAAGAGGAGCGCCGCGAGCGCCCGGGCCAGCTCGGTCTTGCCGACCCCCGTGGGTCCGAGGAACAGGAACGAGCCGACCGGTCTTTTGGGATCCGCCAGACCCGCCCGGGACCGGCGGATCGCATCGGCGACCGCCCGCACCGCATCGTCCTGGCCGACGACGCGTTCGTGCAGGCGATCCTCGAGCTGGAGGAGCTTCGTCATCTCCCCCTCCATGAGGCGCGTGACGGGAATGCCCGTCCACCGGCTCACGACCTCGGCGACGTCCTCGCCGTCCACCTCTTCCTTGAGGAGACGTCCCTCCCCGAGGGCCGCGAGGCGCTCCTCCTGGGCGTGGAGCGTCTGCTCGAGTTCGCGCAGCGTCCCGTACCGAAGCCGTGCCGCCTTCTCGAGGTCCGCCGCGCGCTCGGCCTGTTCAATCGCGACCCGGGTCTCGTCAATCTTCGCCCGGGTGGCGCGGAGCTCGGCGATCAGGGCCTTATCCTGCTCCCACCGGGCGCGCAGCGCCGTGCTCTGCTCCCGCAGCCCGGCGATCTCCCGCTCGATCCGTTCCAGGCGCTCGCGGGAGGCCCGGTCGGTCTCCTTACGGAGCGCCTCGCGCTCGATCTCGAGCTGCATGATGCGCCGGTCGGCTTCGTCCAGGGGGGCCGGCTTGCTGTCGATCTCCATGCGGAGCCGGCTGGCCGCCTCGTCGATCAGGTCGATCGCCTTATCCGGCAGGAAGCGCTCGCTGATGTACCGGTCGGAGAGTGTCGCCGCGGCGATCACCGCGCCATCGGTGATCCGGACGCCGTGGTGGACCTCATACTTCTCCTTGAGGCCGCGGAGAATCGAGATCGTCTCTTCCACGGACGGTTCGTCCACAAACACCGGCTGGAACCGGCGCTCGAGGGCGGGGTCCTTCTCGATGTGCTTGCGGTACTCATCGAGGGTGGTCGCGCCGATGGCGTGCAGCTCGCCGCGGGCGAGCATGGGTTTCAGCATGTTGCTGGCGTCCATCGCCCCTTCGGCCGCGCCGGCGCCCACGACGGTGTGCAGCTCGTCGATGAACAGGATGATCTCCCCCGCAGCCTCGGTGATCTCCCGCAGCACGGCCTTCAGCCGGTCTTCGAATTCTCCGCGGAACTTTGTCCCGGCGATGAGTGCCCCGAGGTCGAGCTGGACGACACGCTTGCCGCGCAACCCTTCCGGCACATCCCCGCCCACGATCCGCTGGGCCAGGCCTTCGACGATCGCCGTCTTGCCGACCCCGGGATCGCCGATGAGGACGGGGTTGTTCTTCGTCCGGCGGGCCAGCACCTGGATGACGCGCCGGATTTCCTCGTCGCGGCCGATCACCGGATCCAGTTTTCCCCCGCGGGCCATCTTGGTCAGATCCCGCCCGTAGCGCTCGAGCGCCTGGTACTTGGACTCGGGCGTGACATCGGTGACGCGTTGCCCGCCGCGGATCGCCTGCAGGGCGGCGTAGAGTTTCTCGCGGTCCACCCCGGCCTGGCTCAGGAGGCGCCCGGCGGCGCTGTTCCGGTCCGCGGCGATGCTGAGGAGAAGGTGCTCGGTGCTGATGTAGTCGTCCTTGAGACGGGTTGCCTCCGCCTGCGCGGTCTCGAGCGCCTGCCTGAACGATGGCGAGGCGCGCACCTCCTCGGGTCCGTAGACTTTCGGCTGCTGCGCGAGCATCTGCTCGAGCTGGCCGCGCAGCGCGTCCGCGGGAACACCGATCCGGCTGAGCGCCGCAGCGGGGATCCCGTCCCGGTCTGTCAGGAGGGCGAGCAACAAGTGCTCCGAGCCCACCTGGCTGTGGTTCTGCTGGCGGGCCAGGGTTTGAGCCGCGACCAGGGCTTCCTGGGCTTTTTCGGTAAAGCGGTCAGGCGTCGTCGCCATGTGTCCTCGCCTCCTCGACTATGGACTCACATCTTCAAGGAGTCGAAGGTCGGGGCTTTGCGCCCCGAACGTCGTGGAGTCTGCGCATCTCCTCGAACAACTCCCGGTCCCGCGCGGTGAGCGGCTCCGGCAGCGCGAGCCGAACACGGACCAGCTCATCGCCCGCGCCCCCGCCGCGGAGGTGAGGCATCCCCTGCCCCCGCAGCCGGAACGTCTGGCCCCCCTGCGTCCCCGGCGGAATTCGCATCGTCGCCGACCCCTGAAGGGTCGGAACCTCAACCTCGCCGCCGAGGGCGGCGATCCACACCGGAATCGCCACCTCGGTTGAGATATCATCATCCTCGCGGGTGACGACCGGGTGGGGGCGAATCTGCACGGTGAGGTAGAGGTCGCCTCCCTGGCCCTGCCCCGCCGCCCGGATTCGCTGGCCGCTGCGGACGCCGCGCGGGATGGTAACCTCGATGCTATGGGAGTCCCTCCCTCCCCCGGCCGGAATGGTGACCGTCCGAGTCGTCCCCTTGTAGGCCTCCTCCAGAGAGATATCGATGGTGCCTTCGACATCCTGTGCGGACGCGGTGTGTTCCGCGGTCGGCCCTGCTGCTCCCCCCCTGAGGAGGTCCTCGATGTTGATGCCGCCGCGCTGGCCTCGGCGGCCTCCCCGGCGGGAAACGGTGCCCCCGAACAAGTCGCCTCCCAGGCCGCCGAAGAGCTGCTGGAAGAACTCGCTGAATTGCTCGAGGTCCTGGGGCGACCCGTACACGGTGTAAGGGCCGTCGCCCGGCCGCCCGGCGCCGCGGCGGAGGAGCTCTTCCCACCCGCCGCCCTGCTGCCGGAGATCAAGGAGCTGATCATACTTCGCCCGCCGCTCGGGGTCGCCGAGGACCTGGTAGGCCTCGTTGATCTCCTTGAAGCGCTGCTCGGCCTGCTTGTTACCGGGGTTGACATCAGGGTGGTGCTGGCGGGCCAGCTTCCGGAATGCCTGGCTGATCGCCTGCTTGTCGGCGGCCCGGTCTACTCCCAGAATCTTGTAATAGTCTTTGAATTCCATATGACGTCCCCGGTGCCTTACTCCGACCTCACGTCGCCTTCATGGCGGGACCCGCCGGTTCCCCCCGCCACCGTCACCTTGGCCGGTCGGAGGACCTCATTGTTGAGCATGTAGCCCTTCAACGCTTCGCTGACCACCACGCCGCTCGTCTGCCCCGGGTGCTGCGGGGGCACGACCGCGACGGCTTCGTGCAGGCGGGGATCGAATGTCCTGCCGGCCGCCTCGATGGGACGCACACCCACGGCGGCGAGCCTGTCAAGGATCTGACGGTGGGTCATGCGCAATCCCTCGACGAGCGCTTTCGCCTGTCCATCTGGCGTATCGCCGAATGCCAGCGCCCGCTCCAGGGTGTCCAGCACCCCGATCACCAGCAGCAGCATCTGGCGGCGGATCCGCTCCTCGGCGTCCTGGCGGTCCCGAACCGCCTGCTTCTTGTAGTTTTCCAGATCGGCGGCGGAGTGAAGGAAATGCTGCCAGTTGCGTTGCGCTTCTCGCCGGGCCTCGCGGATGCGCTCCCTCAGGGCGTCCGGAGAAAGACCGGCAAGGTCATCCGCCGCCACGGCCGGCGCCTCTGCCGCCGATCCCTCGCCCGACGTACCGCTCGGGGTTC
The DNA here is from genome assembly GCA_036275835.1 of bacterium. Lineage (GTDB taxonomy): Bacteria > Sysuimicrobiota > Sysuimicrobiia > Sysuimicrobiales > Segetimicrobiaceae > DASUDA01. The sequence goes on along the minus strand of DASUDA010000066.1, from coordinate 5,656 downwards.
CTTCCGCGTCAGGGCGCTCGCCCCTGTGCTCCATCGTCATGGCTACGGTTTGTCCGACGGCTTGAACTCGGCGTCGATCACATCGTCGCCGGCCTTGCTGCCGCCGCTTCCTCCCGGCTGGGCGCCCGGACCTCCGGTCCCGGCCCCCGCCCCCGCGGTGGTCCGCCTGTACATTTCCTCGCCGAGCTTGTAGCTCGCCTGCTGCAACGCTTCGGTGGCGCGCTTGATGCGCTCGGCGTCGGTGCTCTTGAGGGCCTCTCTGAGCGCGGAGAGCGCGGACTCAACTTTGCTGCGCTCGTCCGCGGAGACCTTGTCGCCGACCTCCTTGAGCATGCGCTCGGTCTGGTAGGCCAGGCTGTCTCCCCGGTTCTTGATCTCCGCGGATTCCCGCTTCTGCGTATCCTCGGCGGCGTGGGATTCCGCGTCCTTGACGAGCCGTTCCACTTCCTTCTTGTCCAGCGTGCCGGTTCCCGTGATCTTGATCGACTGCTCGCGGCCCGTGGCCCTGTCCTTGGCGGAGACGCTGAGGATGCCGTTCGCGTCGATGTCGAAGGTCACCTCGATCTGTGGGACGCCCCGGGGCGCCGGCGGGATGCCGTCGAGGAGGAACTTCCCCAGCGTCCGGTTATCGCGGGCCATCGGTCGCTCGCCCTGGAGCACGTGGACGTCCACCGCCGTCTGTCCGTCCTCGGCGGTGCTGAACACTTCGGTCTTGCGTGTCGGGATCGTCGTATTGCGCGGAATGAGCACGGTATCCACCCCACCGAGCGTCTCGATGCCGAGGGACAGGGGCGTGACGTCGAGGAGGACCACCTCCCGCACCTCGCCGGCGAGGACTCCGGCCTGGATCGCTGCGCCGACGGCCACGACCTCGTCCGGGTGGACCTCCTTGTTCGGTTCCTTCCCCGTCAGGCGGCGCACCAGCTCCTGCACGCTCGGCATCCGTGTCGCGCCGCCGACCAGGATAACCTCGTTGAGGTCTCGCTCCGTGAGTTTGGCATCCGCGAGCGCCTGCTTGAAGGGCCCGATGCACCGTTCCACGAGGTCGGCGGTCAGCTCGTCGAACTTTGCCCGGGTGAGAACCATGTCCAGGTGCTTCGGTCCGGTCGCGTCCGCCGTGACGAAGGGGAGATTGATCGATGTCTGGACGACGGTGCTGAGCTCGATCTTTGCCCGCTCCGCCGCCTCGCGCAGCCGCTGCAGCGCCTGACGGTCCTGACGCAGGTCGATGCCCTGCTGCTTGCGGAACTCATCGGCGAGAGAGTTGACGATGCGCTCGTCGAAGTCGTCCCCGCCGAGGTGGGTGTCTCCGTTGGTCGCCTTGACCTCGTACACACCCTCGCCGATCTCGAGGATCGAGACGTCGAACGTCCCTCCTCCCAGGTCGAAGACGAGGATCGTCTTGGCGTGTTTCTCCTCGAGCTGCCGGCCGTAGGCGAGCGCGGAGGCCGTCGGCTCGTTGATGATGCGCAAGACCTTGAGCCCGGCGATCTCGCCCGCGTTGCGCGTCGCCGTGCGCTGCGCATCATTGAAGTAGGCGGGAACGGTGATGACCGCCTGCTCGATCTTCTCGCCCAAGTACGCCTCGGCGTCGGTCTTGAGTTTCTGCAGAATCATCGCCGAAATCTCTTCGGGTGAAAAGGTCTTGCCCGCGGCCGGGATATTGACCACTGCGGCGCCGTTCTTGCCTTCTTCGACCTTGTAGGAGACGATCTTGCGCTCTGTCTCCACCTCGGTATAGCGCCGGCCCATGAACCGCTTGATCGAGTAGACGGTATTCTCGGGATTCAGGATCGCCTGCCGCCGGGCCATCTGGCCGACCAGACGCTCTCCGGTCTTCGTGAAGCCCACGACCGATGGCGTGAGCCGGCTTCCCTCCGAGTTAGGGATGACCGTCGGTTCCCCCCCGATCATCGCCGCAATCACGGAGTTTGTCGTTCCGAGATCGATTCCCACTACCTTTGCCATTGCCCATTCCCCCCGACGGCGCTGTTCGCCGCGTACGGATCCGGGCCGCCGCCGGTGCACTCCGGACGGCGGCCGCATCTGTGAGTTATCCGACCTGGACCTTTACCGATGCCGGCTTGACCCGCTCCGACTTCGGGATCTTCACCTCGAGCACCCCATTCTTATAGATGGCCGTCGCCTCGGCGCTCTTCACCTCGGTGCCCAGAGGCAGGGTGCGGGAAAACGCGCCGTACCGCAACTCGCGCCGGTAATACTGCCGGTTCTTCTGCTCCTCTTCGTGCTTCATCTCGCCCTTCAGCGTGATCGCATCGTTCGTGACGGTGATGTCCACCTGCTTGGGATCGATGTTCGGCATCTCCGCCCGGACAACCACCTCGTGCTCCGTCTCGTACATCTCGATTGCCGGCTCCCAGGCCATTTCGGCCAGATCCCGTGACGGACGGCGGGTGGAGAAGAAGTCATCAAACAGGCGGTCCATCGTTCGCCTGAGTGTTCCCACGTCCTCAAACGGATCCCAGCGCATGATGCTCATCTTCCTCTCCCTCCTTTTTTCGATGACTTATCGTGCTCCACCCCCGGTGCGCCTTCATCATCTGCCCCGGCGCCCGGGGAATGCTCCCCGAAGACCCACGTCATTTCCTCGTGGTAGTGCGCCTGGATCTGCAGAATCAACTGCACTCCCGCCAGGTTCAGGCCTTTTTCCTCGGTCAAGAACCGAATCAGGCGGACCCGCTCAATGTCCCGCTCTGAATACAGCCGGATCCGGTGTCGCCGGACCGGGGACACGAGCCCCCGCTCTTCGTAGATGCGAAGCGTCCTCGGATGGCATCCCGCCAGATCGGCGGCAATGCTGATGACGTACACTGGCGTATCGGGTGCTCGTTCCTTCACTGCCTGCCCCTCTAGGTGCCCTGTTTACGTTCCAGGCTTGTCCAAACAGCAGTATAACAGTTATCGTCTGATATGTCAAGATGCCTGACAATGATCATGTCAATGTAGCGGTGGCGGGCTGACCCGGACAACAACAGCCGGGCCCTCGGGGGCCCGGCTGCCGGGAACACATGCGGGTTGCGGCTAGACTCTGGACGTCAGGGCGGCGTCGATACGCTTCTTGAGTTGTTCTTTCGGCATGTAACCGACAATCCGCTCAATCAACTCTCCACCCTGGAAAATTCCGAGCGTTGGGATGCTCATGATGCTGTACTTGGCTGCCACAGCACCGTTCTCGTCGACATCCAGCTTGAGGACCTTGAGTTTGCCTGCGTACTCGCCTGCGATGTCCTCGACGATCGGCGCAATCATCTTGCACGGACCGCACCAGGTCGCCCAGAAATCGACGAGCACCGGTGTGGCCGCCTTCAGCACCTCTCCCTCAAAGGCTTGTTCAGTTACGCTATTGACTTTTGCTCCCATGACCCTCTCCTCTCCACCTGACTATGTAACTTTGTCCCCGATCTGTTTATTCCCCCAAATTCTGATTCTGGCCCTGCTTTTTCCCCAGCAAACACCGATGCACCGCCGGTCCGGTCTTACCACCGCACAAGGGCCGCGAGCGCCGCCGCCATCACGATGGCGGTTCCTCCGGTTCCGAGACAACCCACCCGCGGCCCTTCGGCGGTCCCCCGTGGTCCTGGCCCGGACGGCGCGGGTCCCCGTGAGCGGAGAGAGAGGCGCGCGGCCGTCTTGAGCTCCCGGACGGCGTCGGCGATGCGCCCCTGCTGCTTGTAGACGACCCCCAGGTTTTGATGGGCAATCCAATAGTCCGGGTCCGCGGCGATTGCCTTCTTGTAGCAGAGGACTGCCTCGTCCAGGCGACCACGCTCCCGGTAGATGTTTCCCAGGTTGCTGTGAGCCTGCGCGTAGAGCGGATCGAACCCAATTGCGCGAGAAAATTCCTCGAACGCGGCATCCCAGCGGCGCGCATGGACATAGGCGACACCGAGTTTATTGTGCGCCACTGCAGACGAGGGAGCAGCCGAGACGGCCCGGCGGAAAGCGGCCACGGCTCCGTCCCAGTCTTGGGCGGCCAGCCGCGTTTCTCCCTCGGTAAGGAACGGCGTGGGTTCCTGCATCTTTGTCCCGCGTGCTGCTCGTGAGACTCCCTGACCCCGACGGTGGGGCTGAGGAGGGTCCGTTCAAGTGCTTTCGGAAAGGCTCTCTCCCGCCCCTCTCCATCGCCATGGGCGGACGGCGGAGGCGGCCGCTAGGCGGTGGACCTTGTCAGGGCCGGTTGGCCCGCCCAGAGAGGTAGGTCTTCGATCGTGTCGTCGGTGTCGTGCTGGACGGCCGTTTCGGCGAGGGCCGCGGCTTCCCGGCCCCAGAGGGTCTCATCGGCTTTTACGCGCGCCCCGCGGTAAGCGTGCAGAAGCGCGCGCACCTCAAGGTAAGGCCCAACGAGTGCGGGAGTGATTTCTCTCTCGCCGTTAATCTGCGCAATGACGTCTGGGGTATCGGCGTGCACGACGATCCGGCGCGTGCCGAACCGCCGTGAGTTCCAGAGGGCAAAGAGGATTCCGCGAAAGGCGGCGAGCTCCCGGCTTGTCACACCGGGCAGCGTTCGTCCGATACGGCGGAGGACCCGCCCGTGCGCATCGACGAATACGACCCCCATCCCCGCTCGGTCGCCTGCCGGCTCCGCCGAGGCCACGTACGCGTGGAGGGCTTTTGTGCTCGTCGATGCCTCCGGCGATCCCATGTCCTACACCACTCGCTCGAGTAGGGCTGCAAGGACGATCAGCCCGACCAGAAGCATGATTTTGAGGCGGACCAAATCGCGGTCGTCCGCAAAGCGGCGGCAGAGGCTGCGGAGACCTCCGGTCGATCGTTCCTCCACGGGAGCGCACGGTGTGGGCCGCGCCGCTGACCCGGTTCGCCTCGGTGCGGGCCTGGAGAGGGGTGTGGAGGTTCCAGGGCGTCGCGCAGCGCCTACGACCATCCGTATCCCCCTTGGTAGGTGCGGATGAGCCCAACGACCCGACCGATGATCTGGAACTCGCCCCGGATCGGGAGGTAGGATGGGTTGGCGGGCATGAGAATGGGCCCTGCGTCATCGAGACCGAGTCTCTTCACCGTCGCTTCCTCACCAAGCAAGGCCACAACGATCTCTCCAGCAGAAGCGACCGATTGCCGTCTAACCACGACAATGTCATCCGGCATGATGCTGGCTCCGCTCATGCTATCCCCTCTCACGCGGAGAAGGAAGCAGCCCTTCACGTCCCCGAGGAGCCCGCGGGGAACTTCCACACGCCCCTCCACCTGCTCATCGGCCAGCGATGGGGGACCGGCTGAAACGCGGCCGACCAGCGGGAGCATGTCTGTGTCCCGAGCTTTGAGGAGGGTTTTGTCGACGACCTCCACCGCACGCATCCGCTCTCCGTGGCGATGAATATGTCCCTTGTTCTCCAGGGCGGTCAGGTGTTGATGAACTGTGGAGGGGGACCGCAGGCCGAGCGCCATGGCAATTTCTCGAACAGAAGGAGCGTAGCCCTTCTCCTGGGCTTCCTTGACGAGGTAGTCGAGGATTTGACGCTGCCGGCCGGTCAACCCCTGGCTCCTCACGCTCCCCCCCTGCCACCGATCTCTGTCACGCAGTTTTATGATAGCGAACCTTTGTACGGTATGCCAATCTTCGAGGGGATGATCGAACGTTTGTACGTATCTCTATCTCCCGGTGCGGGCGATTCTGCCC
>DASUDA010000065.1:0-15488 GCA_036275835.1 bacterium | reverse complement strand
TAGCAATTTCTCGAACAGAAGGGGCGTAGCCCTTCTCCTGGGCTTCCTTGACGAGGTAGTCGAGGATTTGCCGCTGCCGGCTTGTCAACCTCTGACTCCTCACGCTCACCCCCCCTGTGCCCCCGCTGTTTGTCATGCAATTTCAGGATAGCGAACCTTTGTACGGTATTCCAATCACGCCCGGGCCAGTCGAACGTTTGTACGTATCGCTATCTGCCTATGCGGGTGATTCTGCCTCCTGGGACGTGGTTTTCCGCGATCATGCGCCCTGACGCGGGCTTTTGCGCTCTGCCCTGGACGGCGGTCCAGGGGGCCCCTCCTGCGCCTCCAGGGGACCGATTGCCGGCTCCGAACGCGCGTGGCGAATGTATTATGCCGGTCTTACACGCTGCCGGCGTTTTGAAAGGCCGACAGCTACAGGGGGGAAAAGGTGTGGAGAGGCAAACGTTTGCGACGGGGACACCGTGGGAGCCCGTGGTCGGCTACTCCCGCGCGGTGCGTGTGGGATCGACGGTGCACGTCTCGGGGACGACCGCGACGGACGCGACCGGCCGCCTCGTCGGCCGTGGGGACGCGTACGCGCAGGCCGTGCAAACGCTTCGCAATATCGAAGCGGCCCTGCGTGCACTTGGGGCCAGCCTGGCGGACGTCGTCCGCACCCGGATCTACGTCACGAATATCGACGACTGGGAGGCTGTTGGTCGGGCGCACGGCGAGGTGTTCCGCGATATCCGGCCGGCCACAAGCATGATCGAGGTCCGCCGCCTGATCGCCGCCGAGATGCTGGTGGAAATCGAGGCCGACGCCGTCACCGCGTAGCTAAAGGGCAGGAGGGGGGTCGAAGCGATGCGCCTGGAAGGAAGGGTCGCGTTGATCACGGGCGCCGCCTCCGGGATCGGTCGGGCGACTGCGCTTCTTTTTGCCCGTGAGGGCGCGCGGGTCGGCGCCGTTGATATCGACGAGGCCGGAGGGCGGGAAACAGTTCGGGCCATCGTGGACGCCGGCGGAGACGCCCTCTGGGTCCGCGCCGACGTAAGCATCCCCGAGGAGGCGCACCAGGCGGCCGATGCTGTCACCGGCTGGCACGGCCGGCTGAACATCCTCTTCAATAATGCCGGCATCAGTCACGTCGGCGTCCTTCACGAGATCCCGGAAGCGGAGTGGGATCAGGTCGTCGCGGTCAACCTCCGCGGGGTGTACCTGATGGCGAAGTACGTCCTGCCGCACATGCTCGCGCAGGGAGGCGGGTGCATCATTAACATGTCCTCCGCCGCGGCCCTCTTCGGCCTCGAGAGACGGGCGGTTTATTCCGCGACGAAAGGTGCGGTCCTGGCACTGACGCGCGCGATGGCCGTGGATTACGCCGCTCACCGCATCCGGGTCAATGCCCTCTGCCCAGGTACCGTGTACACGCCCTTTGTGGAGCGCTACCTCCAGACCTCGTACCGGGACCCCGAAGCGGCGCTGGAGCGGCTCAAACAGCGGGCGCTGACCGGGACGCTTGGCCGGCCCGAGGAGATCGCGGCCGCCGCGCTGTATCTGGCTTCGGACGATGCCGCGTTCGTCACCGGCGCGCCTCTGATCATCGATGGGGGCCTGACGGGCGGCCGGCGGGCCTGACGCCGCCCGCGCCGCAGAGGGAGGGTCGGCATGAAGATCACCTATTTTGGCCACGCGACGTTCATGCTGGAAAGCGGTGTGACGACCATTCTGATCGACCCCTTCGACGACCAGGTTGGATACCCGATGCCCCGCGTGAACGCGGCTTTCGTCCTCGTTAGCCACGAGCACGGCGACCATAACTACGTGGCGATGGCCGAGGGTCGTCCCCGGATCATCCGCGGGCTGGTTGAGGGCAAATGGCGCACGGTCAGGGAAACAGTGGACGGCGTTGCGATTTCCTCCGTGCCCACCTATCACGACGCGATGAAGGGAGCGGAGCGCGGCCGGAATACGGTGTTTATCGTGGACGGGGAAGGCCTCCGCATCGTCCACCTGGGTGATCTGGGGCATCCTCTGGATGATGAGGCCGTAAAAGCGATCGGGCGTCCGGACGTGCTGATGGTTCCGGTCGGCGGATACTTCAGTCTTGATGCGCCGCAGGCTCACGCGGTCGTGACCCGCCTCCGCCCGGGGATCGTGATCCCCATGCACTACAAGACCGAAATGAATTCCGGCTGGCCGATCGGACTGATCGATCCCTTCCTCGCCGGTGTTCGCTCCCCAAAGCGGGTCGGCCACACCGTGACTGTGGAGAAGGCAGCGGTGCCGAGGGAGCCGGAGGTCTGGGTGATGACCTGGAAGCCATGACGCTTTCCACGTGCGCCCGTACCGCCGGCGGGGAGGGTCCCGGGTGAAACTCGACTGCACCCTGGCCATGGACGCCCTGGATGATGTGCCCGAGGTGGCTCGGGCCGCGGAAGCAGTCGGGTTCCAGGGGATGTGGGCGAACGAGACGAAGCACAATCCCTTCGTCACCCTCGCGGTCGCCGCGGGCCACACGACTCGGCTGCAGCTCGGCACGGGGATCGCCATCGCGTTCGCGCGCAGCCCCACGGTCACGGCGCAGACGGCATGGGATCTGGGGCGGCTCTCTCGTGGGCGGTTCATCCTGGGCCTCGGCACGCAGGTCAAGGCCCACATCGAGCGTCGGTTCGGGATGCCGTGGGACCCGCCTGTCCCTAAGCTCCGGGAGTACATCGAGGCCGTCCGGGCCCTCTGGCGCACCTGGCAGGAAGGCGCGCCCCTGCGGTTCGAGGGCGCCTACTATCGGCTGACGCTGATGGGGCCGTTTTTCAACCCCGGTCCGAACCCGCACCCCGCGATTCCCATCATGATCGCGGGAGTCAACCGCGGCCTCTGCCGGCTCGCCGGCGAAGTCGGGGACGGATTCATCGTCCACCCTATGCACCCGGCCCGGTATGTGCGCGAGTGTGTCCTCCCCCAGATCATGCGAGGCCTGGCCCGCTCGGGCCGGAGTCGCGCCGACGTCCAGGTCTATGCGCCCGTGATCACCGCTCCGGGGGAGACGCCGGCCGAGGTGGAGGCAGCCCTCGAGCGGGCGCGGGAGCGCATCGCATTCTACGGATCCACGCCGACCTACCGGCCGATGCTGGACATCCTGGGGTACGGGGACGTCGCCGACCGCCTGCGCAAAATGATGGCAGAACGCCGGGTCTCCGAACTTCCCGGGCAGGTCCCCCAGGCGGTGATCGATGCAATCGTCGTGCGCGGATCGTATGAGGCGATCGGCCACGAGCTCCGGGCCCGGTATGACGGGCTCCTGGATCGGGTCGCGTCCTACTGGCCGTTTACGCCGGCCGGGCGGTCAGGGTGGGCGCGGATGGTGAAGGCTTTCTACACTGCATGAGGTAGCCGCGCTCCGCGGTCCCTACCCCTTGGGGCGCCACCGCAAGTCCGGCCTGCGGGCCGCCGTCACCTCGTCAAGACGGGTCACGACCATCTCGTGCGGCGCGGCGCGGACCATGTCGGGATCGGTTTCGGCCTCCCGGGCGATCGCGATCATCGCCTCGATGAATGCGTCCAGCGTCTGCAGGCTCTCGGTCTCCGTCGGCTCGATCATGATCGCCTCTTCGACGATGAGCGGGAAGTAGATCGTCGGGGCGTGGAAGCCGTAGTCGAGGATGCGCTTCGCCATGTCCCGGGTCGTGACGTGATACCGGTCCCTCTGCCGGCGGCCGGAGAGAACGAACTCGTGCTTGCACACCCGATCGTACGGGAGGTCGAAGTGTTCGCGGAGCCGGCGCATCATATAATTGGCGTGGAGCACCGCGGTCTCCGCGACCGCACGCAGGCCGGCGCCCCCCATCGTCCGGATGTACGTGTAAGCGCGCACGAGGTTGCCGAAGTTGCCGTAGAAGGCGCGCATCTTGCCGATCGTCTTCGGCCGGTCGTTGCTGAGCGTGAACCGCTGTCCCACCCGCTCGACCGTGGGAACTGGGAGGAAGGGGGCGAGGTGCGCCCGGACGCCGACCGCGCCTGCGCCCGGCCCTCCGCCCCCGTGCGGTGTGGTGAAGGTCTTGTGGAGATTGAGGTGCATCACGTCGAACCCCTGGTCTCCCGGCCGCGTGATCCCCAGGATGGCGTTGAAGTTGGCGCCGTCGAGGTACAGCTGCGCGCCGACGCTGTGGACCGCGCGGGCGACATCGAGGATCTGCTCTTCGAACAGTCCGAGGGTGTTCGGGTTGGTGAACATGAGCGCAGCGACGTCGCGCGTGAGGACCGTCCGCAGCGCGGCCAGGTCGATGTTCCCGCGGCTGTCGCTCTTCACCTCGACGACGTTGTATCCAGCGTGCGCGGCGGAGGCCGGATTGGTGCCGTGCGCGGAATCGGGCACGATCACCGTGGTGCGGCGCTCCGCCTTATCCTCGAAGTACCGGCTGATCATCAAGAGGGCGGTCAGTTCCCCGTGCGCGCCGGCGGCCGGTTGGAATGTCACGCGGTCCATGCCGGTGATCTCCGCCAGATCGCGCTCGAGCTCCCACAGGAGCTGCAGGGCGCCCTGTGCAAGGTCCTCCGGCGTGTACGGATGGAGGCGGGCAAACCCGGATTGGCGGGCCGCGTCCTCGTTGATCTTGGGGTTGTACTTCATCGTACACGACCCGAGCGGATAGAATCCCTCGTCGATGGAGAAGTTCCGGTGGCTAAGGGCGGTGTAGTGGCGGACGACGTCCAGTTCGCTGACTTCAGGCAGCGCCGCCGCTCGTGCACGGCGGTGGACCGCGGGGATGATCGCATCCAGAGGGACGTCTGGGACGTCGCTTGCGGGCAGGCTGTACCCGACCCGCCCGGCGGAACCGCGCTCGAAGATGACCGGCACCGGGCGTTTCCGCAGGGCCGGGGCACGCGCGGCGGTGACCGGCGGCTTCGGCGCGCTCATCGCAGCGCCTCCAGCTGGCCCGCCAGGCGATCGATCTCCTCCCGGGTGCGCCTCTCTGTGACGCACACGAGCCAGCAGTCGGCAAGCTCGGGATAGAACTGGTCGAGAGGGAGTCCCCCGAGGATCCCGTGCTCCAGCAGCCGGCGGTTGATTTCCACAGGCGGCACCGGACAGCGGACGACGAATTCGTTGAACGTCGGAGACGGAAACGCGATGCGGTAACCGGGGACGCTGGCGATCGCCGACCGAGCGTAATGCGCTTTCCGGGCGCAGAGGTCGGCCATGTGCTGGATCCCCTGACGGCCGAGCGTAGCGAGGTGCACGGCCGCGATGAGGGCGTTCAGCGCCTCGTTCGTGCAGATGTTGCTCGTCGCCCGCGCCCGCCTGATGTGCTGCTCGCGGGTCTGCAGGGTGAGGACGTATCCAGGCCGGCCCTCCGTGTCGACGGTACGGCCCACCAGGCGGCCGGGAAGCCGGCGCACGGAGGCGTCGCGCGTGGCGATGATCCCGAGGTAGGGGCCACCGAAGTTGAGGGCGTTCCCGAGCGGCTGGCCTTCCCCCGTCACGATGTCGGCCCCGTACTCCCCGGGCGGGCGGAGAAGGCCGAGGCTCACCGGATCGGAGATCGCGACGATGAGGAGGGCGCCTCTGTCGTGCACGGTCCGGGCCAGGGCCTCGCCGTCCTCGATGCAGCCGAAAAAGTTGGGGGATTGGATGACGAGGGCCGCGGTGTCGTCCGTGACCGCGGCCCGGGCGGCGGCCAGCGACGTCACGCCGTCCACCGCGGGCACGTCCCGGACGGTGATCGGCAAGTGGCTCGTGAACGTCCGCAGCACCTGCCGGTACTCAGGGTGGAGGGCGGTACTCAGGAGCACCTCGCCGCGCTTGGTCAGGTCCGCCGCCATGCTGGCCGCCTCGCCCGTCGCGCTCGCCCCGTCGTACATGGAGGCGTTGGCGACGTCCATGGCGGTCAGCTCGCACATCATGCTCTGGTACTCGTAGATCGCCTGCAGCTCACCCTGCATCATCTCCGCCTGATAGGGCGTGTACGCGGTCAGAAACTCGGGCTTGAGGGCCAAATGAGGGACGGTGCTGGGTGTGAAGTGGTCGTATGCCCCCGCGCCGAGGAAGCAGGCGAGCCTGTCACAATCGGTGTTGCGCTCGGCCAGTCGCCGCATGTGGGCGAGGAGGTCCGGGTCCGCCATCGCCGCGGGCAGATCCAGGTCGCGGGTGAGACGGACCTCCTCGGGAATGTCCCTGAAGAGATCCTCCACGTTTCGGACGCCAATGGTGCGCAGCATCCGGTCTCGCTCCGGGGGGGTGGTGGGAATGTACTTCATGATGTGCCCTCCCCCACCAGCGCCGCGTAGGCGGCCGCATCGAGGAGGCGGTCGAGTTCACTCAGGTTGCGGGGTTCAATGACGATCATCCAGGCCTCGCCGTACGGATCCGTGTTGATCATCTCGGGCTTCTCGGCGACAGCCCGGTTGACCTCAATGACCTTCCCCGACACCGGGGCGTAAAGGTCGCTGACGGCCTTCACCGATTCGACCACCCCGAACGGCTGCATGAAGGCCACCTCGGCGCCGACCTGGGGGAGCTCCACGTAGACGACGTCCGAGAGACGGTCGGCGGCGAACTTTGTGATCCCGACGCGCACTCGTTTGCCTTCCACCTTCGCCCACTCATGCTCTTTGGAATACCGCAGCTCCTTTGGGTACACGTGTGGTCCTCCCCCTCACCCCTGGGCCTTCTTCCCCCGTGTATAAAATGGTAGCTTCGTGACAACCCCGGGCGCCGCGCGGCCTCGAATCTCGACGGCGATCGGCTCGCCGGGCGCCGCGTCCCGCGGGGGCACGTAGCCAAGCCCAATGCTCTTCTCCACGGTAGGGCCAAAGGTCCCGCTCGTCACCCGTCCGATGTTCGCTCCGTCCCGGTGGATCGGGAATCCGTGTCTTGCGATCACCCTCTCTACCAAGGTGAATCCGATGAGGCGCCGCGTGATCCCCGCCTCTTTCTGAGCGGCGAGCACATCGTCGCCGATGAACTCGCCCTTCCCGAACTTGACCGTCCACCCGAGACCGGCCTCGAGAGGCGTCGTGGTCTTGTCCATGTCATTCCCGTGAAGGAGGTAGCCGGCCTCCAGGCGCAGCGTGTCTCGCGCGCCGAGTCCGGCGGGCAGGAGTCCCGAGGGGCGCCCGGCGTCGAAGAGCGCGTTCCAGACGTGGACGGCATCCCGCGCATCGACGTAGATCTCAAACCCATCTTCGCCGGTGTATCCGGTCCGGGAGACCAGCGCCCTCCGGCCGGCGACTTCGATGTCCTGGCGGAACCAGTAGTAGCGGAGAGAGCTGAGCGTCACCGACGTCAGCCGCTGGAGGATCTCCTGCGCGCGGGGTCCCTGGAGGGCCAGGAGCGCGACCTCCACCGTCCTGTCTACGATCTGGACATCCCCGCCCGCGTGCTCGCGGATCCACGCGAGATCCTCCGCCGTGTTCGCGGCGTTGACGACCAGCATGAGCCGATCGCCCATCCGGTAGACGAGGAGGTCGTCGATGATGCCGCCCTCGGGGGTGCACATAGGCGAGTAGAGGGCTTGGTCCGGGGCGAGCCGCTCGACATCGTTCGTCACGAGGCGCTGGACGAGCGCGAGCGCCCCGGGACCCAGAATCTCCACCTCGCCCATGTGGGAGACGTCGAACAGCCCGGCGCGGGTTCGAACCGCCCGGTGCTCGTCGAGGATGCTGGAGTACTGGACAGGCATCTCCCACCCGCCGAACGGCACCATCCGCGCTCCCGCCGCGACGTGGACGGCGTAGAGAGGCGTGCGCTTCAGCGTCTCGTCGTCCATCGCCTAGGAGATCCTCGCCTGCGCCCAGGCCCGTTCCAGGCTCACCACGACCTCCTCGTCGGACGTCTGGGCGAAATCTTCGTAAAACTCGCCCACAGCGATAAACGACGCGGGGCGCAGCACGCAGACTACGCGGTCGGCTTCCCGCTCGAGCCTGCGGACGGCATCGGGGGGCCCCACGGGGATGGCGACGACGACCTCGCGGGCGAGCTGGTGCCGCAGCATCCGGACCGAGGCGATCGCGGTCGCTCCTGTGGCGACACCGTCGTCCACGAGAACGGCCGTCCTCCCCCACACATCCGGCGCCGGCCGGTCTCCCCTATAGGCCGCGCGTCGCCGCTCGATCTCGGCGATCTGCGCGGTGATCTCCTCCCGCAGATAGTGGTCGTCGATATGGAGTGTTCGGGCCAGCGCGGAATCCAGGTACACGGTCCCATCTCCGGTCACGGCCCCAAACGCCAGCTCGGGGTTGCGGGGGGCGCGCAGCTTCCGCGGCACAATGATGTCGAGCGGCCACCCGAGCGCCCGCACGATCGCGTCGGCGACGATGACACCTCCGCGCGGGATCGCCAGGACCGTGGCCGCCCCGAGACCCAGCGCCCCCAGCTCATGGGCGAGCTGCTCGCCGGCATCCCGCCGATCTCGGAACCGCATCGGTGCTCCTCGCCTGCGCCCGCCGGTGCCGCATTCATTGGCCGACCGGGCGGATCCGGGGTCCCGTGCGCCGGCGCCTCCTAGCGATTCCCGCGCGCGAGCGCCAGCGCCTGCTGTTCCTCGTCGGAGAGGGTGTAGGTGGAGACTCCACTCTCGACCGCTTTGCCGTAGACGCGTGATCCATTCCTGTCGTTCAGGACGCTGATCACGACCCCATTCGCCCGGCCGTCGAGGAGAGCGAGACTAAAGCTCATGTTCCCGCCCATCTCGGGGAAGGGATTATAGCGGACGACGCCCACTCCCTGCACGGTGTGGGGGATGGCATTGACGATCTGCCCCATTCCGGTCTCCAACGTGGCCAGGCGCCGGCTGATCTCCGCCAGTTGGCGATGGAGGGCGTCCTCCGGTTGAGTGACGCTGCTCGCCGGCTTGCCCGCGGGTCGGCGGCCATCCTGGGCTTGGGCCCGCCTGGTGGAGGCGCGGTGCGCGCGGCGCGCCAGGGCAATGGCGACCAGGAGCATGATGCCGCATGCGGCCGCCAGGAGGCCCAATTCCGCCGATGTGCGCGTGTCAAAAGAAGTCAACACTCCGTCTCTTCCTCCAGAAAGATTCGGAGCACTCTCGTTCGCTGTTTCTCCATTTATTCCCTTCGACGCGCCGCGGCCGACACTACGAGCATAAGAATGTGAAGCCCGGGAGGAACGCAGGTGTTCATCATCGGGCTCGGGCCGGTGGGGCTAGAAGAGATCTAGTCAGCCTGGCTGGCGCGCAGTTCCTGGAGCGCTCGTGCGAGGTACGGCGCCGCCACTGAGGGACGCCTGTGCTGCAGTAACAACTCGCCGAGCGCATTACAAGCGTTCGCAACGTCAGTATGCATTCCAAGCGACTCAAATGAGGCGATCGCCTGCTTGTAGCAGCGCACGGCCTCTTGGATCTGGCCCATCGCTGACCGAAGGCGTGCCCGAGCGAGCCGGATGCGGGCCGCCTCTGTCACATCCTGGAATTTCTTGGCAAGTCTGTCGGCCTCCGCCAGCGCCTTCTCAGCTTCGGGGAACGCGCGCTTGGCGGTCAGCGCGCGGCCCAACTCAGTGAGTGACCGTCCGCGGCCCGCATCATCTCCAATCCGCTCCTTGATGCGGAGACTCTCCTCGAGGTGGCTAATCGCTTTGTCGACCTCTTCACGAGCCAGCAAGGTAATGCCGATGCTCGTGTGGGCCGAGCCCAGCAGGCGGGTGTCCTGCAGGACCCCGAAGAGGTTCTCAGCCCGTGTCAGGTGGGAGAGCGCGGTATCATAATCGCCACGCTCCCGATGGGTGGCGCCCAGCTGAAGGTACACCAACCCGAGTCGATGGAGATCCTCCGTCGGCTCGAGCAATGCCAGCGCTTTTTGGTACCAGCGGGCCGCCTCGGCGTGTTCACCGAGCTCCATGTAGGTGTTCCCGAGGTTGTACAGCAGGATTCCCCCAAGCCCCTTATCTGAATGATCAACCTCACGGAAGCGGCGGAACCCTTCGAGGAAATGCTCCCGCGCATCCCGGAAGTTGCGCTCATAGTACGCGATGACACCAAGCACGTGGCTCGCGCGCACTAAATGCTGCTCAGCCTTGGTCACTTCAGCCAGGTGCTTGCCGCGCAGCACGCTCTGTCGGGCGAGATCGAGTTGCCGGAGGCTGGCCAACGCGAACCCCAGGCCAATGTGACTCTCCGCCTCGATGCTCTGGTCGTGGTGGCTCTTCGCCAGGTTAAGAGCTTCTTGAAAGGACTCGGCCGCGCGCGTGAAGTCCCCTTGCTTTACCGCCACCCACGCTACCGACAGCGAGGCCAGGGCGGCTTTCAGGCTCAAGGGGGTAGCCTGTTCGAGAAAGTAGCTCACGGGTCTATGCAAGCGCCCCGCGAGACGGATCAGAGTTTCGACTGACGGCTTGGCCCTGTCGTTTTCGATGAGGCTGATAAACCCTTTGGTGAGTTCTCTACCGCCAAGCTGTTGCTGCGTGAGGCCAAGTTCTTTGCGTCTGGCCCGAATACGTTTGCCCAGAGACGCCACAGGTTCCCCCCAACAAATAACGTCGCTTAACCGGTTTACACTTTATATGTACGATCTCCGGGTCAAACTCCCTGCTGCCATCTCATAAAGAATGAACCGTTCGGCGGCTCGATGTTATTCGAACAGATCCGTCAAGCACTCACAGGTCGGGCCTTCGTTCACCGCATGCTCTGACGACCTCCGTATCTGGGTTCCTTAGCCGCCGGCTGGGTTGTCGTCACCCGCCGCAACCAGATGTGTGGGGGTGCCGTGTACCCTCGGGTCGGCCATCGGCGCATGCCAACGGCCAGCGGCGTACGCCTGAGACAGCGCAGATACGAGCATCAGCGAAGCTACCATCAGCACCGCAATCGCTTTCACCATCCGCGCACCTCCGGTTTGAGCCCGCCGAACGGTTCGTATTCCATTAATTGGTTCTGAACAGTTACGCCTTACCTCAGCGGTGAGGCTCGGGGAAGGCTTGGCGGGCATATCGCGGGAGATGATTGGTGGTTAACTAAGTGGACGTTGCGGTATACTTATAGTAAACTTTCATTAAACTCATTGTTTCCCTATTTTCAGCCGGCAGGGGGGAGTGTCTTGTGCATCGCCGGCTATGTGTGTATGGCAATCTCTTCTATTTGCGTGTGCAACCGGTGAGACGTGGCGGAACCGGGTAGCAGCGGAGATGGGCAAATCTGGACGGCGCATGTTTCCGCAGCGCCGGCTGCGGCCGTCGGGAGTGCCCTTACGGGCTATGCCCTAGGTATCACCCAGCACGTGTTCTACCTGGGCGGGGACGGCCATGTTCGCGAACTGTGGTGGGATTCGGGAAGCGGGTGGCATTTAAACGACCTGATGACGGGCGTTCCGGAGGGAGCCCCCGGTGCGGCGGCTGGGAGTGCTCTGACCGGCTACGTCCTGGGTAACACCCAGCACGTGTTCTACTTGGGTGCGGACAACCATGTTCACGAACTGTGGCGGAACCCAGGGAGCGGGTGGCATCCGAACGATTTAATGACGGCCGCGGCTGGAGCGCCCCAGGCGGCGGCCGGAAGTGCCCTCACTGGGTGTACTCTGGGTAACACCCAGCACGTGTTCTACCTGGGCGCGGACCGCCACGTTCGCGAACTGTGGTGGGACCCGGAGAGCGGGTGGCATTCGAACGATTTAATGACCGCCACCGCTGGAGAAGCCCCCAACGCGGCCAGCGGGAGTGCCCTCACGAGCTATGCCCTCGGTATCATCCAGCATGTGTTCTACTTGGACACGGACAGCCATGTCCACGAACTGTGGTGGGACCCGGGGAGCGGATGGCATCCGAATGACCTGATGGCGGGCGTTGCGGGGGGAGCCCCCAGCGCGGTCGTCAGGAGTGCCCTCATGGGCTATGCGATGGGTATCATCCAGCACGTGTTCTATGTGGGCGCCGACAGCCACGTTCACGCGCTGCGGCGGGACCCGAGGAGAGGGTGGCATTCGAACGACCTGATGATGGCCGCGGGGGCTCCCCATACGGCGGCCGGGAGTGCTCTGACCGGCTACGTCCTCGGTAACACCCAGCACGTGTTCTACCTGGGCCCCGACAGACATGTCCACGAACTGTGGTGGGATCCGGTGAGCAGGTGGCGTCCGAAAGACCTGATGACGGGTGTTGCCGAAGGAGCCCCCCATGCGGCGGCCGAGAGTGCTCTGACCGGCTACGTCCTGGGCAACGCCCAGCACGTGTTCTACCTGGGCGCGGACCGCCGTGTCTACGAACTGTGGTGGGACCCGGTCGGCGGGTGGCATCCCCCACGCGTGATTCAGGCTGTGTGACTGTGACGCGATGCCGCTGAGCACTTCGTGGGGACCGGTGGCACTCGGTCTCGTCGATCGTGTTCGGCGAGTCATAGCGGACCAAGTGGCCTGGCCATCTCGGGCCGACAATCGCCTGCGGACGTATGCTGCCCGCGAGCCTTCCCCGGCGTGGAGACGCACCACCTCGGTGGAGCGGTTTACTGAGCCGGCGCTACATAAGACCGGTGCGTGGCTCCGGCTCAGGAGGGTGCGCGGACACTGACCGCCAGGCTTGCCGTGCAAAAACCTCGCGGCTAGAAAACGTGGAACTTTGCGTCGGGGAGGGCGTTGCCCAACCCCTCGGCGAGCCTCTGCGCCCACTGCCTGGCCAGGGTGAGGGGCGTGACCGATGTTCCCTCCGCGTCCTCCGGTGTCACCGTGAACACGAGCATGTCTCCAACCGTGACGAGAGCGGCCTTGCCCATCGGCTGTACAGATACGGTCGTTCCTTGACGGAACTTCGGGGTGCTGAGCACCTCCGTGATCCTCCGCCAAACCTCAACGGCTCTCTGGAAGGACGTATAGCCAGCGGCGTCATGGGTGAGACGAGTGATCCACACACCGCCGACGGAAATATCGCGCGGGTCGGCGAGCGCAGGCCAAGCCGGCCCAAGAACGGCTGCCCACGTGAAAAGAATAGCGGGAATGAGTATGAGCCTGCGCCGTGCCGCCATCCGAGCCGCATCTCGCATAGAGGATCAGGACACGGTCGACCCGCTCGGCACGTCGCCGTCGAGTCCCACGAGCACAACACGATCATTGTGAGTGGCGGCGAGGAGCATACCCTGGGACTCCACGCCGCGGACCCGCCGGGGTCGCAGGTTGGCCACAACGACGATTTTCCGGCCGATCAGAGAGGCGGGAGTGTACTCCGGCGCAATCCCGGCAACCAGCGTCCGCGTATCAGTGCCGATCCTGACGCGGAGTTCAAGAAGCTTGTCAGCCCCCGACACCGGCTTCGCCTCCAGCACATCGGCGACCCGGAGGTCGACCTTCTTAAACTCGTCGATCGTGATTTCGGTCATTCCCATCCCCCCTTGGCCGGTGGAGCCTTCGGTGCTGGCGGACACTGGCGCATCGCCGGATCCCTCCCTGGTCGTGGACGTGGTGCGGTGTGCGGGTTTCTTCGCGGAAGCGGCCGCCGGAGCGGTCTGGCCAGGCGTGTGCACCTCGATCCGCGGGAAGATCGGCCGGCCGGGCCGGATACGCGTCCCCGGCGGGAGGCCGCCCCACCGGGAGGCGTCCACCAGCCGCTGCGACGAGAGCGGTGCTGCGATCCCGAGTTGCCTCCACACCTCCTGCGCGGCGGTCGGCAGCACCGGTCCGAGCAGGATCGTCGCGATCCGGAGAGCCTCCAGCGTATTGTAGACGATCGCGCCGGCGCGGTCCCGATTGCCCGCCTTGAAGGCGGCCCACGGCGCGGCTTCGTCGATGTACTTGTTCGCCGTGCCGAGGAACCGCCAGATTTCTGCCAGCCCCCGCGTGAAGTCGAACGTCCCGATCAGCCGGTCCGCGGCCCCGGGCGCCGCCGCGGCCGCCTCGCGCAGCCCCCGGTCGGGGCCCTCCTCTGGACCGGGCGGGGGGATCTGGCCGCCAAACTGCCGCTCGACGAGAGGGAGCGTGCGGTTGAGGAGATTTCCAAAATCGTTGGCGAGGTCCGCGTTGAACCTGTGAATGAGCGCCCCGTGCGAGTAGTCTCCATCCTGGCCGAACGGGACTTCACGCAGCAGCGCGTACCGGAACGCATCCGCCGCCACATCCCACTCCGCGCCGCTCGCCTGGGCCAGCCGGGTGATCTCGCTGATCGGGTCGATGAAATTGCCGCGCGTCTTGCTCATCTTCTCCCCCTCGACGGTCCAGAAGCCGTGCGCCCACACCTGCGCCGGCGAGGGGAGACCGACCGCCTGCAGGAAGCACGGCCAGATCACCGAGTGGAAGCGCAGAATATCGCGGCCGATCAGATGATGCGCATGAGGCCAGAACTTTCGGAACCGGTCCGGCGCGTCGAGGTAGCCGCTCGCCGTCACGTAGTTGATCAGCGCCTCGATCCAGACGTAGATGACTTGCGCCGGGTCGAAGGGGACCGGAATCCCCCACGTGAACGTGCTCCGGCTCACGGCCAGGTCACGGAGGCCGGCGCGGACAAAGCTCAGCATCTCGTTGCGCCGTGTCTCCGGCTGTATGAACTCCGGTTCCTGTTCAATCTTCTGGAGGATCCAGTCTCGATATTGGCTCAGGCGGAAGATGTAATTCTCCTCCGCGGTCCACTCCACGGGCGTCCCGTGGATGGGGCAGAGCCTGCCGTCCCGCAGCTCGCCTTCGGTATAGAACGCCTCGCACGATGGGCAGTACCATCCTTCGTAGGTGCCCTTGTAAATGGCCCCCCGCTCGTACGCTTTTTGAAAGAGCTGCTGGGCCACCCGGACGTGCCGCGGCTCCGTCGTGCGGATGAAATCGTCGTTGGTGATGTGAAGCCGCGTCCACAGGGCCTGCCACTGAGGCGCGATGCGGTCGACCCAGTGCTCGGGGTCCAGGCCCGCGTCGCGCGCTCTGCGCTCGATCTTGATCCCGTGCTCGTCTGTGCCGGTGACGAAGAACACCTCGGCGCCCGCGAGACGCTTCCAGCGGGCGATGGTGTCCGCGGCCAGCGTCGTGTACGTGTGGCCGATGTGCGGCACATCGTTCACGTAGTAGATCGGCGTTGTGACGTAAAAAGTCTCCATCACTCTCTCCTCGCGAAAAACATATCGCCTCCCGTCTCTGGGACGAGAGGCGCGCGCCTTCGTGGTACCACCCACATTCGCCCGCACCCTGCGGGCCTCGCCGGCCCGGGCCTTCTCTCAGGATCGTGCCCGACGCCAATGCGCCAGCACGTCCCCACCGGGACGCCGCCTCCTCACGCGGGCGCCGCGGCAGCGTTTACTGCGCGGCGCCGTCACGCAGCGGCCGCGGTTCAACGTGCAGCTCCGGAGACATGTTCGGCCCGCTCTCCCTGCCGGCTTGCACCTGACCCGGCTCGCTCTGTCCTGCTTCGAATCGAGTGGCCGGCGGGCCTACTCGCGCTCCGTCATCGCTTTGGCATTTATGCTAGGGAGCGCCCCGGAGATTGTCAAGGTCAGCTCGCCACGCCTCGCCACGGGCGGAGGCGAGGAAGCCATCGCGGTACATGCGCGCGGTAGGAGTTGTACTCGGTCCCGAAAGTTGCCCGCAGCTTCGGTTCC
>DASUDA010000064.1:0-4797 GCA_036275835.1 bacterium | reverse complement strand
ATGGTGTCCGACGGGCCCGTAGCTCAGTGGATAGAGCGACCGCCTCCTAAGCGGTAGGCCGCGGGTTCAACTCCCGCCGGGCCCGCCAGGGCGGTCACAGAGGGCAAGACTTAGTAGTTGACCCACCGGCAGACCCGTACGAGCTCGCGCCCCCACTGATCTACTTTGAGCAGGTGCCGCTTCTGGCGCAATTGGTTGATTCGGTCAAGTTCACCGGGAGGCACGGGGAGCCGGCTGGCGCGTTCCGCATCGGCGGCGGCGGGTGCAGTCGATGAAGGGAAAGCGATCGTAAGCACGGGCCGCCCGGTGGGCTTATCCTCGCACTTCAGGAACTGCCGCGTGCCCGTCCACCCGTCGTCCCGAATAAGCGTTCCATCTGCCAATGCCGCAGGGGCGGTGTACCTCAGGTTCACCGCTTCCCACGCGAGGAGCCCGGCGCCTATGACGATGACGATGGCGAACTGGATTCTCTGAGACATGACGGCATAAATATGGACGCCCCCGCCGGATTTTAGACAGACGACGGTCCCCACCAGGGCGCGCAGGAGGGCTCGGCGGCGCTCCACTCCATGTCAGCGCTCGTGCTGAGAGCATAAAAACGAACCGCGGGAGTGCGCGCACCCCCGCGGCTCACTTGGCGTCGACTATGTCCGCCTGGTCAGTCTCCGCTTGCATAAATCGCGATGCAGCCGCGCGAGCAGAAAGGGTCGGCAGCGTTTGGTGTGAGCGGCACGAAGATATGGTTATTTTTCCGGGCCGCAGCAACGGAGTGCGCGTTGGTCCCCGTCGGAACGTTTTGGAGCCAGGTATTGGTCTCGGCATCGATGACTCCCAAGACCGGACCGCCGGGGTTTCTCCTCGCCGCCAGGTAGAAGTGTTTGTCGCCGGGGTTAAACCAGACCTCGTCGGCGCCGCCCACTTGCGTGATGTTCGCCACGATGTCCCCGGTTCGCGCGTCCATGATGATCGACTTGGTCGGGGAAGCGCAGCCGAGGAGCAGATTCTGATGAGGCCCCATCGCCAGCCCGGCGGGATGGCAGGCAGTTACTGGGAACACAGTGGTTACGACCCTCGCCAAAGGATCGATCACAGCGATCTCTCCACCGGGATGAGTCGGCGTCTCCGGGACCGATTGATAGATCATGTGCGTGGCCGGGTCCCACAAGGGTTGCTCGAGGCCGTCTGTTGCGTCCGGGAAGTCAAGGTGGCCGAGGACACGGTGATCTTTCTCCGTAGAAATGAACGTCAGGTACGGCGGATCGTCCGCGTCGTTGGCAATCACGACGAGGTGATCTTTCTCGTCAAAAGCCAGCTCGTCTGCGCGATTTGGATTGGGGCTGCTTCCTTTTGCTGTAGAGATCGTGTCAATGAGCCGGCCGGAATCGAGGTCGAAGACGTGCACGCGGCTCTTTCCGTCACCGACCCACAGCTGGTGGAGACTGTGTATCTCCACGACACCGTCCGGCCCGGAGGTGTCGTTATTTCCGGTGAAGCCGACGAACGTGCCCGTGCCCGCTCCTAAGACGCTCAGCTCGTTGGTTAGGGCGTCGACGACGTCAACACGCGCATTGGACCGGTCGGCCAGATAGTATATCGCGCTGGGGTTATCCACCCAGCCGATGTCAAAGGCTGCGAGGGGCTTGTCGGTTGGGGCGAACTGTATCGTCGCAATCCGCCTGACTGAATCGTTGTCGGCCAGGGCCGGAGCCGTGCCGACCGATAGCGCCGCAATGCCAATCACCACCAATGCCAACCGGGGATTCCAATGTCGGCTCATTTTTCCCCCCTGTTCAGAAGTTCATAGATATACATGTCATATACCTGTCGCATCTTGCACCGAGTTCATTCCCGCTCCCAGTCAGATCTCCCTGTTCCTTCTCGACCGTCCCTTCCTTCACTTAGATGGTTTGAGTTCCCTCAAGGGTGTGAACAGGGGTTCGCTAAATGCTCACCACCCGCCGGAGGTAGGATATGATGCGGGGGACGGCGGTGCGGCCCGACTCCTCTCCCTCATACTCGACGGACACGCACCCTGCGTAGCCGGCAGCTCGAAGATGCCGAAGCGCTGCCTCCTGATCCACCCGGGCGTCGCGTCCGCCCGCATCAACGCGCGTGAACTTGGCGTGCACGTGCCAGGCCCGCGCTGCGGTCCGGGCGATCGACGCGGTACCGTCGAGGTAGTTCCCGGTATCGAGGAGAAGGCCGAGTGCCGGGCTCCCTACCGCGGTAAGAATCGCCTCGACGTCATCGCCAGTTTGGACGAACCCGTTGTGGTTATGGTTCTCCATGACGAGCCGGACGCCGGCGGTCGCGGCTCGCGCGCACACGGAGCGTAGCGCCCCCACCATCGCCGGCCACCGGGCCGTGCGGTCCCCTTCGGGCCAGCCCGCGAAGGTCCGGAGGAAGCGCGACCCCAGCCGCCGCGACACGTCCATCCACGCCACGGTGCGCGCCTCCTCGGCGCCGCGTCGGGCGTCATCGGCAACGCCGAAGTTATTCATGAAGGCGATGTTCACGATCTCGAGCCCGTGCCGGACGGCGCTGCCGCGCAGCTCGTCGAGGCGGGCGGGTGTCGGATCGCCGATGTGCTTGTCCTCCAATTCCAGAGCGCGCAGGCCCAATTCTTCCGCGCAGATCCGGAACCAGTCGGCGAGTGTGAGGGAGCCGGCCGTCAGATCGTCGTTGTACGATTCCGAGCTGCACGCCAGGTACACGCCTCACGCCTCTGGCACGGACACGGGTCGCCCGCCCTGCCGGATGCTCTCGTACGCGGCGTCGAGCACGGCCAGACTTCGATACGCGTCGTCGACCCCGACCGGCGGTGGCGCGACGCCCAGGCACGCGTCGATGAACGCGCGGTCCTCGTCGACGTACCCCCAGAGCGTCAGGGCATCAGGGGTCGGAAGGTGGCGCCACTCGGCATCGGCCGTCTCGCACGTGGTCAACCGGACGCGGTCGAGGTCCTCGGAGACGAGCAGCGCGTGATCCCCGTACACTTCGATCCGCTCCTGCGGACGCGCCCACGAGGCGTGGCCGCAGGTCGTGAACGCTACCGGCCTGTCGCCCCGGCACCGGAGCAGCATCGCGATGTCGTCGTAGTCCGGGTAGCAGCTCTGCCGGCCGAGCGCCGACACCGTCTCAACCGGCCCGATCAACCAGGCGATCATGTCCATCAGGTGGACCGCGGTATCGTACATGAATCCCCCCGAGATGGCCACGTTGGTGTACCAGCTCGGCGTGAGCATGTCCCCGTCGTTGATCTTCACGTTTGCCGAGTAGGGCACGAACCCAGCATCAATCTGCCCGCGCAGGTACCGGTACGCGGGCGCCCAGCGCCGATTGAACCCCATCTGGTAGACGCGGCGTCCCCGCCGGACGCGGTCCACGATCCTCCGCCCCTCCGCGAGGGTCGTCGCCATCGGCTTTTCCGAAAACACGTGGAGGCCACGCTCGAGCGCCTCCATGACGACCCGCCCGTGGTGGACGTTGGGGAGCGTGACGAATGCGGCCTCGGCGCCGCACTCCACGAGCTCGGCAAGATCGCGGCACGCCCGGGCCCCCACCTCGTCCGCCGCGGCCCGGGCGGCCCCCTCGACGGCGTCCGCCACTCCCACGAGCGTCACCCGCTCGTCGCGCGCCAGGACAGCCAGGTGCCGCCGCCCCATGGCGCCCGCGCCGATCAGTCCCACCTTCACGCCCACGGGTCATCACCACCTTCCTTGAGTCGGACGCCGTCAACATCCGGACGCGGCTTCCAGCCGCCCGCGCGTCTTTCCTGCGCACTGCCAAAGAGGAGATGGGGAGGCGAGCGGCGCAGATGGTGCTGGTCTTCTTTCATTCGGGGGACAATAGGAGTGGCCACATGAGCGGAAACATCACTGAACGCCTTGCGGTGCACGGCGGCAGCCCGGTGCGCACCGATCCCCTACTCCCCGGATACCCCGGTGGCCTCCTGATCGGGGACGAGGAGAAGGCCGCGGTGATGGAGGTTCTGGAAAGCCAGAGCCTCTTCCGCCACTACGGCCCGAGGCCGCTGCACAAGGTCACGCAGTTCGAACGCGCCTTCGCCCAGGCCATGGGCGTCCGTCATGCCGTGGCCGTCACATCGGGCACGGCGGCGCTGATGACGGCGCTCGCCGCGCTCGGGATAGGCCCCGGCGATGAGGTGATTGTGCCCACGTATACCTGGGTCGCGACGATCAACGCCATTGTCGTCATGGGCGCAGTTCCGGTGTTCGTCGACATCGACGATACCCTCACCATGGATCCGACCAAGATCGATGCTGCCGTGACTCCGCGGACCCGGGCCCTCCTGCCGGTTCACATGCGGGGCTGCGGCGCTGACATGGTCCCGCTCCTTGATGCAGCCAGGCGGCACGGTGTGCATGTCCTCGAAGATGCCGCCCAGGCCGTTGGTGGGCGCTACCGGGGCCGCCGGCTGGGCACCCTGGGAGACACGGGGGCCTACAGCCTGCAATATCACAAGGTCATCACGACGGGAGAGGGAGGCATGGTTGTCACACACGACCCCGCGCTGTGGGAACGGGCCGTCCGCTTTCATGATCAAGGATCGATGCGCATGGAGGAGTTGGACGAGACGATCCCCACCGGTAATCCGCTCATGATCGGTGTCAACTTTCGGATGAGCGAGATCACGGGGGCGCTCGGGCTCGTTCAGCTTGGACGCATGCAGTGGATCATTGACCGGATGCGCGCGCATAAGGCGGCGATCCTCGACGGACTGGCAGGCATCCGCAGCCTGACCATGCGGCGGGTTCCTGATCGCGATGGGGATAC
>DASUDA010000063.1:0-3203 GCA_036275835.1 bacterium | reverse complement strand
TTTCGCCTCGGGGAGAAGATCGACGATCCGCTGACGATGTACCTCTCCGACGTATACACCGTCCCGGTCAACCTGGCCGGCGTGCCCGGGATCTCCCTCCCCTGCGGACGCGCGGGCGGGCTGCCGGTCGGTCTGCAGATCGTCGGGCGCCCGTTCGAAGAGGCGACAATTCTGAGGGCGGCCTACGCCTTCCAGCAGGCCACGGCCTTCCACGGAGTCCACCCGCCCCTGGCCCCCGTCTCCGGCAAGACGGCATCACGGAAGCGAGCCTCGCGATGACGTCACGCGCGAGCCCGCCGCGCGCAGGGCTGGCCCGCGAGACGGTCATCGGCCTGGAAGTGCACGTGCAGCTCAGCACCACGACGAAAATGTTCTGCGGCTCCGCCGTCGCATTCGGAGCCCCGCCCAACACCCTGACCTGTCCCGTGTGCCTGGGGCTGCCCGGGTCTCTTCCCGTGCTCAACCGCCGGGCGGTCGAGCTGGGCCTGCGCACCGCGCTGGTGTTGGGATGCCGGATCCACCCCGAGAGCCAGTTCCACCGGAAGAACTACTACTACCCCGATCTTCCGAAGAACTTTCAGATTTCCCAGTACCAGTACGCCGGCCATCCCCCGCTGGCGACGGAGGGCGCCCTGACCATCGAGTCCGGCGGCCCCCTCCGGCGGATCGGCATCCGGCGTGTGCATCTCGAGGAAGACACCGGGAAGCTCGTGCATGCCGACGGGCGGAGCCTCGTCGATTACAACCGCAGCGGTGTGCCTCTCATGGAGGTGGTCACCGAGCCGGACCTGCGGTCCCCCGAGGAGGCGCGCCTGTTTCTGGCGCGGCTGCGGGCCGTCCTCCAGTACGCCGGCGTCAGCAGCGGGCGGCTGGAGGAAGGAACGTTCCGCTGCGATGCCAACCTCTCGCTGCGGGCCCCCGGCGGCCCGCCCGGGATCCGGACGGAGATCAAGAACATGAACTCCCTCCGGTCGGTGGAGCGCGCCCTGCGCTTCGAGGAGGCGCGCCAGCGAGAGACGCTGGACAGGGGCGAGTCCGTCGTGCAGGAGACGCGGCACTGGGACGAGCAGCGGGAGATCACCTTCCCGTCCCGGGAGAAAGAGGAAGCGCAGGATTACCGCTACTTCCCCGAACCGGACCTCGTCCCGCTGCGCATCGACGGGGCCTGGATCGAGCGCATTCGCGCGGATCTGCCCGAACTCCCCGAGGCCCGCCGCCGCCGGTACATGGAGGTCTACGGCCTGCCCGAGCACGATGCGCGGCTCGTCACCGCCACCCGGCCGATGGCCGAGTTCTTTGAGGAGACGGTGCGGCTGTGTGCCCGGCCGAAGATCGTCAGCAACTGGCTCACAGGAGACGTGGCGGCCTACCTCAACGCCGCCGGAGTGGACATCGACGAGGTCCCGATCCGTCCCGCGCATCTCGCGGAACTGCTGACCCTCCTCGACACCGGCACCCTCAGCGGACGGTCTGCCAAGGACGTGCTCGAGGAGATGCTGCGCACCGGCCGGCCGGCGGGCGAGATCGTCGCCGAGAGGGGGCTGGTCCAGATCAGCGACGAGGGGCACCTGCGGCGCCTCGTGGACGACGTGATCGCCGAGCAGCCCGGGCCTGTGCGAGACGTCCGCGCCGGGAAGGAGCGGGCGATGGCGTTTCTCGTCGGTCAGGTGATGAAGAAGACCCAGGGGCGGGCGAATCCCGAAATGGTCAACCGGATTCTCCGGGAACGGCTCGGTGCCGGCTAGCGCCCCTCGATTCCCGCCTGACCGGCCCCGGTCCGGCGTGGCGCGCATCCGGAAGCGGCCACCGGGAGCGCAGACGCGGCGCGGAGGGGGGGCGAAAGGTCGCCTCGTGGCCGGTAAGCACGTCACGGTCCGCTTCGACCGGATGGGGCCGGACGGCGAAGCGCTCGCGCTGCTCGAAGGCCGCCTGCTGGCCGTTCCGTACGCGGGCCCGGGAGAAGAGGCCACGGTCCGTCTCCTGGAGGTGCGCCCCGATCGGCTGAGCGGCCAGATCGTCGCGCTTCGCAGCGTCTCCACCCGTATTACCCGGCCGCGCTGCCCCCACTTCGGGCGGTGTGGCGGATGCCAGTGGCAGCATCTCGAGTACCCCATCCAGCTCGAACAGAAAACGCTGCTCGTCCGCGAGGCGTTGGAGCGCGCGCGGTTGGGCGACCTCCGTGTGGATCCCGCGATCGGATGGGAGCCTCCGTGGGAGTTCCGCTCTCGCCTCCACGCCGTCGTCGGCACGCGCGATGGGCGCCCCGTCCTGGGATTCTTTGCCTGGGGCGGAGAGCGCATCGTCGACATCGAGACGTGTCCGGTGCAGCATCCGGGCAACGTCGCCGTCCTCAGCGCTGTCCGCGCGGCATGGGATTATCTTGCCCCCGCGGTGGCGAGAGGCGCGGGGGGACCGGGAATCCTCCGCGGGGTCATGGGGAGAGTGGGGGCCTCGACCGGGGAGGTGATGCTGGGTCTGGCCGTGGACGAGCCTCTGCCCGCCGCCGGCCGCGTCGGTGCCGTGGGAGCCCTCCTCGACCGCGTGCCCGGGCTGGTGAGCATCATGGAGGTCCGCGTTCCGCGGCGGGGGCACGTGCTCCGGGGCCGCCGGGTGTCCCTCTTGTGGGGCCGTCCCTACATTCGCGAGGAAGTCGCGGGGGTCCGCTACCATCTCCCGGCCCTCTCGGAGTTCCCGGACAACGTTCGCGCGCTCCCCGGAGTGATCGAGATGGTCCTCGAGGCCCTCGACGCCGGACCTGACGATATGATCTTCGAGCCTGATGCCGGGGTCGGTGCCTACACGCTCCATCTGGCGCTCGGCGCCGGCCGCGCCGTCGGGGTCACCACGGACGGCGATCTTCAGGCGGCCTGGGACAACGCCCGATTGAACCGGATCGCCAACTGCATGTTCTACGCCCGGGACCCCTTGCGGGCATTGGACAAGATCCGGCGGCACGGCCCGCTGCGGCGCGCGTTTCTCCATCCGCCGGGCCGGGGGCTTCCCCTCGAGATGCCGGAGGCGCTCCGCCGGGCGGGGATCGGCCGCGCCGCGTACCTGGGGCGGGCGCTGCCGGCTCTCGGGCGCGACGCCGCCGCGCTCTCCGCGGCGGGGTATACGATCGTCCGCGTCCAACCGGTTGACCTCAGCCCGCAGACCAGCCATGTCGCGGCCCTGGTGACGTGTGTCGTGGAGTGACGCGCGCG
>DASUDA010000062.1:0-24927 GCA_036275835.1 bacterium | reverse complement strand
CTACCAGTTCTTCCTGGGTTTCTACGGGTTGCTGGCCGATGATCTCACGGATCCGCCGCTCACGATCCATCCGACTCGACTCCCGCCCCACCGGAAGGCGGACGGGCGCGTCCGACCGAATGTGACGGTCTTGGATAGTCTGCCTCTGGGCCCACGGGCGTGAGCCAGAACGCGACGCCGCTAACCGATCAAGCCGGAGGTCGCGATGCGACCGGGTGCGGGACGACGGGCGGCGGTGAGAAGCGGCCGGCATACGCTCAGCGCGGCCGGCTGCGCCCCGGTTTGGCCGCAAAGGGCCCGGCCGCCTCTCGCTCCACGGGAGAGGCCGGGAGCCCGGCCAGCCAGGACAGGTTCTGCGCGATGGCCGCGCGGGCGGCCTGCATCTGCTCGGTGACGCGCTCGGGCGCGGTCCCGCCCGCGGACCGCTTGGTGGCCACCGCGCCCGCCGGTTTGGTCGCCTCTATGATCGAGGGATCGAGTAGCGGGCTGAACTTTCGGTAGTCGTCCGCCGACAGTTCCCACAGTTCCCGGCCCTGATCCTGCGCGTACAGCACGATCCGCCCGACGAGGTCATGCGCCTCCCGGAACGGCATGCCGCGCCGGGCCAGTTCATCGGCGATCTCGGTCGCGCCCATGAACCCCCCGCGCAGGCCCGCGGCGATTCTCTCGGTGTTGAACCGGATCCCATGCAGCATCACGCCCATGACCTGCAGGCTCGCGTTCACGGTGTCGACGGCGTCGAAGACGGCCTCTTTGTCCTCCTGCATGTCGCTGTTGTAGGCGAGGGGGAGACCGCGGAGCATGCCGACGAGCGTCACGAGGTCCCCCAGCACGCGGGCGGCCTTGCCGCGGACCAGCTCCGCGGCGTCCGGATTCTTCTTCTGCGGCATGATGCTGCTCCCGCTGCTGATCGTGTCGGCCAGATCCACAAACCCGAACTCGGAGGTGGACCAGAGAACGATCTCGGCCGCAAGCCGCGAGAGGTGGGTCATCAGCAACGCGGCGGCCGCCGCGAACTCGACGGCAAAGTCCCGGTCGGACGTGGCATCCAGACTGTTCTCCGCGATGCGCGAGAAACCCAGCAACTCGGCGACGATCTTCCGGTCGATCGGATAGGACGTCCCGGCGAGCGCCGCGGACCCGAGCGGAAGGACATCAATCCGGACAAACGCATCCTGCAGCCGGACCACATCCCGTTGCAGCATCCACAGGTAGGCCAGCATGTGATGGGCCAGGAGCACCGGCTGCGCGCGCTGGAGATGCGTGTACCCGGGGATGATCACGGACGGGTGGGCCTCCGCGAGGGCCAGCACGACCTGCTGCAACGCCACTGTCCGCCCCACGATCTTCACGGTCTCCGCCTTCAGGTAGAAGCGCATATCCGTGGCCACCTGATCGTTCCGGGAGCGGGCGGTGTGCAGCCGGCCGGCCGCCTCCCCCACGCGGGCGCGGAGGGCGTTCTCCACAAAGGTGTGGATGTCTTCGGCGCCCTCGATGCGGAGCACTCCCGCGTCCACCTCGCGCAGGATCTCTTTGAGTCCCCGCACCAGTCCGCCCGCCTCATCGGCCGGGATGATCCCGCACCGCCCCAGCATCGTGGCATGGGCGATGCTCCCAAGGATGTCTGCCCGGTACAGGCGCTGATCGAACGGAAGAGAGGTGGTGAACGCGGCGACATGAGGATCGAGATCCCCGCGGAACCGCCCGCCCCACATCCGGGCGGTGGCCGGCTCGTCCCGCGGCCCTTTGTTCTCTGACCCTTTGTGTGGTTCGGTCACGGCCGTCCCCTGCCGTCTATCCGCTGGGGGAGCGTGGACGCCGAGGTGCGGCCGGCACCTCCACCGGGGGCGGGGAGGAGCCGCGGGCTAGGTCAGGATTGACGTCGGCGAAGACTTTCGCCGGCAGGCCGAACAGCCGGATGAACCCGGCCGCGTCCTTGTGATCGTACCCGGCGCTCCGACCGAACGTCGCCAGGTCGTGGCTGTACAGGGACCGCTCCGCCCGCCGCCCGACGACGGCGCATGATCCGCGGAAGAGCCGGACCCGCACGGTGCCGGTGACGGTTTCCTGAGTGGCGGCCACGAACGCATCGAGGGCGCCGCGCAGGGGAGAGTACCAGAGGCCGTTGTATACCAGTTCGGCGTACCGCGGGGCGACCAGGGCTTTGAAGTGCTGCGTGTCCCGATCGAGCGTGATCGTCTGCAGGTGGTGGTGCGCCTCCACGAGCACGGTGCCGCCCGGCGTCTCGTACACCCCGCGGCTCTTCATGCCGACGAGCCGGTTCTCGACGATGTCCACCCGGCCGACACCGTGCGCTCCCGCGCGGCGGTTGAGCGTCGTCACGAGAGCGACCGGATCCAGAGGCCGGCCGTCCACCCCCGTCGGGACGCCCCGCGCGAACGTGATCTCGAGATACTCCGGGGTCGCGGGAGCGGCCGCGGGGTCGACCGTGAGCCGGAACATCTCGGCCGGCGGCTCGGCCCAGGGATCTTCCAGGATCCCGCTTTCAAAGCTCAGGTGCCAGAGGTTCTGGTCCATGCTGTACGGCTTCTCCCGCGTGACCGGCACGGGAATCCCGTGGGCCCGGGCGTAATCGATCTCCTCCTCGCGGGAACTCAGGCTCCACTCGCGCCAGGGCGCGATGACGGCGAGGTGCGGGGCCAGCGCCTGGTACGCCAGTTCGAACCGGACCTGATCATTCCCCTTCCCCGTGCACCCATGGGCGAGCGCATCGCATCCCTCCGCCAGCGCCACGTCGACCTGGACGCGCGCGATGAGGGGGCGGGCCAGCGCCGTGCCGAGCAGATACTTCCCCTCGTAGACCGCCTCGGCTTGCAGCGCGGGGAAGATGTAGTCCGTCACAAAGGCGGTCTTGACATCGACGATGTGCACCGCATCCGCGCCGCTCCGCTTCGCCTTCCTGCGCACTTCGTCGAAGTCGTCGCCCTGGCCGACATCGGCCACGACCGCGATCACGCGGCAGCCCGGGGAGCGCTCCTTGAGCCACGGAATGATGACCGACGTGTCCAGGCCGCCGCTGTAGGCCAGGGCAATCTGTGCCGGATGCGCCATCGGCCTCACCTCACCGTCCCCGGGATCGCTTCGCGGCCGGCGAGGCGGCGCTCGCCTTCGGAGTGGCCAGCGTCCGGGCCGCGGCTCCCTGGGCCTGCTGCGCGGACGACAGCGCGCCGGGGGTCCCCGCCGGTGCGGCTTCGGACAGCACGGACGTGAGGATCGTGATGGCCTCGTCGATCTCCGCCCGACTCACGATCAGCGGAGGGACGAAGCGGAGGGCCGTCGGCTGGACGTTGTTCACGAGCAGCCCGCGGGCGAGACACGCCGCCACGATCGGTTCGGACGGACCCGCCAGCTCCGCCGCCACCATGAGGCCCTTTCCGCGCACTTCGCGGATCAGGGGAAACGTCTTCGCCACGTCGCGCAGGCGGCCCATGAGGTACTGCCCCATCTCGGCCGCCCGCGCCACGAGATTGTCGGCTTTGATCGTCTCGATCACCGCGATCGCCGCGGCGCAAGCCAGAGGATTGCCGCCAAACGTGGTCCCGTGCGTCCCCGGCTGGAACACCTGGGCGATCTCCGGTCGGGCCACGAGCGCCCCAATCGGCATGCCGCCCCCCAGCCCCTTGGCCAGCGCGACGATATCCGGGACCACGCCCGCATGCTGGTAGGCGAACCACCGGCCGGTCCGCCCAAACCCGCACTGCACCTCGTCCAGCACCATCAAAATCTTCCGGTCATCGCACAGGCGCCGCAGCCCCTGCAGGAACTCGATGCTCGCGGGGTTGATCCCGCCCTCGCCCTGGACCGCCTCCATCATCACCGCGGCCGTGCGGGGGGTAATCGCGCGCTCCACCGCTCCGAGATCGTTGAAGGGGACCTCCACAAACCCGGGCACCAGGGGCTCAAACCCCTCGTGGTACTTGGGGTTCATCGTCGCGGACAGGGCGCCGAGCGTGCGGCCGTGGAAGCTGTGGCTCGCCACGATGATCTCGAACACGTCCGACCCCCGGAGCGCTCGTGCACCTTTGCGGGCCAGCTTGATCGCGCCTTCGCACGCCTCCGCTCCACTGTTGGAGAACACCACCCGGCCCCCCGGGATGCCGGTGACCTCCACCAGGAGGCGCGCCAGTTCCGCGGACTCCGCGATGTGGTAGAGGTTCGAGACGTGGATCAGCCGGCCGGCCTGCCGCTGAATCGCCGCCACGTGACGCGGATGACAGTGACCCAGGACGTCCACGGCGATGCCGGCGACGAAATCGAGGTATTCCTTCCCCTCCAGGTCCCACAGCCGCATTCCTCGTCCCTCGCGGAACGCGACCGGAGCACGCCGATAGTTGGACATCAGCACCTTCGTTGTGAGCTCGACAACCTCGCGCGTGGTCATCCACCACCTCCGACGAAATGGGCCTCAGGGAATCAGCATCGTGCCGATTCCGCGCTCCGTAAACAGTTCCACGAGCAGGGCGTGCGGCACCGCACCATCGATGATGTGGGCGCTCGGGACGCCGCCCCGGAGCGCCTCTAGACACGCTTCCACCTTCGGGATCATCCCTTGGTTGATGGACCCGTCCCGGATCAGCGCCTCGGCCTCGGGAGCATGGAGTTCCGACACGAGGCCGCGATCGCCGTGATAATCCCGGTAGACCCCCGTCACGTTTGTCAGCAAAATGAGCTTGCTGGCCCCAACGGCCACGGCCAGCGCGCCCGCGGCGGTGTCCGCGTTCAGGTTGTAGCTCGCCCCGTCCTCGCCGATCCCGAGGGACGCGACCACGGGGATGTACCCCTGGGCGCTGAGTTGGGTCACGAGCGCCGGATCCACCTCCTGGATCTCACCGACCTGGCCGAGGTCCGCGGCCCCCTGGTGCTTGCGGGCGAGAAGCATCCGGCCGTCTTTGCCGCTCACTCCGACTGCTTTCCCGCCTTCCTGGATGATCATGGAGACGAGCGCTTTGTTCGCCCGCCCGGCCAGGACCATCTCCACGACTTCCATCGTTTCCGAATCGGTGACCCGGAGCCCCTGCACAAACGTCGATGTCTTGCCAAGACGCTCGAGGACCCGCGTGATCTCCGGTCCGCCGCCGTGGACCAGCACGGGATGGATGCCGGCGCCTTTGAGGAGCACCAGATCCTGCGCCAGCGTCCCCCCCTGGTCCATGTCCAGGATGCTCCCGCCGAATTTCACAACCGCGCTCTTCCCCTTCCAGGCGTTGACGTAGCGGAGCCCCCGGGCGAGGATGGCGCCCTGCTCGGCGCCGGAATACGCGCGGGCGCTAGGAGATGATTCCGGCATTTTCCTTGATGTAGCCCTCCGTCAGGTCGCAGGTCCACACGGTGGCCTCCCCCTTCCCCAGGCCCAGGTCCACCGTGACCTGGACGTCCTCCCCGGCGAGATGCCGGGCGGCTTCCTCCACACTCTCCGGATCGCCTGCCGGCTCGCCCCGCTCGGCGACCAGAGCAGACCCGATCCGCACCGACACACGGTCGGCCTGGACCTCTGCCCCCGAGTAACCCACCGCGGCCAGAATCCTCCCCCAGTTCGGCGATCCCCCGTAGATCGCGGTCTTCACGAGCGGCGAGGCCGCGACGGCCAGCCCGGCCCGGTGCGCGTCCGCATCGCTCTGCGCGCCTCGAACCGCGATCTCGATGAACTTCGTCGCCCCTTCCCCATCGCGGGCCACCATTTTGGCGAGCGTCACCGCGATGGTTGTGAGCGCGCTCTGAAACGTCTCCAGCGCCTCGCCGGGACCCGGAATCTCCGGCACCCCGGCCTCCCCGTTGGCGAGAAGGAGGATCGTGTCGTTCGTGCTCCGGTCGCCGTCCACCGTGATCCGGTTGAACGACTGCTCGGCGGCCCGGCGCAGCGCGGCCTGCAGCACGGCAGGGGCCACGGCCGCGTCGGTGGTCAGCACGGTCAGCGTCGTCGCCATCTGAGGATGGATCATTCCTGCTCCCTTGGTCATGCCGCCCACCGTGACGACCTGGGAGCCTATCGACACCTGCACCGCGGCGGCCTTCGGGGCCGTATCCGTGGTCATGATGGCCTCGGCGGCCGCGGTCCCGTCAGGGCTGAGGAGCCGCACGGCCTCCGGGATGCCCTGGCGGATCGCGTCCATCGGCAGCGGGCGCCCGATGATCCCCGTGCTGCAGACACAGACGAGCTCATCGTCGATGCCCAGGTACTGGGCGGTGAGCGCGGCCATCTCCCGCGCGTCCCGCAGTCCCTGCTCGCCGGTGCAGGCATTGGCGTTGCCGCTGCTCAGCACCACCGCCTGCCCGCGCCCGGACCGGACCCGCTCGATGTCGAGGAGGACGGGGGCCGCCTTGACCTTGTTCGTCGTGAACACGCCGGCCACGGAGGCGGGAGCGCGGGAGTAGACGAGGGCGAGATCTTTCTTCTGCGGCTTGATCCCGCAGTGCACGCCCGAGGCCACGAACCCCTGCGCCGAGGTCACACCGCCCTGGATCAACCGTGACACCCGCTCACCCATCGTCCCGCTCCCTCCGCTGTGGGGAGATCTACGGATACAGGCCGGGGGTGCGGAGGCCCGCATCCTCCGCCAGCCCCGCCATCAAATTCAGGTTCTGCACGGCCTGCCCGGCCGCTCCCTTTCCCAGGTTGTCCAGCGCGGCGATCGCCACGGCCACCCCGGCGCGGGCGTTGACGCGCACCGCGAGGTCGCAGTAGTTGCTCCCCGCGGTGGCCTTGGTCTGGGGGAGGGCGCCGTCCGGCAGCACGCGCACAAAGGGCTCACTGGCGTAAGCCTCGCGGAAGAGCGCGGCCGCCTCCTCGGGCAGGCACGGGCGGATCAGAGGGGCATAGGCGGTCACAAGGATGCCCCGGGTCATGGGAACGAGGTGGGGCACGAACGTCACGCGGACGTCGCCGCCGGCCACGGCGGTCAGTTCCTGCTCGATCTCCGCGGTATGGGGATGCGCCGGTACGCTGTACGCGCGGACGTCTTCGTTTGTGTCCGAAAACGGGAAGCCGCCGGTCTGGCTCCCGCGGCCGGCCCCGGAGATTCCTGACTTGGCATCGAGAATGATGCCCTGGCGAGAGGCGACACCGGCCCGCAAGAGCGGAGCGAGCGCCAGCAGGGCCGCCGCCGGATAGCAGCCGGGGTTGGCGACAAGGCGGGCCGTGCGAATACGGCTACGGTAGAGCTCTGGAAGGCCGTAGACGGCCTCGCTCAAATACCGGGGCGCGGTGTGCGTGATCCCATACCAGGCCGGATACTGCGCAGGATCGCGCAGGCGGAAATCGGCCGCCACGTCGATCACCCGGGCCCCTCTCTCCAGGAGTTCGGGGACGATGGCCATCGCCGTCCCGGTGGGAAGAGAGACGATGACGACGTCGGAGTCCCGCCCAATCACGGCGGGGTCGGCGGCCTCGGTGACGAGATCCACGAACCCCCGGAGGTGCGGGTACAGGTCCGCGAGCGGCTGCCCCACCCGGGTCTGCGCGCTCACATGGACGAGGCGCACCGCGGGATGGGTGGCGAGAAGCCGCACCGCCTCCGCGCCTCCATACCCCGACGCCCCGATGACGCTCACCCGAACGGGCATGCGGCCTCCGCGCTCTCGACGTTGGAATAATTATACCCGGCGATGAATAAATTTGCAATCGCCAATTTGCGGGGTTACGGCTTCCCGCCTTCCCTCTTCATGACTTCGGTCACGCGGGAGTAAAAGGCCTCCAGTTCGGCAGTCCGTTGTGCCTGCGCCTCGTGGAGATCCGCATTCTGAAGCGCCACCGCCGCCTGCAGGCAGAAGGCGAGGAACACCTCCTGCTCCGCCTCGGACCAGGTCCGGGGAGCGTTATAATAGCAACTCACAAGGCCAATCACGCGTTCCTCATAGGTGAGGGGCCAATTTCCCAGGGCCCGATACCCTTCAGACTCGGCGATCCCGCGGAGCACCGCCTCGGGGGGCAGGGAGCGCACGTCCGAGAACAGGAAGGGTTTTGTCCCTTCGATGACACGGCCCCCGGGCAGTGTGAGCCGTTCGAGTTCAGCCCCCTCCTTCATCAACTGCCCAGAGGGAAGGTCCTTGTGGTGGGCCAGCACCTCCGCGATGTAGTCGGAGGACAGGCCCCGGGACCACGCGCACGTCATGCCGCCCCGCTCCTGGCGAAAGAACACGGCCGCGCGGTCGGCGCCGCTCAGACTGAGGGCTCCTTCGCCAATCGCGGGTGTCACCTCGGCGACGGTCAGGGGGCGGTTCAGGGTGTCGACGATGGCCACGAGTTGCGCCATCAGGCCGGCGCGCTGCTGCGCTTCGCCGAACAGACGGAGACGCTCCACCGCCGCGCCCATCTGCTTTCCCACGGCCTCGACCAGCGTGATCTCCTCCGGAAGCCACGTGCGGAACTGGGGTGACGCAATGGCCAGACCACCGAAGATCCGGCCATCCTTCTCGAGAGGGGCTGAAATCGAGGCCCAAATGTTGAGCCGCGCCGCAATCGGAGCCAGAGCGTCGGCCACCGAGCCGGAGGAGTCCCGCCAGTCGCTCACGACCACCGACCGATCCCTCCCCGCCATCTCTCGGGCCCGAGCGAAGAGAGGACCCACCTCGGGCGGAAGGCCTCGGTCGATGTGAAGATCGCCCACCCAGATCCCGCCCATTCTGGCGTCGAGCGCCTTCACAGTCCGGTCG
The DNA here is from genome assembly GCA_036275835.1 of bacterium. Lineage (GTDB taxonomy): Bacteria > Sysuimicrobiota > Sysuimicrobiia > Sysuimicrobiales > Segetimicrobiaceae > DASUDA01. Next base: position 16,257 of record DASUDA010000062.1, on the reverse strand, counting down.
ATAGCCTCCTCGAGCAGATCACCCAGGTCCGTCGACGCAACCGCGCTGGCGATAATGGCGTTCAAAGCCTCCAGGTGCGCCGTCCGCCGGCGGATTTCGTCTTCCGCCTCTTTGTGCTCTGTAATATCCATCATGGCGCCGACCATGCGCACGGGGCGCTGGGTCGCATCGCGAATGACATAGCCGCGATCACTCACGTAGGCGTAGTAGCCGTTGGCGCGGCGAAACCGGTATTCACTCGACCACGAGTGCTCGCCACCGTTGATCGCCGCCCGGAGACTGGACAGGACCCTCTCTCGATCCTCTGGATGGACGTTTTCACTCCACCACTCCGGCCATGGTCGGGCGAGATCCCCGGCATAGCCAAAGAGCGAGTGGGCACCCGGACCCCGCCACCCCTCGTTCGTGAGCAAGTCCCAGTCCCACACGAGATCATTCGTGGCGCGGGCGACGACTTGAAACCGCTCTTCGCTCTTCCGCAAAGCCTCGCGCGAGAGTTTTCGCTCCGTGACATCAATAATTGCCCCTTCAAAGTATTCCACCACGCCGGAGGCGTCCCGAACGGCCCGCGAGTACGCGCGCACCCACAGGAGCGAGCCGTCTCGCCGGCGCAGCTGGCTCTCAAAGTCGACTACAACGCCTTCGCGCTCCAGCACGGACATGAGGCGCGCCCGGTCCCCGGGATCGACGTAGAGATCACGCGCGTTGATGGCCATGACCGATTCCCGGTCGGGGTAGCCCAACATGTGCGCGAACGCGGGGTTGACGTCGATGATCTGCCCGGCCGGCGTGGCGCGGTACAAGCCCACCGGCAGGCGTTCGAACAGGCCGTGATAGTGCGTGTCACCCGCCGGGGGCGGGCTCGTGGCCTGCCCGTTCTTCTTCTGAGGTTTAGTGGGAATTGACACCTTGTCGACGGCCCGCTTCGATGATTCCGACGATCATCTGCTTGTGTACCCTCCGGTGAGTTGCCTGAGACATATCCGGGGGTGAGCTCGTGCGCGGCTAGAGCGGTGAGACCTCCATCGCGGCCTGAGGGGATGGAATGTGCCCGCGCTCCATCGCGACCAGGACGTCGAGAAACGCCGACGCGGTATCGAGCGAGGTAAAACACGGGAGGTGGCGCTCGAACGCGGCCCGGCGCATCGCAAACCCCGCCGTCCCGGGAACGCGTCCGCGCGTGGGGGTGTTGATCAGCAGGCCGACCGCCTGCTCCAGGATGAGCCGGAGGGCCGTCTCGGAACCGCCGTTCTTGCTCACGTGGACCGCGCGGATCCCGTGCTCCGCGAGAAACCGCGCGGTGTCGTCGGTCGCGTAGACGGCAAAGCCCAGCTCCGCGAAGCGCCGGATCAGATCCAGCGCGTCTTGCTTGTCGCGGTCGGCGACGCTCGCCAGAAGCGACCTCTGTCCGGGCACCACCATGCCGGCCGCGAGGAGCGCCCGATAGAGCGCGCCGGGGAGCGTGGCATCCTGCCCCATCACCTCGCCCGTCGACGTCATCTCGGGGCCGAGCAGCACGTCCAGCTCCGAGAGCTTCTCGCTGCTGAACACCGGCGCTTTCACCGAGATGCGCGCGGGCGCCGGCAGGAGCGTGATCCCCGGATACCCGAGGTCGGCGAGGGAGGCCCCCAGCATCACCCGGACCGCCAGCGGGACCAGGGGCGCGCCCACGGCTTTGCTCACAAACGGCACCGTCCGGCTGCTGCGGAGGTTCGCTTCAAGGACGGAGACGGTCCCGCTCTTGACCACGAACTGGATGTTGAGAAACCCCCGCACCCTGAGCGCCTGCGCGATCGCGACGGTGTGGGCGACGATTTGATCCGTCTCCTCCAGCGAGAGGTGCGGTGCCGGAAAGACCGCGACGCTGTCCCCCGAGTGCACCCCGGCCCGCTCGATATGCTCCATCACGCCGGGCAGGTACACGGCCTCCCCGTCGCTGATCGCGTCCACCTCCACCTCCGTGCCCTCCACGTACGTGTCGAGGAGGACGGGATGGTCGGCGTCGAGCGCGAACGCGTCCGCGAGGTAGCGCGCGAGCTCCTCAGGAGTCGCGACGATGTCCATCCCCCGTCCGCCGAGCACGTAAGATGGTCGGACGAGGAGGGGGAATCCGAGCCGCTCCGCGGTCGCGTACCCCTCCTCGACCGACCGCACCGCCCCCCCGGCCGGATGCGGGATTCCCAGACGGCGCAGGAGGTCTCCGAATTTCCCGCGGTCCTCAGAGGCGTCAAGGCTCTCGACGGACGTCCCCAGCACGCGCACGCCCGCCCGGGCGAGAGGCCCGGCCAGATTGAGCGCCGTCTGGCCGCCGACCTGCACGACGACGCCCTCGGCCTGCTCCCGCTCCACGACATGGAGGACGTCCTCCAGCGTGAGAGGCTCGACGTAGAGACGGCTCGCGACGTCAAAGTCGGTGCTGACGGTTTCCGGATTGTTGTTGATCAGGACCGCGTCCAGCCCTTCGGCCCGGAGAGCCTTCACGGCGTGCACGCTCGAGTAGTCGAACTCGATCCCCTGCCCGATCCGGATGGGACCGGAGCCCAGCACGACGATGCGCGGGCGGGCACTGGCGGGGACCTCGTCTTCGGCGGCATAGGTGGAATAGAAGTAGGGCGTCACCGCGGGGAACTCGCCGGCGCAGGTGTCGACGACCTTGTAGACGGGATCGATCCCGGCGCCCCGGCGGGCGTCCCGCACCTGCGTGACCGCCACCCCCCACAACCGGGCGATCGTGGCGTCGGCAAAGCCCATCCGCTTCGCCTCCCGCAGCATCCGCGGATCCCGGCCGCGGCGGAGGGCGTCCTCCATGGCGACGATGTTCGCCACCTTCTGCACGTAGAAGAGATCGATCCGGGACAGCGCGGCGATCTCTTGTGGCAGCATCCCCCGGCGCAGCCCCTCGGCGATGGCGAAGAGGCGCTCATCGCACGGCTCGGCGATTCGGTCTCGCAACGCGTCGTGGGTCCACTCCGTGGCCGGCGGGTGGTGGAGATCGTCCGTCTTCGTGTCTAGGGATCGGACGGCCTTCAGCAGCGCCTCCTCGACCGACCGTCCGATCGCCATCGTCTCCCCCGTCGCCTGCATCTGGGTGCCGAGGCGGCGGCTCGCGCGCGGGAACTTGTCGAACGGCCACCGCGGGATCTTCACGACGACGTAATCGAGCGCGGGCTCGAAGGCGGCACAGGTCTGCCCCGTCACCGTGTTGCGGATCTCCTCCAGCGTGCGCCCGAGGGCGATCTTGGCGGCCACCCGGGCGATCGGATACCCGGTCGCCTTGCTGGCGAGCGCGCTGGAGCGGCTGACCCGGGGGTTGACCTCGATCACGTAGTAGCGTTCGCTCTCCGGATCCAACGCGAACTGGATGTTGCACCCGCCTTCGATGCCGAGTCCCCGGATGATCCGGAGGCTCGCGCTGCGGAGCATCTGGTATTCGCGGTCGGTGAGCGTCTGGCTGGGCGCGATGACGATGCTGTCTCCCGTGTGCACCCCCATCGGGTCGAGATTCTCCATGTTGCATACGGTGATGCAGGTGTCGGTCCGGTCCCGCATCACCTCATACTCGATCTCCTTCCACCCCGCCACGGATCGCTCGACCAGGATCTGACCAATCCGGCTCGCAGACAGCCCGCGTGACCCGATCTCCGCGAGAGCCCGCGGGTCACGCGCGAGTCCGCCTCCCGTCCCCCCCAGCGTGTACGCGGGGCGGACCACGACCGGGTATCCGAGGCGATCGGCGAAGGCGCGAGCTTCGTCGACCGAATAGGCGATGACGCTCTCCGGGATGGGCTCCCCGAACGCCTGCATCGCCTCCTTGAACTGCTGCCGGTCCTCGGCCTGCCGGATCGCCTGGAGGGGCGTCCCCAAGAGGCGCACCCCGAGCCGGTCGAGCACGCCGGCCTCTGCCAGCGCCACCGCCAGATTGAGCCCCGTCTGGCCTCCCAGGGTGGCCAGGAGACCCTGGGGGCATTCCTTCTCCAGCACGCGGGTCAGGAACTCGACCGTCAGGGGCTCGATGTAGACGCGGTCGGCGGTTTCGACGTCGGTCATGATCGTGGCCGGGTTGCTGTTGACCAGCACGACCTCGACGCCTTCTTCCGACAGCGACCTGCACGCCTGGCTGCCGGAATAGTCGAACTCCGCGGCCTGACCGATCGTGATCGGTCCGGAGCCGATCACGAGGACTTTGCGGATGCCGGCGTCACGCATGGGGTTCCCTCGGGCCGGCAACCGCCTCCGCGCGCTCCGCGAGCCCTCGCCCTCCCGTCGTTCGCTCCGCGAGCACCGCCAGCCACCGATCGAACAGGTAACCCGAATCGTGCGGGCCCGGCCGGCCCTCGGGATGGTACTGCACCGAGACGATCGGCAGCCGGCGGTGGCGCAGCCCCTCGACCGTCCCGTCGTTCAGGTTGCGGTGCGTGACGACCACCTCGGAGCGTTCCAGCGTGGCTTCGTCCACGGCATAGCCGTGATTCTGGGTCGTCACATAGACGCGGCCGGTCTCCAGGTCCTTCACGGGATGGTTGCTGCCCCGATGGCCGAAGGGAAGCTTGAACGTCTCGCCGCCGGCCGCTCGGCCGATCAGTTGATGGCCAAGGCAGATCCCGAAGATCGGAAGGCGCTCCCACAGACGCTGCACCTGGGCAACGTGATGAGGGAGAGCCTTGGGGTCTCCCGGTCCCGGGGACAGCACGAGCCCGGCGGGGGCCAGTGCGAGAATCTCTTCCGCGGTCGTCCGGCATGGTAGGACCCAGACGTCGCACCCTCGCCGCAGGAGGTTATCGATGATGCCCGCCTTTACCCCGCAGTCGAGCACGGCGACGCGGGGACCCGGACCGGGGTGGTGCTTCGGGGCGGGGATGGAGACCTGCCCCACAAGGTCGAGGGTCGCGATGTCCGGGAGGGAGCGGGCCCGGGCGACGAGCACGTCATCCGGGACATCCTCTGTGGAGATCACGCCACGCTTGAGGCCGCGGCTCCGCAGGTGCCGCACGAGGGAGCGCGTGTCCACACCGGCGATGCCGACGACCTGCCATTCCGCCAGCGCGGCCGTGAGCGTCTTGCGGGCGCGCCAATGGTTGGGGCGATCGGCCGCCTCGCCGACGATGAATCCCGCGACGTGCGGCTGGGAGGACTCCCAGGCCTCGCCGCTCACTCCGTAATTCCCGATCAGCGGGTAGGCCATCGTCACGATCTGGCCCCGATAGGAAGGATCCGAGAGGATCTCCTCGTACCCGGTCATCGCGGTCGTGAAAACGACTTCGCCGCCGGCGCACCCCTGGGCCCCGATCGCCCGGCCGGCGAGCACTGTGCCGTCCTCCAGAGCCACCCGCGCCCGCATCGTCAATCCCACGTCTGCATAATTATACACATCATCCACATAAAAATGCAAGACCCGGGCGGCGCGGCCGGCCCCGGGTTGCGCGGCGTCACGGAAACGGCCGGCAAACGAAAAGGAGCCCCGGGGGCTCCTCCTGTTCCGGCCACGAAACCGCAGCGCACCATCGATCCCTCCCGGAGATCGTTAATGGTCCGCGTTCGTGCCTATTCTACTCCGTTTCAGGAGGTTTGCAAGGGGCGGCGGGAACGCCCCGGCGCGTCCGGCGCGGACAGGACGACCGCGCGCCACTCCTCCTCGGAAAGAATACGGATCGGCCTCAGACCCGCCGCCTTGCCCGCGCGCATCACGGCAGGCAGGCGATCGGCGATGATCCCTGATCCCACAAACACGCCGCGAGGCACAAGGTGATTCCCGACCGCCGGCAGCATCGGGACGATCGTCTCCGCAATGAGGTTCGCGAAAATCAGGCTGGCCCGACCGGGGGCCCGTCCTACCCCGGTTCCCTGCACCACACGGACCAGGCGCGTCACTTCATTAAGCCGCGTGTTTTCGCGGGCGACGGCCACGGCCACCGGGTCGTTGTCCACCGCCCAGACTCGCGCCGCGCCCAGGCGGGCCGCCGCGATCGCCAGAATCCCCGATCCCGTACCGATGTCGAAAATGGTGACCGCAGAGTCCGGTCGAGGCTGGTCGGACGGGCGAGGCGGCTGGGGCGGCAGATAGCTGAGAAGCGCCTGCAGGCACAGGCGCGTCGTTGGGTGCAGGCCGGTTCCGAAGGCCATCCCGGGATCAATTGTGATCACCGTGACGCCCGGCCGCCCGGGGACGCGGATCCACGAGGGACGCACGATCAGCCGGCCGACCCGCACGGGGCGCACGTGCGCCCGCCAGGCGGTCGCCCACCGGCGGGCCGCCACGGAACGGCGGCTTACCCGGGCCGGCTCCGGATGGAGGCCGTAGCGTGTGAGGTCTCGTATGCGCCGCTCTAGGCCCCGCAGGGTCACCGGGAGCACGCGAGAAGGAGGCAGATAACAACGGAAGCGGACCAGGGGTGTGCGCGAGCGCCGTCTGACGGGGCGTTCCTCGATGAGACCGCCGGTGCGGAGATCCTGAAGAATCGCCCCCACGGCCTCCGCGGCCCCGATCGAGGTGAGAACGCTCACCTCGATCCAGGTCTGACCCGCCCTTACGTTTCGAGGGGGCGGCATGATGGCGGGAAGGTCACGCCCGGTGGTTGCGGATCTTTCCGAGCAGCGTCTTCCGGCCCGCCTTCGGCTGCTCCCCGCGGAGTCTGGCGTACTGCGTCAGCACCTGCGCCTGTTCCGGAGTCAGGGACTCGGGAATGGTGACCTGGACATGGACGACCAGGGCGCCGCGCCCGCCCCGTGCCCCCGGCAGCCCCTTGTCCCGCAGCGTGAGGACACTGCCGGGCTGCAGGCCGGGAGGGACCGCGAGCGGCGCGAGACCGTCGAGCGTCGGCACCTCGATCTCATCCCCGAGCGCCGCTTGGACCATGGAGATGGCGACCTCACAATGCAGGTCCCGGCCCTGGCGCTGGAAGATCGGGTGGGTCGCGAAGCGCACGACAACATAGAGGTCTCCCCGCTCCCCTCCTCGCATCCCGGCTTCTCCCTCGCCCTGGAGCCGGAGCCGGGTCCCCTCCTCCACGCCGGCTGGGACCTGGACCGTGATTTCCCTCTCTACCACCGCGCGGCCGCTCCCCCGGCACTCGCGGCACGGGCGGCGGATGATTTTCGTCCGTCCCTGGCACTGGGGGCACGTGGTGATCTGGGCGAATGATCCGAACGGCGTCCGGCGCTGGAAGCGGACCTGCCCCGTCCCTCCGCAGGTCGGGCACTCCTCCGGCGCGCTCCCCTTTTCCGCTCCCGTCCCGAAGCAGGCGGAACACGTCTCCTCCCGCTTCAGCGCGATGGTCTTCTCCGCTCCCCGGGCGGCCTCCTCGAGCGTGACCTCCAGCTCCATCCGGAGGTCGCTCCCCCGCTCCGGTCCCGGCTCTCCTCCCCCCCGCGCCCTCGGCTGTCCAAAGAACATCTCGAAGATATCGTCGAGCGCATTGCCGAAAGGGCTGGACTGTCCGAGGTCGATTCCTCCGAACGGGACCCGTTCGCCTCTATCGTATTTCGCGCGCCGCTCGGGATCGCCCAAGATCTGATAGGCTTCGTTCATCTCTTTGAAGCGCTCGCCGGCCCGCGGGTCCTGATTGATATCGGGGTGGTGCTCCCGGGCCAGGCGGCGGAACGCCCGCTTGATCTCCTCCTGCGTGGCCGTGCGGGGAACTCCCAGGATCTCGTAGTAGTCGCGGCGGGCCATGTCGCGCGGGGCTCAGAACTGATTCAGGGCGTCGCCGAGGCTCTCGGCCAGGAACCGGACCAGCCCGATGATCTTCCCGTAGCGCATGCGGGTGGGACCGACGATGCCCAGGACACCGGCGGCGTGCTCTCCGACGTAGTAGGGCGCCGAGATCACGCTGCAGTCTCTCATCTCTTCACGTCGGTTCTCCGCGCCGATCATGACCCGCACCCGTTTCTGCCCGAGGCCGCCGCGGAGCAGTTCTTCCACGATGTCTTCCCGCTCGAGCGCCGACAGAACGGGCTGCGCCCGGCGGACATCCCGGAATTCCGGCTGCTTCAAGATGTTCGCCGTGCCCTCCGTGTGGACGCGCGCCGAGGGGTGAAGGATCTGGTCGCGGAGCAGGCGGCCGACCTGGTCCAGCACGCGCTGGTAGAGCGTCGCCTCGCCGATGACCTTGTCGAGCATCCGGTCGGTCAGATCGCTCAGGGGCCGGCCCGTAATGCGCCGGCTGATTTCCTGAGACAGCCGGTCGCACTCCTCCGCCGTCGTCGCCTCCTGGAACTCCACCATCTGGCCCTTGAACACCTCGGTATCCGTCACGGCGACGACAAGCGCCCGGTGGGGCGTCAGCGGGATGAGATGCAGGTGGCGCACCACCTGTTGGTGCGGGCTTGGGCCGGCCGCGACCGACGCGCAGTCGGTTGCCACGGCCAGCGCCCGCGTGGCCTGCTCGACGGCACGGTCCAGCTCGGGGACGGCAAGTGTCCGCCGGATGCGGGCCCGCTCTGCCGAGGAGACCTGCTCTTCCTCAAGCATCGAGTCCACGTACACCCGATAGGCCTGGTCGGTCGGGATGCGGCCCGCCGAGGGGTGAGGCTGCTGGAGATATCCCAACTCTTCGAGCGCCGCCATCTCGTTGCGGACGGTGGCGGAACTCACCCCGAGCCTGTGGCGGCCGCGCACCGCCTCGCTGCCGATCGGCTCGGCCGTCAGGATGTAGTCGTCAATGATCATCCTGAGGATCTCGCGCCGCCGGCCTTCGAGCTCCACCATCGCGGGACTCCTCGGTTAGCACTCTCCGCCAGAGAGTGCTAACGCTCGCCTCCTCAGGCTAGCATTCACCGAAGAATACTGTCAAGACCATTCATGTTTCCGCCTTCTCCGGATTCTGACGATCGCGTAAATCACCACAGACACCACAAGAAGAGCGTCGAGCGACATTGACAGAGAGGGCCTGCACCACGGACTCGACGCGAGACGATCGGTACACGTGGTAACGAATGCCACGTGTCCCGCGACAAGGACCATCAAGATCGCAGCGATGATCAGCGGTCCGCGCATCCCGCCTATGTTCTTCCCCGGACCGGCCGAAATGGGACCGCTACCCACGGAGGTCGCGCCGCAGGGCGCCCGCCAGCGCCAGTTCCCGGACCCCCAGGAGCCTGCACGCGGCCAGGTAGACGACCCCGCCGGCGGCCAGGGCCAGGGCGAGCTCGCTCAGGGCGCCGGCAAAGCGCGCCGAGTCCACCAGAGGGGCCAGGAGCCGAAAGGTGCCCAGCATCACGGCGGCCATCGCGACCGCCGCGAGCGCCGTCCGCCCCGCCGTCCGCAAAATGGAACGGCCGTCCACCCCGCCCAGCCGGCTCCGCAGCATCCAGAGGAGCCACCCCACGTTCGTGATGGCGACCAATGACGTTGCCAGCGCGATCCCCGTGTGCCCGAGCACTTGCATCAGGACGTAGTCCCCCAGGGCGTTCAGGAACATCATGTACACGCCAATGCGCACTGGGGTGCGCGTGTCGTGCAGCGCGTAGTAGGTCCTCGTGACGATGTAGTAGGCGGCGTAGGGGACGGTCCCGACCGCGTATCCCACGAGGCCCAGCGCCACGGCGTGTGTCGCCGCCGGCGCGAACGCGCCTCGCTGAAAGATCACACGCACGATGAGGTCGCTCGCGACGAGCATCGCCGTCATCACCGGTATCATCGTGACCAGGACCCCGCGGATCCCGAGCGACGTCGTCTCCCGGAGAGCGTCCACGGCGCTCCCCGCCGCGTGCCGGGCCATCGTCGGGAACAGCGCCGTCGCCAGCGAGACGGCAAAGACGGCGACCGGCGCCTGGACCAGTTGGAACGCATAGTCGAGCACGGCGACGTAGTCGACGCCGGGCTGGGCCGGCAGGAAGGATGCGAAGAAGCGGCCCACGTTGGAGTTGATCTCAATCACGGCCAGGCCCAGCATCGCCGGGACGGCCAGCCGCCCCATCTCGCGGATGGCCGGATGGGTGAGGTCCACCCGGGGGCTCCACCGCAGTCCCGCGTGCCGGGCGGCCGGCAGTTGGACGAGAAACTGCGCCGCCCACCCGAGCAGGAAGCTCACCGCGACCCCATAGATGCCGATCCGGGGCGCGAGCAGGAGAACGCTGCCGATGATGACCAGGTTGAAGACGACGGGCGCCATCGCCGGCGTCGCAAATTGGCGGTGGGCGTTGAGGAATCCCGTGGCAAAGCCCGAGAGGGCCAAGAACACCATCGAGATGAACATCACGCGGGTCAGACCGATCGCGGTCGTCAGCACCTCTGGGTTCGTGCGGAGATAGCCGGGCGCGGCCACCGGCACCAGCAGGGGCGCGGCGACCACGCCCACAGCGACCATTCCCAGACCGATCACGAGCACAAGATTGAGGGTGCTGGTGACGACCCGCCGCGTCTCTTCCTCATCACCCCGCACGAGGAGCTGCGCGATCGCGGGAATGAAGACGATGCTCAGCGTTCCGCCCAGGAACAACCGCTGGATGAAAAACGGGAGCGAGTAGGCGATGACGAACGCGGACTTCGTGGAGGTCGCGCCGAAGAGGGCCGCGATCAGGACGTCCCGCACCAGACCGAGCGCCCGGCTCGCAACCGTCCCGACGGCGATCAGGCTGGCCGCCCGGGCCAGGCCCCCCGCGGCGACCGCGGGGCGGAGCGCGGCCAGTTCCGTCTCTCCGATCGGCATCCCGCCGGTATTATAGCACCCCACTGCCATCCCCGACTTTTGCCGCGATGCGGAGAGGGTCAGGTCTCGCGCGGGTGAGAGATGGGCATAGAACTACGAAGAACACAGGAGGTTCCTCTTACCTTGTTGGGCTCGTTGTTGGGCTCACACCCTGTCGCGCATCTTGCATTTTGTGCCCAGTATCCCCGGCACTATGGGACACTTCGCGCGTGCTTCGACATTGACGGATGGCTGGGGTACAAAGAGGCAGTGTATCTGTACGAGGCGGCGCGGTCGATAGACCGACAGGATCCGACGGTGGTCGAGATTGGAACCTGGCTGGGACGATCCGCGGTTGTGCTCGGCAAAGCGTTGCAGGATCGACAGCACGCCCGGGTGATTTGCATTGACCCTTTCAACGCCGACGGAGATCGTGGATCCAGGCGAGTGTATGAGAGGATCCAAAGGTCAATCCCTCAGACGCTGAAAGCAGCCTGCTGGCACAATATCAGGAAGAATGGGGTTGATGGGGTCGTCCACCTCATCAAGGGGTACAGTCATGACATCGTCTCATCGTGGACTCAGCCGATAGACCTTCTGTTCATCGACGGCAATCATGAGTATCCCGCCGTGCGCCGTGATTTCGATGACTGGGCGAGGTTTCTGGTCAGCGGAGGACTGCTTGTCATGGACGATGCGTCCCCAGCGAGTAGGAAGGTCCACAAAGGCCCCAATCAAGTGGTCAGAGAATCAGTGGCGGGCCATCCGGACTGGCATGCCGGAGTACACGTGGGAACGCTGTACAGCGCGCGGAAGCGCTGACCCAAGAGTCACTCCAATTTGAACGACCGCAAGGCGCTGTGCTACAATGAGCGGCGTTCGCGGACCGCGCGCGAGAGTGGCGATCTGAGGACAGCGGAGGTGCCCGAGTGGCAAAGCGCTCGAAGTCCGGCCTGAAGCGGAAGCGCCAGGCCGCCAAGCGCATGACCCGCAACCGGGCGGTGCAATCGATGATCAAGACCCTCGTCAAGCGGGTTCGGCAGGCGGCCGCACCGGTCGCCGAAGACCTCCGGGCGGTCATCCAGGCGCTCGATGCGGCCGCGCGCAAGGGCATCGTGCACCCGAATGCCGCGGCCCGCAAGAAATCCCGCCTGACGCGCCAGGCGGCCCGCGCCGGCACGGCCCCCCGGGCCTGATCCGTCACTCCACGCACAGTCGGACAATCAGCGTCTCGATCGCCAGCCGCGCTGGCGTGGCGCCGGTCTTGATCATCGCGTCCGTCTCCACGAGAAGCCCGAGCACCCTGGCGACGTCCATCGCGCCGAACGCCGCGACCTGCTCGCGGTAGCGACCGAAGAGCCACGCGCGCGTTCCGAGCACCTCCCGGATCTCGTCCGGGCTGATCCGGGCCGGATGCGGCCGCCGCTCCACAAGCGCCTTTGTCCGCAGGAGCATCCGAAGTTGATCTTCGAGCATATACAGGATCCGCACCGGCGGCTCGCCCAGGGCGATGACAGTCTGCAGCACCCGCAGTGCCCTGTCTGCCTGGCGGTGCCCGACGGCGTCCATCAACTCGAACACCGTCGCTTCGGCCACGTGGCTCGCGGCCTCGTGGACGTCCTGTGGGGTGATCGTCGGGCGCTCGCCGACGTACGCGACGAGCTTGGCGATCTCCAGGCCCAGTTCTCGCAGGCCTCCCCCCACCAGTCCCACGAGGACCTCCGCCGCGTCCGGCGTGATGGTCTTCCCCTCCTCTTTCACCCGGGTCCGGATCCATGGCGGCAGGTCTTTCGGGTCCAGCCGGCCGCAGAGGATAACCCGGCCGACGCGCTGGAGGACGCCGAACAGGCGGCGCCGGCGGTCCAGGCTCTCGGCGATGACGATAAGCGCCGCAGACGGAGACGCGCCGCGCTCGAGATACGCCGCCAGCGCGTCTTGATCTTGGGCCCGGAACTCCTCCCCCCGCCGGACAACCACAACCCGCCGCGCGCCGAAGAATGGAAGGGTCTCGCACCGCGTCATGATCTCTTCCACAGGAGTCTCCCCGGCGTTCATCACGTCCAGGTTCAGCGCCCGGTCACTGGCCGGGAGAAGATCGTCCAGCAGTCTCCCGAGCGCCTGCTCCGCGCGCACGTCCTCGTCGCCGAGGAGCAGGTAGACTTGAGGAGAGCCCGCCCGAGACGGCCGCGGCCTCGCGCCCGGTTCTGGCGCCGCCGGCCGGGAACTTCGCCCGGCACCGGCGGAACGGCGGGATCCGGCGGAGGCCATTAGGCTTCGCCCGCCCCAGCCGGAACCTCGTGATCCGGCCGATACGTTTCTGGTGTACAGGGAGAAGGAGCGTAAGATGGACCTGCCCCGGAGGTGATGAGGGTGCGCCTGACTCGTGTCTGTGTCGGTCTTCTCACGGCGCTTCTCGCCCCGCTTCCTGCCGGCCCGCCTCTGGCGGCGGGGTCGCCGGCCGCTGTGGGATTCCTGCTTCTCCCCACCGGGATGTTCGAGATCGTGCCGGGCGAGTCGTCCGTGACGTTTTTCGTTCCGGACAACCGCGGCGGATTTTCCGGCCACACGACGCGCGTCACCGGGCGGGTGGTCGTCGAGTCCCCCGATGGCGGAGAGACCTACACGGCCCGAGTGACGGCGGCGATCGACACGCCGAGCATCACGACCGATAGCGGCCCGCGGGACGCGGCCATGCGGGCTACCTACCTGCGCACCAGCCAGTACCCGGCAATCACGTTTACGGGAACCGTCACATCGCACCCCGGGCTCGGAATCCATCCCTTCCCCGCCCCGGTGCGCGGAGAGGTGACGATCCGGGACGTCACCCGAGAGGAGCAGTTCACCGCCACGGTCGTCGCCCTGGCCCAGGAGTACCTCGCCGATGTCTCGGCGTCCCTCCGAATGGCCGACTACGGCATTCCCTATCCCCGCGCGTTCATCTGGGTCGCCCGGGACCCCGTCACGGTGAAATTGCACGTTCGCGCCCGCGCGTGCCGAGCGTGCAGCGGCTCACCCCCCTAGTGGTGCGCCGCCGCCTCCTCGAGGATGCGCTCCAGGAATCTTTCGAGAGGCTGGCTGCCCTCATCCCCCGCCTCGCGGCTGCGCACGGAGACGGTACGCTCCTTCTCCTCCCGGTCCCCCACGACCAGCATGTACGGAACCTTCATCAGTTGCGCCTCCCGGATCTTGTGGCCGGTCCGCTCGCTGCTCGCGTCCACTTCGGCCCGGACCCCCCGCGCCCGGAGCGCCTCCTGCACGCGCCGGGCGTAGCCGAGGTGCCGGTCGGCGATCGGGAGGATCCGCGCCTGCTCCGGAGCGAGCCACAGCGGGAACGCCCCGGCGTAGGCCTCGATGAGAAAAGCCACGATCCGCTCCAGCGTGCTGATCACGCCGCGGTGAATCATGACGGGACGGTGCGGACGGCTGTCCTCCCCGATGTACTCCAGGCTGAAGCGCTCCGGAAGATAGAAGTCGATCTGCACCGTGGAGATCGTCTCGTCCTTCCCCATGACGTCGGGCACCTGGACGTCGAGTTTGGGGCCGTAGAATGCCGCCTCCCCGGGAGCCTCCACGTACTCCAGGCCCAGCGCGGCCAGGGCCTCCCGGAGCCGGGCTTCCGCCAGATTCCACATCTCGTCGTTCTGGACGAACTTCACGCGGTCCCGCGGGTCCCGGACCGAGAGCCGGTACCAGAACTTCTGCAGGCCCAGATCCCGGTAGGCCTGCTGGATCAGCCGGACGACCCCGATGAACTCGTCTGTCAGCTGGTCGGGCCGGCAGAAGATGTGGGCGTCGTTGAGCGTCATCGCCCGCACCCGCGACAGCCCCGAGAGCACGCCGGAGCGCTCGTAGCGGTACATCGTCCCCAACTCGGCGATGCGGACGGGCAGATCGCGGTAGCTGCGTTGCTGGTGCTTGTAGATCATGATGTGGTGCGGGCAGTTCATGGGGCGCAGGACCAGCTCTTCATTGTCCACCTTCATGGAGGGATACATGTTCTCGCGATAGTGGTCCCAGTGCCCGCTGATCTTATACAGCTCCGCGCTCGCCAGGTCCGGCGTGTGAACGTGCTGGTACCCGAGGCTCTCTTCCAGGTCGATGATGTAGCGCTCCAGGACCCGCCTCACCGTCGCCCCGCGGGGAAGCCACAGCGGCAGCCCCTGACCCACCTCTTCGACCGAGGCGAACAAGTGCAGGTCGCGCCCGAGCTTGCGGTGGTCGCGCCGCCTGGCCTCCTCCACCCGGGCGAGGTACGCGTCCAGCTCCTCCTGGGAGGGAAAGGAGATCCCGTAGATCCGCTGGAGCATCTCGCGGTGCTCGTCTCCGCGCCAGTACGCTCCGGACGTGCTCAGGAGCTTGATCGCCTTGATGAGCCCGGTGGATGGCAGGTGCGGGCCCCGGCACATGTCCTGGAACCCATCCTGGCGGTAGAAGCTCACGGGATCGTCAGGGATGCCCTCGAGGAGCTCGGCCTTGTACTTCTCCCCCGTGGTCTGGAAGAGGTGCTTCGCCTCCGCGCGCCGCAGGGAGGTGCGCTCAATCGGCTGGTCGCGCGATGCGAGCTCCCGCATCCTCTTCTCGATCTGCTCGAGGTCCTCCGGCCCAAACGGCCGGCCGATATCGAAGTCGTAGTAGAAGCCGTCCTCGATGGGCGGCCCGATCGCCAGTTTGGCCTGGGGGAAGAGGTCCCGGACGGCCTGGGCCAGGAGATGCGCCGTACTGTGCCAGTACACCGCCCGACCTGCCGGATCGGCGAACCTCAACCACTCCACGGTCCCATCGGTGTCGAGCGGAGCGGCGAGGTCCTGGTCCTTCCCGTTGACCCGGGCGGCCAGCGCATCCCGCACCCCGAGATCCCGTGCCACCTGCGCCAGCGCGGTCCCGCGGGCGTACGCGCGCTTCGTCCCATCCGGAAATTTCAGGGTGACCAGATCCATGCCCGCCGCCCCTCGCCTGCCTGCTTCCATGAGGATCCTCCCGTAAAAGAACAACTGCCCCCGTGCATGGGACGGGAGCAGCCGCGGTTCCACCCATATTCCCCCCGATCTCCCGGAGGGCTCTTGTGTCGCGCGTCACGGGCGCAACCGGCAGGCTTTAAGAGAATCCTCCCGCGCCTGCAGCTCAAGGGTGGTCGTACGCCCGGCATCCGGGCGGGGGTCTCAGCCCGGGACCCCGCCTCTCTCTCGGCTGCCGTCCAGCGTACTCGTCCCTGTCATCGCCAGTCTGCGCCCTCATTATAACATGCGCGCCGGCCGAACCCGGGATGCGTCATCCGGGCCAAAGGAGTCCCGGATACCCCGCCGAATAAACGACCCGCCTGTGAAGCGGTTTTCGTAGAGACCTCATTTCTAAGGGGGAGGGAAGAGTATGGACAAGCCGCCTAGGCTTATACGGAAGGCAGCGGCGGTCGTGATGGCGTGCGGGCTGGCCGCGGGGGTCCTCGTGGCCCCGGGCAGTGTGATGGGGTGGGCAGCCGGGGTCCCCACCTTCGTCTGGGGGAAGTCCGGGGATGCCGGTACCCTGGACGCACCTGTGGACACCAATGGCGAAACGTATGAGGTCATCACGCAGATCTTCAATCTGCTCGTCCGGGCCAAACCGGGAGAGACCAACGTCGAGCCCGACCTCGCCA
>DASUDA010000061.1:0-13477 GCA_036275835.1 bacterium | reverse complement strand
GTGCGATGAGTAGTTTCCGTCGTTTAAATTGGCCCAACTCTACCAAACATATGTTCGTTTGTCAAGAAACCGCGTGTACTCCGTCCGATCACCGCGTCTTCGTTCAGTCCCCTCCCCTCGAGTACCTCCCAGCCGATTTTTCCCCTTAATCACCCCCCTGCCAACCTCTCCAGCGCCACCTCCCGGTACACCGGACCGGAGGGGTGGAGAACACTCTCCATCACAGACAGCGCCGCCACCTCCTGAGTGCCAATCACAGACACCCCCGCGTCCGCGAGGCCCCCGGTGAGGTCGGGTGGGGGCCCTCCTGCCCGTCCCCGGGCGACCGTCAGATGGGGCTGAAAGGATCGGGCCTCGCGCGGAAACTTCCGGCGGACGATCTCCTTTTCCAGCGCTTCGGCTAACGCCATCAACCGGTCTGCGCCCTCGGAGACCCCCACCCACACCACCCGCGGCCTCCGCGGAGAGGGGAAAGCGCCGAGACCGGTCAGGGTAATCGAAAACGGCGCGGAAGTCCGTGCCGCCTGCCGGGTGGCCTCAGTGACCCTGGCGACTTGGGCCTCTGTGATCTCTCCGAGGAACCTGAGCGTCAGATGCAGGTTGGTGGAAGGGACCCATCGCAGCATCCGCGACGGCGTTCCCAGGCGGTCGGGGATCTCGGCGAGAGCTTCTTTGATATGCGGCGCGACTTCGACAGCGACGAAGATCCTGTGTCGGGTGCGGACCGCGGTGCCTGTGCCCGCGCTCACCGCAGAAGGTACAGCCGGATCATATCGAGGGCGACCTGGGCTGCCAGGTACTTCACTCCCTCCCGGCCGGGCTCGGTTCCGAACCGCATCTCCCTGACGTCGGTGCCTCGGGTGTGCGCGAGCGCGAGATAGACAAGCCCCACGGGTTTCCCGGGCGTGGCGCCGCCCGGCCCGGCGATTCCCGTCGAGGCAATCCCGAGGTCGGTCCGCGCCTGGGCGCGGACGGCCTTCGCCATCGCGCGCGCGACCTCCGCGCTGACCGCCCCGTGGCGCTCGATCAGACCGTCCGCCACGCCGAGCCAGCGATGCTTCGCCGCGTTGCTGTACGCGATGACACCGCCGTCCAGGTACACGGACGCGCCGGGCGTGCGGGTCAGGCGATGACCAATCAGGCCGCCGGTGCACGACTCGGCGAGGGCGATCGAGACTCCCCGGGCCGCGAGCAGCCGGGCGACGGCCTCCTCGAGTGGAGCGTCCCCGACGCCGTAGATGGTCTCGCCCAGGCGTTCCCGGAGCGCGGCCTCGGTCTGGGCGAGGAGCCGCTCGGCCTCTTCAGGGGTTCCCCGCGCGGTGATGCGCAGGTGAGTTTCGCCGGTGTGCGCATAGGGAGCGATCGTCGGGTTCGTCCCCTCCCGCATCAGGTCGCGCACGCGGTCCTCGACCGCCGACTCCCCCAGCCCGGTGATTCTCAGGATCCGGGAGCGGATTACTTCCTGTCCCCCGAGGCCGCGCGCCACGAGATAGGGAATGACGTGGTCCTCCATCATTCCCTTCATCTCCCGCGGGACGCCCGGCAGAAAGATCAGGGTCTTCCCGTCACGTTCCATGATCACACCCGGGGCGCTGCCGCGGGTGTTGGGGATGACCTGCGCCCCCTGGGGGATCATGGCCTGCTTTTCCTGCTGGCCGGTCATCGGACGCTGGCGCGCGCGGAAGAACTCCTGAATGTGCGCCCAGGCCTCTTCGTTTCGCTCCAGGTGAATGCCGAGGGCCGTGGCCACGGCAGCCACGGTCAAGTCGTCATCAGTGGGTCCCAGTCCTCCGGTGCAAAGAACAAGGTCGACCCTCCGCATGGCCTGGAAAAAAACATCCTGGACACGCCGCGTGTTGTCCCCCACCGTGGACCGGAAGTACACCCCGATGCCGAGACCCGCGAGCACGGAGCAGAGGTACGGGGCGTTCGTGTCGACGATCTGTCCTACGAGGTGCTCGGTCCCGACGGAGATGATTTCCGCACGCGTCATCGCGCGGGCCTGGCCGCACAGCGTCGCCGGGCCGACGCATGAGCAGACGATCGGCGCGTGCGCGGAGTCACGGGCTCAGGGAGGTGCCGGCGGTAAAGGTCCTTTCCACGATACCGCTCGAGTTGCCGAAGCGGCCCAGCGCGTGTCCGTTCACCGTCAGATCGATGGCGCCCGCGTTGCCGACCCGGATGACGACCTGGTGTTGGGCTCCCCAAGCCTGCCGCTCCCCGGGGCTCACGAACCCGTCGTACACGGTTACCCCGTCCGCGATCGCCCTCACCCACGTTCGGTCATTCGCAACGACCACCACGTCCAGAGGCCCGGGGAACACGACGGACGGCTCGACGACGGTCGGGGTGGCCGATGCCGGGGGAGTGGTCGGTGCCGATGGCGTGGCCGCCGGCGGAGCCTGGGGGATGGGCGGTGCCGCGGGAGCCACCGGCACCGGCGACGGGGGCGCTTGCGGGGACGCGCCCGCGGGGGAACGCGGCCCCGCGTGAGGGGGAGCCGGAGATGCGGCCGGCGGTGCGGGGGGCGCCGTCGTCTGCACCTGGGGCGTTCGCGGTAAGGCCGAGGAGGAGTGTCCCGCCCTGGAGGCCGCGGGAGAGGTCACCGCGAACTGCCGGATCTGCCCGTACAGCATGAACCCGAGCAGCACCACCCCGATCCCGAAGATGACGGCGATCCCTGTGACGATCCTGCGAAGACGCGAGTGAGGGGTCGCCGGTGTGATCCGCACTTCAACCGGAAACGCGCGGGACACGCCTGACCGGTGATGGGGATACATCGCCACGAGCTCCTCGGCCGGCAGCCCCAGGTAGACGGCGTAGGTGCGCAGGAATCCCTTGACGTAGGCGGGTCCCGGAATCTCGTGGAACGCCTCAGCCTCGAGTGCGTCGAGGTAGCGGCGCCGGATCCGTATGGAAGCCTCGACCTCGTCCAGGGAGAGACCCCGCGCCTCGCGCGTGGTCCGCAACCGTTCGCCGATGCCAAGCGATGTCATCCGCATGCGTGTTCTTGGGGAGGAAACCGGTTTCCTGCGGCGCCCCGATCGCGACACACGCGCGCCGGATGGAACTGGGACGCCCGGCGCGCGCGATGCCGCGAGGCGGACTATTCGTCGTACGCCTCGTCCAGGCCGCGGGCCCCGCGGGCGGATCCTTTGTGGAGGAGACGTTCCAGCTCGTCCGGGCCGACCAGGACCTCCCGCGGGCTGCTCCCTTGCGCCGGCCCGACGATGCCTTTCCCCTCGAGTTGATCGACGACGCGCGCGGCGCGCACATACCCGATGCGCATCTTGCGCTGGAGAAGGGACACGGACGCGTAGCCGGCGCGGACGATGAGCCGGGCGGCGTCCCCGAGAAGCACATCGTCGCCTGCGCTCTCGTCCGCTTCATCGCCCCGGGCCTGGACAAGGTCCTCGGCGTAGGCGGGCTCGCCCTGACCGCGCCAGAACTGGACGAGGCGCTCGGTCTCCGCGTCGCTGATAAAGGCGCCCTGCACGCGCGTCGGCCGCACAGCCCCGATCGGAGAGAAGAGCATGTCCCCGCGGCCGAGGAGCTTCTCGGCCCCCGGATGGTCCAGGATCGTCCTGCTGTCGACCTGAGACGTCACGGAAAACGAGATCCGGGACGGGATGTTGGCCTTAATGAGACCCGTGATCACGTCCACGGAGGGGCGCTGGGTGGCGATGAGGAGGTGAATGCCGACCGCCCGGGTCATCTGAGCGAGGCGGCAGATGATCTCCTCGAAGTCCGCGGGGGCGACCATCATCAGGTCCGCCAGTTCGTCGATGATGATGAGGATGTACGCGAGGGGGCGGTCGGGGTGCTGCGCGTTGAAGGCCTGAATGTTCCGTACACCGGCGGCCGCAAACATCTCGTAGCGGCTCTCCATCTCCTGGATCGCCCATCGGAGCTTCGCCGCCGCCTCGCGGGGGCCGGTCACGACCGGGCTGAGGAGGTGGGGAATCCCGTTGTAGTTGGTCAACTCGACGCGCTTGGGGTCGATCATAAGGAGGCGAACCTGCTCGGGGGTCGCCCGGAACAGGATGCTGGCGATCATGCTGTTGATGGCGACGCTTTTGCCCGCGCCGGTCGCCCCCGCGATCAGGAGATGGGGCATCGTCAGCAGGTCGCCCACCACCGGCGTGCCGGCAATCGCCTTGCCGATGGCGACCGTGAGCGGGGACGTCGATGTCTGAAATTCCTCGCTGCTCAGGATCTCGCGGAGGTGCACGAGGCCCGGTCGCTCGTTTGGAAGCTCGACGCCGATCGCCGACTTGCCGGGGATCGGCGCTTCCAGCCGGACGCTGCTCGCGGCGAGCGCGAGCGCGATGTCGTTCTGGAGGCTCGTGATCCTCTGCACCTTGACCCCGGGAGCCGGCTGGAGCTCGTACCGGGTGACTACGGGACCCGTCTCCCAGCGGACGACCTTAGCGTCCACGCCGAAACTGGCCAGCGTCCGCTCGAGGCTGCGGGCGACCTCCTCGGGGTCCACCTTGCCGGATCTCGCTCTGCCCGCCGGAAACGCATCGAACAGCGACAAGTCCGGAAGCGTGTAGGCGCGCTCGAGCCGGCCGGGGAAGACCAGAGTCTCCTGCGCCGCCAGCGGCGTCCGGCGCCTGCTCCTCGCCCCCGCGGACTCGAGCGCGGCGGATACCGGCCGCTGTGCAGGGGGACGCTCAGGCGAAGTTGCCGGCACTGCCGCCGCGAAGGCATCCTCACGGGACAGGAGCGGTGCAGGGTGGACTGACACGCCCGCAGGAAATTCGGCGGCTCGCCCGGCACGCGTATCGAGACCGGGATACCCTCCGGCCTCGGTGCGGCCACTCTCCATCATGGAGCGGGGGCGCGGGAGGACCAGGAGCCGCAATCCCCCGGCGGCCGCGGCCGCGCCGCGCACGGGGGCCAGAGCGATCCACGCGCCGAGGGTGGCAGCGCGGGCGCCGCAGGAACGGATGACCCGTCCGGTCCAGACGAGCGCGCGGGCGCCGCCGGCGAGGGCACCGCCCCCGAGGCGCAGCAGCGCGACGGCGGTCGAAACCGCCCACTGACCAACGCGATCCCCGGCCGCGGCCAGGGTCGCGCCCACGCGCTGGCACGCCTGGAAGAGCGCCTCCAGGGTGGAGGTCAGCGAGACACTGGACAGGAGCAGCAAGGCTGCGCCGGCGCCGAGGACCGCGACGGTCCACAGGCCGGGCTCGCCCACGGACCGCCTGAGCATGACCGCGAGCGCTGCCCCGACGTACCCACCGCCCCTCTGCCCCTCCGCGGCCAGAATCTCTCGGCCGGCCGGGTACCGAAGGTGCAGCACCAGCAGGCTCACCACGTAGCCGAGCAGCATCCCCCAGACGCGCGCGCTCAACCGAAAACTCTCACGCACGAAGAGGACCAGACCGACAAGGAGGCAGAGCGCCAGCAGGGCGACGGCCCCCACGCCGACCGCCTGGCCGAGGTGCGCCGCAATGACGCGCGGGCCGTGAGCGGTCTGCTGAGGGACGAGGCTGATACCGCCAAAAAGGGCGAGCGCGATCAGGACCGCGCCTGCGGCCTTCGCAGATCCGACGCCGGACGCTTTCCGTCTGGCCACGGATGGCCTCCTGTGGGGCGAGCGCTGGTGCGACGAGCGCTACACTTCGACGAGCATCGGCAGGATCATGGGCTGCCTGTGCGTTCGTTCGAACAGGTACCGGCCAAGCGCCTCCCGGATCGCCGCTCTCACCGCCCCCCACTCCGTGACCCCTCGCTCACGACTGCGGGCGACGGCGTCCTTGACGCGTTTCTTGGACTCCTCGATGAGTTCGCCGGACTCGCGCATGTGAACGAACCCGCGGGACACGATATCCGGTTCCATCACGAGTTCGCCGGTCTGGCGCTCCAGCGCGACGAGCGCGATCAGCACGCCATCCCGGGCCAGTTGCCGCCGGTCCCGCAGCACCACCGCGCCGATCCCTTCCAGGCCGTCCACGAGGACCGAGCCGGCCTCGGCCGATCCCGCGCGGGCCATCCGGTCCCGGCTGACCCCGATAATCTGCCCGTTCTCCGCGACGAGGGTCCGTTCCTCCGGAATGCCGACCGCGGTTGCCAGCCGGCGGTTGAGCACGAGGTGCCGGTACTCACCGTGCACGGGAAGGAAGTACCGCGGACGAAGCAGCGTGAGCATGAGCTTCAATTCTTCCTGGTACGCGTGCCCGGAAGCGTGCACCGCGGGCCCCGAAATGACTTCGGCGCCGTTGCGGTACAGATTGTTGATCGTGCGCGCCACCATGCCCTCGTTTCCGGGGATGGGGGTCGCGGAGAAGATGACGAGGTCCCCGGACTTGATCGTGACCATGCGATGCTGGCCGGTGGCCATTCGCGTCAACGCGGACAGCGGCTCGCCCTGGCTGCCCGCGGTCAGGATCGCGATCTGATGGTCTCGAAGGCCGCGCACCTGATCCAGGGGGACGAGGGTTCCGCGCGGGATCTCGAGGGCGCGGAGGTCAGAGGCGATCGTCACCGTGTCGACCATGCTCCGCCCGGCCAGCGCCACTTTGCGGCCGTGACGCGCGGATGTGGCAAACACCTGCTGGAGACGGTGGACGTTGCTCGAAAATGTCGTGACGATAATCCGCCCTTTCGCCCGGGCGAAGATCTCGTCGAGCGCCCCGCCCACGACCCGTTCAGACGGAGCGTATCCGGGCCTCTCCACGTTGGTCGAGTCCATCAGCAGCGCCAGCACTCCCGCCTCCCCGATCTCGGCCAACCGGGAGAAGTCCGTCGGCTGTCCATCGACCGGCGTTTGATCGAACTTGAAGTCTCCGGACCACACGACCGTCCCCGCGGGCGTGCGGACGACGACGGCACAGGCCTGGGGGATGCTGTGGGTGACGTGCACGAGCTCGACCTCGAACGGCCCGGTCTGCACCGGCCGCTTGGGGTCGACCGAAATCGCGGTCATCTTCGGAGATCCCGAGGTCTCCTCCACCCGCCGGCGCGCGAGCCCGAGGGTGAGCGGGGTCCCGTAGACCGGCACGGGGACAGTCTGGAGGAGATAGGGAAGGCTGCCGATGTGGTCCTCGTGACCGTGGGTCAGGACGACCCCGCGAACCGTGCCGCCGGACGTGAGTGTCCGGTAGTCCGGGATCACAAAGTCGATGCCCAGGAGTTCCTCTTCGGGGAACATCAGCCCGGCATCCACGACGAGCATGTCGGTGCCCAGGCGCAGCAGCGTGCTGTTCTTCCCGATCTCCCCCAGGCCCCCGAGCGGGATGATCTGGAGCGCCTGGAGCGCCTCCCCCTGGGGCCGCGGGCTGCCCCCGCCGCGGCGCCCTCGCGGCCGCCGGCGCCGGCCACGAGGCCCGGCCGGCCGCTTCGCCAGTTCCCCGGTCACTGGTCCCTGGGGTGATGTCATCCCCGGCACATTCGTCGCTGTGATACGTTGCCCTTCTCTCGCGCAATTGCGCCTGACAGTGAGTCTTGAGATCCTTACCGTAGCGTCCGGCTGACACGGCCGGTCGCGACGCCCGGCCGATCGGGGCATGAAGAGGGGGGATTCCCGGAGAGGCGACGGCCCAGGGGGTATCCCACGCTGCTCGAACCTGGGAGGCGGAGGACATGACGCTGTGGCACACGGTGAAGCGGAGCGCCATCGGGGGCGTCACCATGCTCCGCCCGCTGCTCGCGGGCGCGCTCCTGTCCCCTCTCCTCCTGCCGCCGGTCATCGGAGCCGCCCCCCCGCCCCGCGTGGCGATCGTCTTCGAGCACGCCGGCCCCAGCCTGGCAGATCTTGCGCCGATCTACGCGATGCACCGGCCTTTCGGCCTGGGGATCTTCCCGCACATGCGCTATTCGGCCCAGATCGCCCGCGAGGCCGCCGCGCACGGACTGGTCCCGATCCTGCACCTGCCGATGGAACCCCAGAATCCCGTGGACATGGGACCGGTGACCGGCGGCGTCTGGATTCGCATGAGCAATGAGCAGATCGCGCGCGTAGTCGAGGACGACCTGGCGAGTGTTCCCGGCATCGTCGGTGTGAGCAACCACGCCGGCTCGCGGGCCACCGCGGACTCTCGCGTGATGACGGTCGTTCTGCAGGTGGTCAGGGACCACAGCCTCTGGTTCGAGGAGAACCGAAACACCCCGCAGTCCGTCGCCACCGAGGTCGCGCGCCGCCTCGGGCTTCGGACAGTGCAGGTCACCGCCTACCTGGATAGGCCGCCGGCCGGCATCGAGGACAAAGTGCGGGGGCTCATCGCCACGGCAGAGCGCCGCGGATGGGCTGTGGGCGTGGGACATATCACCACCGGAACGCCGCAGGTCGTCCAGCGGCTTCTCCCGGAGTTCGCCCGTGCGGGAGTCGAGATTGTCCCTGTCACAGAGTTCGCCGCCGCACCATGACGATCAGCGGTAGATGCCGTTGTGGCCGATGCTGAAGCGACCCGGCTGGGGGAAATATGCGATCCCGTGGGGATTGGCTCCCGTCCTGATCTTCTGGAGCACCTGGCCCGTAGCCGTGTCGACAACCGTGACCATGCCGTGGAAGCGGTTGGACACCCAAAGCTGCCGTCCGTCGGGGGAGATCTGCATCATGTCGGGACTTCCGCCGATCTCCCACCTCGCACGAACGCGCTGTGCGGCCACATCGATGACGGAAATCGTGCCTTCCAGACGGTTGCTGACATAGAGGGATTTGGTGTCGCGGCTGAGCTGCAGGCCGTGGGCACCGATACCGGTGGGGACAAACCTGACCTCCTTCATGGCCTGCGGATCGATGATCGACACTCCATGCCGGCCCTGATTCGCGACGTAAAAGACCGAGCCGTCGGGCGCCAGCCGCACGTCGATCGGCAAGCCGCCGACCCGGACCTCACCGAGATAGGACATCGTGTGTACATCCACCTTCACCACAAATCCGCTATATTCCGTGCTGGCCATGAGATAGCTGCCGTCCGCGGCGAAGTCCATGTGATCGACCCCCGACCACGGGATCGGCACGCTTTTGATCAGCCTCCAGGTCTTGGGGTCCCGGAAGTCCAACCGGTTATAGCGCTCCGCGACGACGATCGCCCGGGTACCGTCAGGCGTGAAGTAGAGATTGTAGGGATCGGTGACCGGAATGGTCCCAACCGGCCTCCCGGTTTGCGGATCGATCACCGTGAGCGAGTCCGACTGGGTATTGTTCACGTAGAGCCGCGTCATGTCCCAGGACGGCGTGATGTGCTGCGGCTCCCGCCCAACGGGGAAATGGCCGACGATCTTCTGAGACGAAGGATCGATGACGTCCACGGAGTTACCCCGCTCGTTGGGCACGTACACCCGCTCCGGTATGCCGGCAAACTCCGGCGAGATTTGTGTCGACATGGCATGGGCATACACGTTGGGGCCGTGCTCGCCCTGCTCGCTGGGAGAGGGCGCCGGACCCGGGACGGCCGTCCGAGGCGGCGCCGAGGTCTGGGACGGGACGGGGGCCCGTGGGCCGCATCCGGAGACGGCCAAGCTCACGACCATGACGCCGAGGCTGAGGAACAATGCTGCCCGCATCTGCTACTCCCTCTGGTCCATATCCGCCGTTGGCGCGCTCACGTCAAGATGTTCCTCCCACGCCTTTCTGCCAGACTTATTCCCCAGACCCCCGCTTTCAGACGTTCAGCTCCTTCAGGGTCCCGGTGACCATATAGATCACGCGCTCGGCGATGTTTGTCGCGTGATCGCCCATCCGCTCGAGCGCCTGCGCCACCATCAAGAGGTGCGTGGCACGCTGGATGTTCCGGGGATCCTCCAGCATGTAGGTGAGGAGCTCGCGGAAGATCTGGGCGTAGAGGTGGTCGATCTCATCATCGCGGGCCGCCATCTGCTGGGCCAGCGCCGTGTCGCGGCGGACGAACGCGTCGAGGCCGTCCCGCAGCATCCCCCGCACCAGCTCCGCCATCCGCGGAATGTCAATGAGCGGCTTCAGCAGCGGCTGTTCGGCGATCCGCAGGACGACCCGGGCGATGTCTTCCGCGTGATCGCCCATGCGTTCCAGATCGATCGTCGCCGTCCAGACCGCGGCGATCGTGCGCAGGTCCTTCGCCATCGGCTGCTGGGTGGCCATCAGGCGCAGGCAGCGCTCCTCCAGCTCCAGGTGCAGCGCATCGAGGGTATTATCGGCCGCGATGACGGCCTCGGCGAGCTGCACGCTGCGGGTCCGCAGGGCCTCAAGGGCCCGGTCCAGCGCGGACTCCACGAGGGCTCCCATCCGGAGCAGGTCATCCTGCAGCTGGTGGAGATCTCGATCAAACGCCTCGCGCGTGGTCATGGCCGTTCCACCGACCGCGCGGCGGATCCCGCCTCGGCGCGCGGCAGGAGCAGCGTGAAGGAGCTTCCGCGTCCTTCTGTGCTCTGCACGTCCACGCGGCCCCCGTGAGAGGTCGCGATGTGCTTGACGATGCTCAACCCGAGCCCCGTCCCGCCGAGCGCCCGGGAGCGCGATCTGTCCACCCGGTAGAACCGCTCGAAGATCCGGGACAGGTGCGCCGCGGGGATTCCCAGACCGGTGTCCGTGACCGACAGCGCCACGAGGTCCCCTCGGTCCTGTCCCGCGACCGTCACCGTTCCACCGTCGCCGGTGTACTTCACCGCGTTGTCCACCAGATTGGCCAGCGCCTGCGCCAGGCGGGTCTCGTCTCCCCACACCTGCGGCAGGCCGCCCAGCCCGTCGACCCGCAGGGTGATGCGGCGGCGCTCGGCCACGAGGTGGAACTTGGCCAGGACGTCGGTGACCACATCCTCGACCGAGACCGGGGCCATGTGCAGGTGCGCGCTGCCGCTTTCGATCGCGGACAGGTCCAGGAGATCACTCACCAGCAGCGTCAGCCGGTCAAGCTCCGCGATCATGTGCGCGAGAAACCGCGGGCCCGCATCGCCGTCCTGAAGGGCGCCGTCCCGCAGGGTCTCGGTGAGCGCCCGGAGAGACGCGAGGGGCGTGCGCAGCTCGTGCGAGACATTCGCCACAAATTCCTGCCGGATCTCGTCGGTGCGGCGCAGGTCGGTGATGTCCTGCGCCACAACCACGGACCCGAGGAACGCTCCCTGCGGACCCATGACCGGGTTCGCCTGGACCCGGAGGATCCGGTGGTCGGGGTACTGCAGTTCGATCTCCGCGCGGACCGCGGCCCGCTCCCGCTCCACTCTGCGCATGAGCGCGTCCAGCTCGAAGTGATGGAACACCTCAATCGGGTGGCGGCCAAGAGCGCGCGCCGCCGTCACCCCGAAGATCCGCTCGGCGGAGGGGTTGACCATGGCCAGCGCGCCGGTGGGGTCCAGAATCAGCAGCGCATCGCTCATCTGCGTCAGGATTGATTCGAGCGTGCTCTTGTCGACCTGCAGAGCGGCGAGATGGTCTGCCACGTGCTTGACCATGGAGTTGTACGCGGCGATCGTCTCGAACGATTCGGCGAACGATCCGTCGGCGGCGGGCCGCAGGTCTCCCGCGGCTCCGGATTCCGCGGCGGTGCGCAGCGCGAGAAACGGACGGCGGACGATGCCGGCGATCCGGCGGGCCAGGAGGAGCGCCCCGGCCGCGCTGATGCCCGCTGCCCCGGCGAGCGAGAGGGCGAGGTGAGGCCACCGCCCCGGCCAGCCAGCCAGGGCCACCCCGATCACCACCGCGCCGGCTGCCAGCACCGCGACCGCGAGGAAGGCCCGGGCCAGCAGCACGCCCAGCCGCATCTCACCCCTCGAGTTTGTAGCCCAAGCCCCGGACCGTCTGGATCGCAACCTCCGCCCCCGCGTCCCGGAGCTTCTGCCGGAGCCACCGGATGTGCACGTCCACGGTCCGGTCTTCGCCATAGAAATCGTGGCCCCAGGCCTGCTGCAGCAGCGTGGCCCGGGTGAGGACATGGCCCGGGTTGGTCAGAAAGGCTCTCAGCACTTCGAACTGGCGCAACGGCAGCGGGAGCGGATAGTCCCCCACCCGCACTTCGTGGCGGGCGACGTCCATCGTCACGTTCCCCGCCTGCAGGACCTCGGCGGTCGTCGCTCCGGCCTGGACTCGCCTCAACGCCGCCCGAACCCGGGCCAGCACCTCGCGGACGCTGAACGGCTTGGTGATATAATCGTCCGCCCCCAGGTCGAGCCCGACCACCCGATCCGGTTCATCGGTGCGCGCGGTCAGGATAAGAATGGGGACGGGGGACTCCTTGCGAAGGATGCGGCAGACTTCGAATCCGCTCATCCCGGGGAGCATGATGTCGAGCAGGACAAGATCGGGCGGGGTTTTCTGGGCCAGCTCAAGCGCTTCACTTCCGTCAGACGCTTCGAGAACGTCGTACCCCTCTTTCTCCAGCGCGTATCGCAGCGTCTCGACGATAGGGCGCTCATCGTCGACCAGCAGGATCCGCTGCCCCACAACACACCTCACCCTCGGAGAGAGACCGCGACACTGTTCCCGAGCATATCATGAAAATTTCGCGGGCGCCAACGGCACGCCGGGATGTCGGTATATCGCATCGAACCGTCACGCCAGGCTAACGTACCCATAACACAGGGGGGCTATTCTTATGGACAGACGGTCCGCTCCCGTGCGGGCCGGTCGAGAAGGAGGAGAATCCATGCGAGCCCTTGGCCCGATGCTCGCGGCTGTGCTGCTGGGGGTCCTGGCGACACGTCCCACCGCCGGGCTGCCGGCAGGTGGTCCTCTGAATCGCGTCAACCACCTCATCGTGGTCTACCAGGAAAACTGGAGCTTCGACGCCCTGTACGGACGCTTTCCGGGAGCGAACGGGCTTGCCACCGCGGGGGAGACGATCGCCCAGGTCGACAAGGACGGCCACCGCTACGCGACCCTCCCGCAGCCGCTCGACACTTCGAAACGGCCCGCGGCCCCGGATCCGCGGTTCCCCGCCGATCTTCCGGTGGCCCCCTTCAACCTCGCGCAGTTCGTTCAGCCCGATCAGGTGACGGGGGACCTCGTGCATCGGTTTTATCAGGAACAATACCAGATCGATCACGGAGGCATGGACCGGTTTGTCGCCTGGAGTGACGCCGCGGGGCTGGTCATGAGCTACTACGACGCGACGAACATGCCGGAGGGACGGCTGGCGCAACAGTATGTCCTGGCCGACAACTTCTTCCACGCGGCGTTCGGGGGGTCGCTCCTGAATCACTTCTGGCTTATCTGCGCCTGCACGCCCGCCTGGCCCGACGCGCCCGCAGACATGCGGGCGCAACTGGACGCGCAGGGCACCCTGGTCAAGGATGGCGCGATCACCCCCGACGGCTACGTCGTGAACACGGCGTTCTCGGTCAATCATCCTCACCCGCCGAGCATCACGGACCCGGGTCGCCTCGTGCCCCTCCAGGACATGCCCACGATCGGAGACCGGTTGAACGAGCGGGGCATCTCCTGGGCCTGGTATTCCGGGGGATGGCGCGACGCCCTGGCCGGGCACCCGGACCCGCTCTTCCAATATCACCACCAGCCCTTCGCCTACTTCGCCGCCTACGCGGATGGGACGGCGGC
>DASUDA010000060.1:0-9493 GCA_036275835.1 bacterium | reverse complement strand
CAGCGAGCCCGACCGCCGGGCTGTCTTTACCGGACGCCGCGCATGCGGGCCATCGCCGCTCCCGCGGCGACGGCAGCCGCGGCCGGCACCGTCAGACCGAGCACGAGGTCGAGGGCCGGAGGAAGCTGCTGGAAGTCCAGGAGGACACGTCGTAGAAGATCCACCTGATATGTCACCGGGTTGACGTACATCAATCCCCGGAGCCAGATCGGCAGGTCGACGATGAAGCCGCCGAGCCCCACGATGCCACGGATCGGGAAGACCGCGCCCGACAGGAAGAACATCGGGAGAACGATCCCGTTTGAGATACTTCCGAATCCCTCGAACGTCGCCATGCGGGACGCGATGATCACCCCGATCGACACCAGCAGGATCCCCATGAGGTACATCACCGCCCAGGCCAGCGCCACGCGAACGGGCGAGAGGGCGACGCCGGCCAGAGGCGCAAACAGGAGCACGATCGTGCCCTGGGCGGTGGCAACCGTCGCGCCGCCCGCCAGTTTGCCGATGGCCACCGCGCTCATCGGGGCCGGCGAGACCAGGACCTCCCGCATGAGCCCCACCTGTCGATCCCAGACCAGCGTGATGGCCGACTGCAGCGACGCGAAGATAATGTTGAGGGTGACGACGCCGGGCAGGATGTATTGGGTATACGTGTACCCCTCGATGTTCGTGTACGACGCGCCGATGCCGTAGCCGAGGATCACGAGCCACAGGAGCGTCCGGGAAACGCCGCCGAACCACTGTGCGCGGTCCCGGCGATAGCGCAGCAACTCTCGCCGGAAGATGGCCCGAGGCACCCGCAGGTAGGAGAGAGGACCGGGCGGGTAGCGCAGGTCGGGAATGACCGCTTCAGGGGGCGCCGCTGCCTCAGGGATCATCTCGTCAGTTCACCCCCCTGGCGGGCAAAGCTGAGCAGCCGGTCTCTCGGCGTCGCCTCCTCCTCACGCAGATCTCGCCCGGTGAGCTTCAGGAAGACATCTTCCAGAGTCGCGTCGGCCCTGCCCGTGACCTGCACCCGCAGGTCCGCCGGCGCGCCGACCACCAGAAGGCGGCCGTGGTCGATGACTGCCACGCGATCGCAGTCCTCCGCCTCCTGCATGTTGTGGGTCGTGACGAACGCCGTGAGCCCACTCTGCCGCAGGGCCGCGACCCGGTCCCAGAGATCCCGGCGCCCCTGAGGGTCCAAACCCGCCGTGGGCTCGTCCAGGAACAGCACCCGGGGCCGGTGCAGGAGGGCCCGAGCCAGCTCCAGCCTCCGCTTCATCCCACCGGAAAACGTGCGGACCGGCTTGTCCCCACGCTCGGCCAGCGCCGTCCACTCCAGCGCCTCCCGGACCAGCGGACCGATCCAGGGCGGACGAACGCGGTAGAGGACCGCATGCAATTCCAAGTTTTCTCGGGCAGTCAGGCGGTCGTCCAGCGCCGGTTCCTGGAAGACGACCCCGATCAGGTCCCGGACGCGGGGCGCCTCCCGCACCACATCAAAGCCTGCCACCCGAGCCGTTCCCTCGGTCGGCTCGAGCATCGTGGTCAGGATGTGCAGCGTGGTGGTCTTTCCCGCGCCGTTCGGCCCCAGCAGTCCGAACAGCTCTCCCGGCCGAATAAGGAACGACACGTCCCGCACTGCGGCGACATCCCCGAAACGGCGTGTGAGGCCGCTGCACTCCAGCGTCGGGGCTGTCGTGTCGTACGGGGCGGGGTCTCTATCCATCATTTCTCCACGCGGGTGATGACCACACTATGAGGGCCCCTGCCGACCCCTCCAATCGTGTGGATCACCCGGAGTGATGTCGCATCGATCACCGTCACGTCATCGGAGCGACCGTTGGCGGTGTAGATCTTCTTCCCGTCAGACGTCACAGCCACCCCCCACGGGCGCCGTCCCATGCGCTCGACCACTGTGGTCACTGTGTAGGTCCGGGCGTCGACAGCAAAGAGGCAGTTGCAGCGGCCGCCAACGACGTAGACCCTCCCATTGTCCGGGGACACGGCCACCCCGACGGGCTTGCTGTCGGCGCCCAGGGCAAGGACCCTGAGGACCGCCTGCCTGGCCGCATCGATCACCGACAGCGTCCCGGCGGCCTCGGAGGAGACATACGCGCGCGCACCATCGGGCGCAACGGTCACGATGCGGGGACGGCTGCCCACCAGGATGCTCCTCAGCGGCTTGTTGGTCCCGGCCTCGATGATGGTCACCGTGTTGCTGGTCTCGGCCGTGACGTACACCCACCGCCCATCGGGGCTGATCGCCACGCCTTCCGGCTCGATTCCCGTGGGAATGGTTGTGATCACCCTGCCGGTGGCCACATCCAGAACAGAGGCGCCGGATTCATCCTCGTTGGAGCAGTAGATGCGCTCGCCGTCCGGCGTCACCCCCAGCCGCTCCGGGTCTGCGCCGCACGCGTACTTCGCCTTGATCTCGTGGGTCGCCACGTCGAGGGCCGCGATGAATTCCCACCGACGGTTCGTCGTCTGCCCGTACGTCGGATCTGTGACCGCGACATAGACGGTCCCGCCGTCGGGGCTGACCGCCAGGCCCCGGGGCCGCGCCATGGCGGCCGGCCCGATCCGGAGGCGGCCGACGATCCGGTCGGTGGCTGTGTTGATGACCGCAACGTCACCCCCGAACTCATTGGTCACGAAAGCCTGCGGCGCCGCCCTCTGCCCGGGGGCGGGGCTGCTCAGTCCCGCCCCCGATCCTATGGCGAGGAGCACCATCAGCACCCCCGAACGAACACGCATCGTCCCATCTCCACCGCAGCGCGTCCTCTCGTTACCGCATCGCGCGCTACCGCAGGCGGCACCGCGAGCTCCGCGCCGTGTCTCCCAGCTGGTCCAGGACGTCGGTGGGATTCCGGCCCGGGGCCAGCACGTTCGGGAACTGTCCCACCATCTGCGCCAGGCTCATCTCATCGTCGCTGTAGGTTCGCAGCCGGCTGGCCATCAGGGGGTGACGCAGCTGGCCGTCCCACGGACGGAATGTGAGGCCGATTCCCTGGTATCCTTCAAAGAGCACCCCGTCGCTCTTCAGGTAGCGCGCGAGCGCGGATCCGTCAGGGCTCCGGAGATGCTGGAACGCTTCCCACAGGATCTTCATCCCCAGCCAGCTCGTCCACGCCGGTCCGTCCATCGGCTGATGCCAGCGCCGGAAAAACCGCTGCGAGAGCTGGGGACCGCCGACGGCGGAAAAGGTCGGTTCAAACGACACGAATCGAATGCCGCCCTGGGCCGCTCTCGGCGCAACTTTCAGCAGGGCAGCAAAAAAAGGACGTGTCTGGGTCACCGGCTCGGGAAACCCCGTGACCTCAACGGGCAGGCGGGCCTCCTCGTACTCCCGATAAAACTCCAGTTGTCCCGCGGCAGGCAGGAGCAGGAACACGAGGTCGGGATGGACGGCGGGGATCATCCGCAGCGCCTGGTCGAACCTCTGTCGGGGCCGCACCACCACATCGCCAACGATCCGGCTTCCCCAGTGCCGCTGCTCGAGCGCGGCCCGCAACCGCCCGCGCCGGGCCTCCCAGAGCGGACTCTGTTCTGTGACCAGGAACCACGCCCGCGCCGGGGTGCGCCGGATAATCTGCACCCCCTGCGGGGCGTCCTCATCGACGAGAAAGGCCAACCCCCGAATGAACCAGTCGGATGCGGCATCCAGGTACATCGCGTCACTCGCTTCGACATGGAAGGTGTACGGGGAGCAGTCCTCGTTGCGGAGTCGATCATCGGTGGCGCCCACGTTGACGAAGACCACTTTGCGCTGCTGGGCGAACCGGGACAGGGCCAGCGCCGTCGCGGTGTCGAACCCGCCCACCAGGGCAAAGACATGCTGATCCAGCAGCCGCTCGGCCAGCCGGACCGCCTCGTCCGGAGTTCCGGCCGCGGCCTCCTTCAGCTCCAGCCGGTCGCCGACGAGCCCCGCCGTGTACGTCATCTCTTCCGCCCCCTGCCGGGCCCCCAGCAGCCCTGCGTAGGACGCCACTTCCAGGGTCGAGGGATCGACCGTGGGGCGGGTCTCTAGGCGGCGGACTTGCGCGATGTAACCGATGCGAGCCGCTGGCGGGACGGCGCCGACGGCCAGCGGTGGCTGACCCCGCCCGACCAGGAGGGCCCCCAGCAACGCCAGAAGGATCGACGCGCGGGCGGCCTTCGCTCCCTGTGGGCGGCGGGACAGCGCGGCCCGGGTCGCGACCGCCGCGGAATCCGGCGGTCCCGCTCCCGGGCCGCACACTGGGAGGAGGTCCTCGCGCCTAGCGCTTCGGGAGCCCGAAGACGATCACCGCGTCTCCATACGGATAGCTGAGCTGGAAGTTCCCGCCAACGGCGACGGCGACGTACTCCTGCCCGTCCAGTTCGAACGCCATCGGCGCCGCGTTCACGCCCGCCCCGCCCTGGAACTGCCACAGGAGATCACCCGAGCTGGCGCTGAACGCGTCGAAGGACCCGTTTCCCTCACCGACGAACACCAGGCCTCCCGCCGTGGCCAGGGATCCGCCCATCATCGGCTGATCCACCTTCTTCTGCCACGCGACCTTCCCCGTGTTGACACTGATCGCCGTGAAGGTCCCGTACTGCTTCTCCCCCGGGATGCTGACGAACGCGCTGCCGAGCCACAGCTTCGCCTTCTGCCACGGAGCGTAATGGAAGGCGTACGTCATCGGCTGGTGCAGGCCGGCGATGTACACGTTCTGGGTTTGCGGGCTGTAGGACGTCGGGCTCCACTCGGCGCCGCCGTTGGCGCCGGGCAACATCCGGACGCCCTGCGCGGTTGGTTGAGCGAAGAGGTTTTCAATGGGCACAAACGGTTCGCTCCGGAGGATCCGCTGCCCGGTCCGCCGGTTGAGCACATAAAACCATCCTGTCTTGCCGGCGGCACCCACCGCGGGAACTGTCTGGCCGTTGACCGTCACGTTAAAGATCAGAGGCGGGCTTGCCTGGTCGAGGTCCCACACGTCGTGGGGAACTTCCTGATAGTACCAGGCGAGCTGGCCGTTTGCCGCGTTCACCGCGACGATCGATTCCGTATACAGGTTGTCTCCCGGCCGGATCGACCCGTCCAGGTCGGGCGACGGGTTGCCGATCCCCAAATAGATGAGGTTGAGCTCTGGATCGATCGCCGGCGCCTGCCACATCGATCCGCCGCCGTGCATCCAGGCGTCCTTGTACTTGGGGAAGGCCGCCTTTTCCTTGGCGATGTCCCGGTGCAGCGGCTCGCCTTCCGGGGTGGTGGTGGCCCACTTCCCCTCCCAACCGGTCTCCGGGATCGAGTACCAGCGCCACAGGGGCGCGCCTGTCTGCGCGTCGTACGCTTGCACGAAGCCGCGGATCCCATACTCGGCGCCGGAGGTTCCCACGATCACGATGTTCTTGTAGACGATAGGGGCGAGGGTCAGGCTGTAGCCCAGAGACGGATCGGCGACCTGTCGTGTCCACTTCACCGCCCCGGTCGCCGCATCGAGCACGACGAGCTGCGCGTCAAGCGTGCCCATGTAGACGTTGCCGTACGCCACCGCCACACCCCGGTTCACCGGGCCGCAGCAGAAGATCGTCGTTCCCAGTTTCTGGTCGTATCGCCAGATGAGTTTTCCCGTTCGGGCGTTCACCGCGAACAGGTGGTTGTAGGCCGTCGTGAGGTACATCACGCCGTTGTAGACAACGGGTGTGGTCTCAAACGACGCCACGATCCCCGTCTGGAAGATCCACCGGGGAACGAGCGACGCGACGGTCGACGCGTTGATCTGATCCAGGCCGGAGTAGCGGTCGTTCGTGTAGTCGTGGCCGTACATCAGCCATTCTTTCGGGTTACTCGCGGCGTTGAGGAGCATCGCTGAATCCGGCAACGTCATCTGGGCAAGCGCCGCCGTCGGGCGGACCCCCGGCGGAGTCGCCAGGAGCAGCGCGGCCGCAACCACCGCACCACACGCAAGAGCCGCCGACCTTCGTTTCATCGTACCCCCCCTTCTCGTGTTCGGTTCAGAGTGATTTCTCCCCCCTGCCTGGGTGGGAGCATCCTAAGCATCCTGAGGTCTGCATCTTGCTGCGGGACGGCGGAGGCCTGTGAAATCGCTACCGTACGTACCGGACACCTGGAAACGCGTGTCAGTGTTTCTCGACCGGTGGGGATCCCTCCTCCTCTTGTCCGGGGCGCGCCCTGCGGCAGGCGGGACCGGCCGGGTTCCCCCCCCGCGCGGGCCGCAGTCCCGCGCCGTCTGGACAGGTTCCGTCGTGGGTATACAACATCTCAAGATGCACCGCTTCCGCCTTGTGAGCCTCGGACTCGCTGCGCTCATTGCGGCGGCGCCCGTCTACTCTGCGACCGCCCAGTCGCCGGATACACAGACGATCGCCGACCGCAAAGGCCGGTTCACCATCGACTTTCCAGGGGACTGGGAAGTCGCATCCCAGGAGAGCGGGATGCCGTCCATGATCGGCGTGGCTCCCGGCACCGCCGGAGAGTTTCGCCCCTCCGTCAACGTGGTCGTGGAGGACCTGCCGCGCCTCATGTCCGCCAACACGTACGCGGACCTCAACGAAAAAACGCTGAGCGCGGTGTTCCGCGACTTCAAAGTGCTTGAGCAGGGGCCGATCACGATCGGGAGCCAGCCGGCCTACTCTCGGATTTTCACCTGGCTCCCGAACTCGGGGCACGCCCTCTATCAGATGCAGGTCTATCTCACGGTCGGGCAGGTGGGGTTCGTCGTCACCGGAACGACGGTGAACGACCCCGACTACATCCGGCGCGACATGCCAGCAATCGCTCGAATCATCGCCACATTCCGCCCCACCATTACAACCCTCCACGCTTCCCGCCTGGCGCGCGGCGCGACGCTCCTCCCTGTCTGGTAACGCCGGCACGCGCGTCGATACCGGCCGCGGAGCCGGTGCAACGGAACGGCCGGTACAGAGGATAGTAGTAAGCAGGGCACCGCATCGTCCGGGATCTAGAGAACTCTGTAAAAGAAAAGGAGCCCTCCATGAGGACTGTCACTACAGTTCTGGCGCTCGCTGCGGCGATGGCGGTCTTGCTGGCGCGGCCAGACGCGAGTGGGTGGTCCATGGTCCTGCGCACGGTTCGGGACCCGGGGGCCCGGTTTACCATCCGTGTACCGGAGACATGGGAGGTGCATACGTCCAGCGGATACGTGGTGATTGAAGCCATCGCACCCGTCTCGGCAGGGCAAACCCCGTCCAGCGTGGACGTGATCGTCCGGGACCTGCCCGCAGCCATCTCCGCTGAATCGTGCGTGCATCAGGCCGAAACCGTGATGCGGTATGTGATCCCTTCATTCAGGACGCTCGACGAATCTCCGAAGACGATCGGAGGCCTCCCGGGCTACTCCCACGCCTACACCTGGCGCACGCGAGACGGCGAGGAGCGCCGGAGCCTCCAGGTCTGCGTCACCCTGGGGAACCGGGCGTTCGTCGTGATCGGAACGACCGGGAACACGCCCGTCCGCGTCCGGCGCGATATGCCCACGCTCACCCGCATCATCGAGACACTCCACCCCAACCCCTTCTCCCCCGAGCCTGCCCTCGGAGCGGGAAGCCACAACCAGTAGCGGAGATCCCCGTGATCCGGCCAAGAGTCGCCCAATCATGGCATAAAGTATTGAGCGCACGGGGTATACGCTACGCGGCGCCGAGGTGATCTATCCGCACGCGGGTGAAGCGGGTCATGAAGCAGTTCCGGGGGCTGGATTGGCTTGGCCCGTTATCTGGCTCCTCGCTCCTCCGGCGATTCACGCTCGTCAGCCTGAGCACCACAGTCGTGGTCGGGGCAGTGTTCGGAGCGGTCGCGGTTCGGGTGGTGGAGGATTATGCCCTTCGCCAGCGGGCCCATTCCGCCGCCACGTACGTGACCCAGTTCGTCAGCCCTCGCCTGGTTCGACAGGATTTCCTCGCCCCGGCTCAACAGAGAGTGCAGTTTGAGTTCGCCTTCCATGATGTGATCGGCAAGGCCGGAATCATCCGCGCCACTGTGTGGAATGACGTGGGGGAAGTGATGTACAGCAGCGACCCCACGTTGATGGGACAGATGTTCCCGCTGTCCCCGGCCATTCGCCGGGCTCTGGACGGCGAGATCCAGTCGCGGCTTGTCCGCGCCGACAAGGGGCCGGCGGGGGCGCAGCTCATGGAAGTGTTTGTCCCGGTCTCGGTCAAGGGATACGACTTCCCGGTGGGGGTCTACGACGTCCTGTCCGACATCGCGGATGTGGAGCCCGCCCTGGTGCACCTCAAATGGTCCATCTGGGCCAGCGTCGCCTTGGGGATCCTCATCCTCTACGGCGCGCTGTTCACGATTGTGTGGAAGGCGTCGCAGGACCTCGAACGCCAGCACGAGGCCCTTCGCCGCGCCTTCGCGGGAACCGTTCGATCCCTGGCTAATGCGGTTGACGCCCGGGACATGGCCACCGCGGACCATTCCGGGAGGGTGGCCGAATACGCGGTCGCCATCGCCAAGGAGATGGGACTCGGCGACTCCGAATGTCGCGAAGTCCAGGTGGCGGGGTTCCTTCACGACGTCGGGAAGATCGGCATTCATGACGACATCCTGGCAAAGAAAGGCCCTCTCACCGACGTGGAGTGGAACTCCATGCGGCGACACCCGTTGCTGGGGTATGAGATTCTGCAGCCGGTGGCGATCTCAGAGAAGATCAAGCTCGCCGTCCGCCACAGCCACGAGTGGTGGGATGGGAGCGGTTATCCCGATGGCCTGGCCGGCAAGCAGATTCCGCTCGCGGCTCGCGTGATCGCTGTCGCGGATACGTTCGAGTCGTTCACCACGGATCGCCCGTACCGGCCCTCAGGGGATCCGCGCCAGGCTGTGGAAGAGATCCTGCGCTGCGCCGGCACCCAGTTTGACCCCCGGGTCGTTCGGGCATTTGTCAGGGTCTGGGAAAAGTCAGGCGTCACCGTGATAAGCCGGGATCAGAAGCGCGCCAGTCCGTCCCGTCCCCGCGCCCAGGCAGCCGGGCGCTAGCCCCGACCCGGAGGAGGGGAGGCAAGGTGAAGATTTTCATCGTGAGAACTCTGACAAACAAAAGGAGCGGTTCATCCGCGTTCCTGTCAACCAAGCGTTCCCTGTTTCTCACGCTCGCTCAGACGCACACCCTGCCAGAGGCGCTCGAGAGCGCTCGGCGATGGAGAACGTCACGGGTCCCACCGCTGAAGGTCTGGGTGGAAGAGAAAGGCAAGATCGCCCACGCCGAGCGGAGGAAAATGCCCCGCTAATTTCGGGTGCAGGCGCGTGGTATCGCAGCGACGTGGTTCATCCCCGGGCGTACTTGGGGGACGTCTCAGGCAGTGTCGACGGGGGGATCCTGGGGCAGCAAAAAATGAATGTGCCGGGAGGGGGCTTCTCTCGTTACCCCCGCGCTCCCGGCAACCGAGGGCAGGGGCGTAGACGCTGGTTTGACCGTGTCTCTACGGGTCGGCCGCTCGTCGCTACTTGGCTGCGATCGTCACATCCTGCTTGGTGGTGGTCTCCGTGTGCGTC
>DASUDA010000059.1:0-8202 GCA_036275835.1 bacterium | reverse complement strand
TGCCCGTGGTCGCCGTCCCGCTCGTGCTGGTACTCGTACTACCGCTGCTCGTGCCGGTGCTCGTCGTCCCGCTCACGCTGCCGCTGCTCGTGCTCGTCGTCCCGCTCGTGCTGGTACTCGTACTACCGCTGCCCGTGCCGGTGCTCGTCGTCCCGCTCACAGTGCCGCTGCTCGTGGTCGCCGTGCCGCTTGTGCTGGTACTCGTACTGCCACTGCTCGTGCTGGTGCTTGTGCTCCCGCTCACGCTGCCGCTGCCCGTGGTCGCCGTCCCGCTCGTGCTGGTACTCGTACTACCGCTGCTCGTGCCGGTGCTCGTCGTCCCGCTCACGCTGCCGCTGCCCGTGGTCGCCGTCCCGCTCGTGCTGGTACTCGTGCCGCTACTACTCGTGCTGGTGCTCGTGGTCGGCGTCCCGCTTGGGCTGGTACTTACGCTTATACCGCTGCTGCCGATGCTGACACCACCTGTGCCGCCGCCACTCACGTTCGTGCCGGTCAAACCGGTCCCCAGCACACCGAGGCCGCTGCCGGAGCTGCCCGTGGGCACGCCCGTTCCGGGGCCACCAATCTGCCCCTGGGGAGGCCGCTTTTGAACGCTCTGGTTAGTTGCCGCCTCGCTCGCCAGATCGGAGACAGTGACCCCGACCGGGAGCAGACCCTCCGACTTCAGTTGCGCCGCCGTCTGCTCAACCGTCGCCACCCAGTCTCCCAGCGACGCGAACCCCGTCCCGGCAAGACCGGTGGTCGCTCCCGCCGCGTTCAGGCGCAACACGGACGCGCTGATGCTATTGAAGACCCCGGTCTTACTCACAAGCGTCAGCCTGCACTCGCCCGCCGCGCAGACGAACGTACCCCTCATCTGTCCAAACTCTGCGCTGGCCAGTGTTCCACGGAGTGGGGTGACCCACGCTTCAAAAACACCGCAGTTGGTTTCCGCGGCGCACCCCGCCGCCGTCGTGAGCGACAGCGTCACGGGCAGCCCTCCCACGGTCCCCTGGGTCGTGACTTCTGCGCCAGGCGCCGAGGGGATCGTCACACCAGTAAACAAGTAGGCCAGCGGGTATCCGCTGATGCCTGCAGACCGGGCATATCCTGATGCGGCAAACTCATCGATCTCCGCCTTCCCTGCCTGGGCGGATCCGGCCGGCGATCCCGTCCGCTGCATCCCGACCGGAATGAGCGCGACACGGACCCGGTTAACCGCGAGGCGCAGACCGTACAGTGGATTCGATTGTGAGGCAATGCCATCGAGCAGACCGGCGCCCAGGCCGAACGCCGCGACGATCATCCCCGCCACCGCGGCGACACCCAGCCACCGTCCGGTCCGCCGCCAGGCCGCTCGTACCGGGGTCCCCTCAGTGCGGCTCGGCTGGACAGTCGCCAGGAGAGCCCGCCGC
Source organism: bacterium (assembly GCA_036275835.1). Lineage (GTDB taxonomy): Bacteria > Sysuimicrobiota > Sysuimicrobiia > Sysuimicrobiales > Segetimicrobiaceae > DASUDA01. The sequence goes on along the minus strand of DASUDA010000059.1, from coordinate 6,808 downwards.
ACCGCGAGCCGCCCCTCCGGTAGCGGCACCGACTGGCTGGCCGCCCGCAGCATGCGCGCCACGTCGCGCATCTCGATGATCTCTGCCGGCATCTGCTCAACGGCCACCCCCCTGGCGCCGTCGGCTCCCTCTCCTTCCAGCAGCTCTCCGAGGAGCGCCGCCAGTTGGGCCTCGCTAGCCTGCTCTGTGTGGAAGTCCAGCACCTGTGTGCTCTCCCTTCCAGAGGCGCCTCAGCATCGCAAGGGCGCGAAGCTGCAAACTCCTGACGGCTTCCTCTGACCTGCTCATGATCTCGCCAACTTCTCGCGCGCTCAGGCCGGCCACGATCCGCAGAAGCAGAACCTGGCGGTGCTCCGGACTGAGTTCACCTACGCACTCCCACAGCTTGCCGCCCTCCAAGCGCCCGATCGCCAGTTCCTCCGGATCGGCTTCTTCCAGCGGCGCCGACCCGGCAGGCGCCTCCTCGGCCTGTCTTTCTCGCCAGTAGCGGGACGCCAGATGATCGGCGATCCCCACGAGCCAGCTTCCGACCTGGCGCGGCTGAGTACCCTTCTGCAGTGAGGCCAACGCGGTCGCGAAAACCTCGGCCGCGAGTTCTTCCGCCGCCTGCTCGTCGCGAAGCCGCCCCAGCAGGTAGCGAAACACCCGCGGATACTGGACGTCGTAGAGACCCGCAAAGGCCTCAGCGTTCACTCAGGGTTGTCCCCCGACCACGGGTTCCTTCGTTTTCCTCTACCTATAATGTGCACGGGAAGCCCACTTTCGTGACGCGAGATACTTCCGCCAAACTTACAGACTTCTCTTGCCAACCTTGCGGAATCGTGTCATGAAAACTCCGGGCATCACGGCGCCAGGAAGGCCGCACAGGGCCAACGTAGTTATATAGAACACCGGTTCTCTGCCGGGACGCTCTCGGACCCCCTGGGGGGGGAGGCGATGCGGGGAACCGTGAGGGAGGCTGACCATAAATGAGCCGGGACCTCTATCAAGATCTCGCGCAGCCCGCCCTGTCGGCCTACCTCGAGGGCCTGATCCCGGCCCGTCCTCCCATCCTTCAGGAGATGGAGTCCCACGCCCGGTCCACCCGGTTTCCCATCGTCGGCCCGGTCGTCGGCCAGCTCTTCTATCTCTTGACGCGGCTCAGAGGAGCGCGCCGGGTCTTCGAACTGGGCTCTGGGTTCGGGTACTCCACCGCGTGGTTCGCGATGGGTGTCCGCGACAACGGAGGGGGCCAGGTCTTCCACGTCGTCTGGGATGAGCGCCTCTCCCGCGCGGCGCGGGAGTACCTCGGCCGCCTCGGGCTGGCGGATCTCGTTCAGTTCCGGGTCCGGGAAGCCGTCGAGGAGTTGGGGCGCACAGACGGGGAGTTCGATATCATCTTCAGCGACATCGACAAGGAAGGATACCCCGCATCGCTCCCGGTTATCAAGCGGCATCTGGCATCCGGGGGGCTCCTGCTCGTGGACAACATGTTCTGGCGGGGCAGGGTCCTCGATCCCGCGGTCACGGACGCGGCCACCCGTTCCATCCGCCAGTTCACCGCCGCGGTCTTCGCGGACCCGGACTTTATCAGCACGATCATCCCCCTGCGCGACGGCGTCCTCCTGACACGCAAGACGTAACCCCGCCGGCGAATTCCCGGTGACTTTCCCCGCGTCCGGCCGGACGGTATAATCCTCACCACAGGTCACCATGCGCAGCCGCAGATTCTGGAGTTACGTCCGCCGCTACCAACGCGCCTACCTCATCGGCTACGCCGCCTCCGTGGCGTCGATCGGCATGGCTCAGCTCTCTCCGTGGGTGTTGAAGTTCGCCGTCGACGGAATCCGCCTCGGCGTCTCCTCCGCCCGGCTGGCGATGTACGCAGGCGCGCTGATTGCGCTGGCCATCGGAGAGTCCGGCTTCAGTTACCTGATGAGGATGCAGATCCTCGGTGCGGCTCACCGGATCGAGGCGGACCTCCGGCACGACTACTTTGCCCACCTGCAGCGAATGCCCATGGGGTTCTTTCAGACCATCCGCACGGGCGATCTCATGGCCCGGGCCGTGAACGACATCCGGGCGGTCCAGAGGCTCGCCGGAGCCGGCCTCATGCGCTCCGTCTCCACGGCCGTCATGCTTTTCGCGTCGGTGGCCTTCATGCTCTCCATCAGCCCCCCGCTGACGGCCTGGACGATGGTCATCCTGCCGCTCGTGACGCTGCTGTTTCTGGTCCTCGGAGGGGAGATTCATCGGCGCTTCGACGAGGTGCAGGCGCAGTTCAGCGCGCTCTCCACGCGCGCCCAGGAGAGCTTCAGCGGCATCCGGGTGATCAAAGCCTTTTCCAGGGAGGAAGGGGAGACCACCCGCTTCCGGAACGAGGCCGAACGGGTCGTGGTCACGAACCTCCGGCTGGCCCGCGTTCAGGGCGCGCTGTGGCCGGCGATCGGCCTCATCCTCGGGGTCGCCTCCGTCGTCCTGCTGTGGCAGGGCGGGAGCGAGGTCATCCGGGGCCGGATCACGCTCGGCCAGATGGTGCAGTTCTCCTACTACCTGACCCGTCTGAGCTTCCCGATGATCGCCCTGGGGTGGGTGACAAACCTGTGGCAGCAGGGGCGGGCCTCGATGGACCGCCTGGACGAGATCTTCGCGACTGCGCCGCAGATCAAAGACCCCCGCGATCCGGTCATCCTCGCCCGTGCGCGGGGAGAGATCGAGTTCCGGAATGTCGGCGTCGCGTTCGACGGCCGGCAGGCGCTCCGCGGAATCAACCTCGTGATCCCGGCGGGGCGCACCGTGGCGATCGTCGGCCCCACGGGATCCGGGAAGAGCGCGCTCGTGCAGCTCATCCCGCGCCTGTACGACCCGACCGAGGGACAGGTCCTGATCGACGGGCGTGATGCCCGGCAGATCTCGCTCGAGTCGCTCCGCCGCGCGATCGCGTTCGTCCCCCAGGAGACTTTTCTGTTCTCCGACACCCTGTACGAGAACATCGCCTTCGGCGCGGACTCCGGCGACGGGCACCGCGTCGCCGACGCCGCGGAGGTCTCGCAGCTCGCCGCGGATGTCGAAGAGTTCCCCCACCGGTACGACACGATCATCGGGGAGCGGGGCGTCACTCTCTCCGGCGGCCAGAAGCAGCGCGCCGCGCTGGCCCGGGCGGTGCTCCGCGATCCGGGGATCTTGATCCTCGACGACGCCCTGAGCAGCGTGGACACCCAGACCGAGCGCGAGATCCTCCGCCGGCTGCATGCGGTCATGGCCACCCGCACGAGCATCGTGATCTCGCACCGGATCTCGACGGTCCAGGACGCCGACTGGATCGTCGTTCTGAGCGACGGCCGGATCGTCGCGCAGGGGACGCACGCGTCGCTCCTGGCGCTCGGGGGCCTCTACGCGGACCTCTACGAGAAGCAGCTCCTCCGCGAGGCGCTGGAAGCGGACGATCCCGGGCAGGATGGGCCCCCGCCGTCATGAGCATCCACGTCGAGGAAGACCCGATTCTGGGGAAGACGTACGACGCCCGCCTGATCCGCCGCCTGATCGGATACGTGCGCCCGTACCGAGGGCCCGTGGCCCTCGCGATCGCCCTCTTGCTGGTCGCCTCGCTCGCAGACCTGGCCGGCCCCTCTCTCTACCGGATCGCGATCGACCGCTACATCGCCCCTCAGGGGGGAACCGGCGGCAGCGTGGCGGACCTGCACGGCCTCGCGGGTCTCGCCGCCGTCTACCTGCTCATCCTGGGAGCCGGGTTTCTGGCCCGCTGGTCCCACAGTTACCTCATGCAGTTCGTGGGCCAGCGCGTCATGGCGGACCTGCGGATGCAGATGTTCACGCACCTCCAGGACCTCTCCACCGGCTTCTTCACCCGCACGCCCGTGGGGCGGCTCGTGACGCGTGTGACGAACGACGTCGACGCGCTCAACGAGCTGATTACCTCCGGCGTGGTCGCCATCTTCGGGGACGCCTTCATGCTCGTGGGCATCATGGGCGTCATGCTGTGGATGGACTGGCGGCTGGCCCTCGCGACGTTCTCCGTGCTGCCGGTCGTCTACGCGATCAGCGAGCGGTTCCGGATCCGCTCCCGCGAAGCCTATCGGGCGATCCGCACCCGGCTGGCGCGCATCAACGCGTATCTCAACGAGCACATCATGGGCATGACCGTGACGCAGCTGTTTACCCAGGAACGCCGCAGCCTCCGCGACTTCGACGACCTGAACACGCGGCACCGGGACGCCAACCTGGACGCGACGCAGAACTTCTCGCAGTTCTATCCGGCGATTCAGGTGCTGGGTACGGTCGGCGTCGCGATTCTCCTCTGGTACGGCGGAGGCCAGGCCCTCCGCGGAGCCGCGACGCTGGGCGTGCTGGTCGCGGCGATCCAGTACGCGGAGCGCTTCTTCGACCCGATCCGCGACCTGGCGGACAAATACAACATTCTCCAGGCGGCGATGGCGTCGTCGGAACGGATCTTTCGCGTCCTCGACGAACCGGTCACGGTGCAGGACCCTTCTGATCCTGCCCCTCTGCCCCCCGTCCGCGGGACGATCGAGTTCCGGGACGTGTGGTTCGCCTACGAAGAGGACGCCGGGTGGGCGCTGCGGGGTGTGTCGTTTGTGATTCAGCCCGGGGAGCGCGTGGCGTTCGTCGGGCACACGGGAGCCGGCAAGACGTCGATCATCAACCTCCTGGTCCGGTTTTACGATCCCCAGCGGGGACAGGTCCTCCTCGACGGGGTTGATCTCCGGCGGGTCCGCCAGCGCGAGCTGCGCCGGCACATCGGGCTGGTCCTGCAGGACGTCTTCCTCTTCTCGGGGACGATCGAGGACAACATCAGCCTCGGCAATCCGGCGATCACGGGCGAGCAGATTCGCCGGGCGGCCGAGCGCACCGGGGTTCAGAAGTTCGTTGAGGCGCTGCCGGACCGCTACAAGACCGAGCTCCGGGAGCGCGGCGCCGGGCTCTCCGTCGGGCAGAAACAGCTCATCGCCTTCGCGCGGGCCCTCGCCGCGAACCCGGAGATCCTCATCGTCCTCGATGAGGCCACAAGCAGCGTGGATGCCGAGACCGAAGCGCTGATCCAGCGGGCGATGGCCACCGCGCTGCGCGGCCGCACCTCCATCATCATCGCCCACCGGCTCTCCACGATCCAGCACGTGGACCGGATCATCGTGCTGCACAAAGGGCGGATCGCCGAGGAGGGGACGCACGAGAGCCTGCTGAGGCGCGGAGGGATCTACGCGAAGCTGTACCGGCTCCAGTACAGCGACCGGGAAGCCGGCCGGGCCCGTTGACCGCGGACCCGTGCTTCGTTAGAGGCGCAGTTCGCCCGCCAGCCTCTCGATGTGCGCGAGCGCGTCAGCCAGGGTGACCTGCCTGTAATCCACGTCCGCCACGACCACCCGGGCGCCGGCCTCTTCGTACCGGGCCGCCACGTCACGGGTGAGCGCGATGGTCCGTCCCGTGCGCGCGGTGAGGAAGAGGTCGGCCATCGACCGCCCGGCCCGGGCCGTGAACTCCGCGAGCCGGCTGAGCCGGTCCTTGACCTGATCCGGTGTCAGGCCGAGCGGATGCCAGCCGTCGCACGCCTCCGCGACGCGCCGCAGCGCCGCATCGCTCTCGCCCCCGCCCAGGACGGGCAGACGGGCTCCCTGCGCCGGCTTGGGAACCATCGCGAACGGCGGCAGGTGATAGAATCGCCCCCGAAAACTCACGGGATCGTCTGACCAGCACGCCTTCATGACCCGGATCGCCTCGACGGTGCGGCGCCCGCGATCGCGGAATGACTGGCCGAGGAGCGCGAACTCCTCCGCCAGCCACCCGATGCCCACCCCCAGGATCATCCGTCCCCCGGAGAGATGGTCGAGGGTTGCCACCGTTTTGGCCACGAGCAGCGGAGGACGCATCGGCAGCACGAGGATCGAGGTCCCGAGGCGGACCCGTCGGGTGACCGGGGCGACCCAGTTCAATGCAGTGAGCGCGTCGAGGTAGGGGATCGTCGGGGTCCACGGCATGCGGCCATCCGCGCTATACGGGTAGCGGCTCGCGGACTGCACGGGAATCGCCACGTGGTCTGTCGCCCATAGCGAAGTGAAGCCCGCGGCTTCGGCCCGCGTGGCGACCGCCGTCAGCGCTTCAGGCGTTGCGAGTGGACCGGTCCCGGGCAGCGTCACACCAAACTCCACACGCGTCCCCCTTCCGGAGCCCCTCAGAGCCTTTCCGCCGCCCCCGCCGGCAGAGGCGCGGCGGCAGAGGCGGGGTGGAGGAGCCCCACCAGGATCTCCAGGCCGTCGATGATGCGTGGGCCGGGGCGGTTGAAATACGATGAGGCGTCCGTCAGGTAGACGCGGCCTGCGCGCACGGCGGGCAGGTCTTCCCAGCCGGGACGATCAGAAAGCAGGTGGATCTCGGCGCGCGCGCGGGCGATGTCGAAGCCGCACGGTATCAGGGTGAGCGCCTCGGGGCGCGCGGCGCACAGCGCGCTCCACTCCACCATCCGCGATGGCTCGCGGGCCACCCCCAGGACGTCGACCCCTCCGGCCATCGCGACCATCTCCGGCACCCAATGCCCGCCGACATAGAGGGGGGCGAACCACTCCAGACAGGCGACGCACGGGCGCGGGCCCGCGACCCGCGCCGCGACGGCATCCATCCGGCGGCGGAGGCGGCCGACCACCTCCGCCGCCCTCTCCTGCGCTCCGGTGAGGTCTCCGACGAGCAGGATATTGTCCAGGATGTCCTGGAGCCCGCGCGGCTCCAGCGAGACGATCCGCGCGTTCCCGTCCAGCATCCGGGCCGCCCCCCTCACGAGAGAATAGGAGGGCGCACA